>CAYXEB010000001.1:0-57526 GCA_964463835.1 uncultured Hellea sp.
ACTTGTGCGATAATTTCTCGGTTACCATTCCAAGCCAGCCGACCAATCGATCTATCAAAATCTTTGCTAAGTAGCTGACGATCGCTGCCATCGGCATTCATCACATAGAGCTGGGTTTGCTGATAGGATAAAACCTTATCGTCATAGCCAGTGTAAGCAATTAATTTTCCGTTTGGGGACACCAGCGGGTTGCTGTCAGGACCGTCGCGGTTTGTAAGGGCCGTCCGCTTGAGATCCTTGAGATCAATCCGGTAAATTTCTCTTTCGATTGGGTCCAGATCGCGGTCTTCCGCTTCGTTCCCCACTGCCAATAAGCTGTCATTGGTCAGCCATTCAGGGGTTCCAAAACCCGCGCCGCCTTCGGTAATTTGACGCGGCGTTCCACCCTCGACCGGTAAAGTGTAGATATGACTTGCGCCTTCTTTCAAATACCCGCCGCCGTCTCGCCGAAAGGTGATATCATCCGTGACGCGAACGGGAGGCGACCATTCGGAGCCTTTGGGCGCAGCAGGCAGCTTTGAAAAGCTCGGTGTTTCGCCCGGGGTGAACATGCTAAACGCAATGTGCTTCCCGTCCGGTGACCATGTTGCGCCCGACGGGCCTGCTTCAAGACGCGCCAAAGAAAAGCTCTCGCCGTCCTCCATGAAGTGAACCCGTAATTCGGGTTTGTTATTATTGGATGTGGTGTAAAGGAATTGGCTGCCATCCGGAGACCAGCGCGGGGCACCCGCAGACGCGCCGCCTGATACGAGCGGACGATGCTTTCCGCTGATAGTATCCAGCGACCAGATATCGCCGCGTATGACATCTTTAACGGCGTCCATAGACCGGCGCACATATATAATCGTCCGGGCATCCGGCGAGATTTGCGGATCATCGCCATATTCGAGATTAAACACCTGTTCCGGCGTAAAGCGTTTTAGCGCCTCTTTGGAGCCATCATCTGTATGTGCAAAAGAACAAGTGGGTAGAAACCAAAGGGCCAGCCCCAAAACAGCTGCGGAAATATCTGTTAGTTTTCCCATCTTGAATCTCTCTTTTATCTCATTTTCTTCAATATCAATTGCAAGCATGCAAGGCGGTCAGAAGTGCCATCACGTCGCGATGCTATGATATATGTCTTCCCATCTTACTTGCGGCCTTAAAATCTAATGTCAAACGACTACACTTATGACGGGATAGACGGGGGTAAGTTCTAGTATACCATTCTCAAGGAAATGTGACATGTTACGGCTGCGCGAAAAAATTTGGCAAACGCAAAATCCTGTACCCGACTAATTTAACCTGACAAAGCCGATTTAGACAGAGCTAATGTCTGCTTATGCCTACGGTTTCAATTGGTCGTCGCAACTTCAGCTGAGCAGCGAGCAGTCGCAAGACCTGGTGATCAGCCTGTCGATTAGATCATTGCTACCTAGTTATGCCATGCGATCTCTAACATCCGTGCGGCGCCTCAATTCACCACAGATAATGAGATCATTCTCTATTTGACATCTTTTCCCCCGCCGCCTATAGGCCCGCTAATCCGCGCAGTATTATCCTGCGCTCTGACCTGTGCGACAGCTCCCACCTTTATTTCAAAGGTTCCAGAACGATGCAGGCGGGGTCCTCCAGTCGACGTTATCGTTCACTGGAGTTCTTACTGCTATGCGGATGTGAATTAAACACAACTAAGCCGTTAGGTTTAGGAAGAAAGGTCGATAAATGTTTGAAGCCTTAGGCGACAAACTCTCTGGTGTCTTTGACAACCTGACGGGGCGCGGCGCGCTGTCCGAAAAGGATGTGGCCACAGCTATGCGCGAAATTCGCGTTGCCTTGCTTGAAGCCGATGTCGCCCTGCCCGTTGTTAAAGACTTTATTGAAAAAATAAAAACCGAAGCTGTCGGCGAGAAGGTAATCAAATCGGTTAAGCCTGGTCAGCAAATTGTTAAAATTGTCCATGACGGCCTTGTTGATATGCTGGGCGGGACCCTCTCGGAAGATGAAGCTGATATTGAAAAAGCGGCCGTAAGCTCTCAGCTTAATCTCGCGGGCCGTCCCCCTGTCGCTATTTTAATGGCTGGCCTTCAAGGCTCAGGTAAGACGACCTCAACAGGTAAGATCGGGAAATTCTTAAAAGAACAAGGCAAGCGCAAAGTCTTGCTCGCCTCTCTGGATACAAACCGCCCCGCCGCGATGGAACAGCTGGGCATGTTAGCGGAGCAAACGGGCACAGGATTCCTCCCAATTGTTAAAGGCCAATCCGCCTTAGAGATCGCCAAGCGCGCGATGGACGCAGGCGCCAAGGGCGGCTATGATGTAGTCTTTCTCGATACGGCAGGCCGGACCACCATTAATGATGAGTTAATGGATGAAGTCGCGGCCATCGCCGAAGAAACAAAACCTATTGAAACACTTTTGGTGGCAGACGCCCTTACCGGGCAAGACGCGGTTGAAACGGCGAAACGCTTTCACGCGCGCTTGCCGTTAACGGGACTTGTCCTGACGCGAATTGACGGCGATGGGCGCGGCGGCGCGGCGCTCTCTATGCGGGCCGTGACTGGTTTGCCGATTAAATTCCTCGGAACAGGCGAGAAGCTTGACGGGCTTGAAGCCTTTGACGCCCAGCGCCTGGCGGGCCGTATTCTCGGCCAAGGCGATATTGTCTCCCTTGTTGAAAAAGCCTCTCAGGTTATCGACGAAAAAGAAGCGGCGCGCGTTGCCAAGAAGATGGAAAAAGGCACGTTCGATCTGGACGACCTTGGGAAACAGCTTGGCCAGATGGAAAAAATGGGCGGCATGGGCGGCCTGATGAAATTAATGCCTGGCATGGGCAAAATGAAAAAGCAGCTCGACGCCGCGGGCGGCATTGATGACCGCCTGCTCAAACAGCAACAAGCCATCATCCTGTCTATGACGCCGCAAGAACGTAAGAAACCAGAGCTGTTAAAAGCCTCGCGTAAGAAACGTATCGCGGCCGGCTCTGGTATGTCTGTTCAAGAGGTCAATAAGCTTCTCAAAATGCACCGCCAGATGTCCGATATGATGAAGAAAATGGGCAAGGGCGGCATGGCCAATATGATGGCGCAAATGGGCGGGATGCCCGGTATGCCTAAAATGCCAGGCGGAATGGGCGCGGGAATGAGCGGTAAAGGCGGCATGCCAAACCCCGCAGATATCGACCCGGCGATGCTTGAAGAACTTAAAAAACAAATGGGAAATCTGCCAAAAGGCCTTGGCAAAGGCGGACTTCCTGGAATTGGCGGCTTACCCGGTTTGGGCGGAGGCAAACCCAAGCTTCCCGGTATTGGCGGGCTCCCTTTTGGAAAAAAGAAAAAATAAACTGATTGCTTGATTTAAAGGAAAAAACTCATGGCACTTAAAATTCGTCTGGCCCGTCACGGCGCCAAAAAACGCCCTTATTACCGTGTCGTTATCGCCGACTCGCGCGCGCCGCGTGATGGCCGCTTTATCGAAATCGTGGGCCGATATAACCCCATGCTCCCTAAAGATAGCGCAGACCGCGTTCAGCTCGATATTGATAAATGTAAAGAGTGGCTCGGCAAGGGCGCGCGCCCAACGGACCGCGTTGCTCGCTTCTTAAGCGCAGCTGGCATTTGGGAATGGAAAGCTGGCAATAACCCAAATAAAGGCAAGCCGGGCGCGAAAGCTCAGCAGCTTGTTCTTGACCGTGTTGAAAAAGAAGAAGCGCGCAAAGTTCGCGAAGCTGAGGCTAAAGAAGCTGCGAAAGAAGCCGCTAAGGCAGCAAAAGAAGCGGCTAAGGCGGCTGAAGAAGAAGCTAAAAACGCTCCTGCGGAAGAGACTCCTGCTGAAGAGGCCCCGGCAGCTGAAGCTGCTGCTGAGGAAGCGCCTGCAGAAACACCAGCTGAAGACGCTGCGCCTGCTGCGGAAGAGGCGCCAACCGCAGAAGAGGAATAGTCTTCAATTCATTCGAAGAAACCGGAGCTTAGTCTTCGGTTTTTTTACGCTTAAATTTCAGCTTTAGATATTATCCACGTCCTGTTTCCAGCCCAAGTAAATTGACCAAATGCACAAGCAACATAAAGCCCGTCGCAATCGCGCCCAAGCTTATGATAATCCAAGGTATCATCCGCGTTTTAAACTCTGCATGTTTTTTAAAATGACGGATAAAGGCAAAAGCCCCTAATACCACACAAAACACAAGCCCCAAGCTTGTTAGAAATAAGTCATCAGAAGGCGTCATATTGATAAGGAAGGTCCAAAGGGATTGATTTTCGGACTGCAGATTTACCACTGTGATGAGTCTTATGCCAGAAGAAAGGTTTACGGCCTAATTCCCAAAGCGCGTGAAGCGCCGGGAAAAAAAGGGCTGACCAATATATAGGCATGGCCATTGATGAAAAAATAAGTCGGGGTTTACCAGCGCGGATAACACCAATTATGCCAATAAGGATGCCTGCAAGATAGCTAATAATGAGGCTAACGAGAAAATGAATAGGTATGTAAATAATGCCCGTATTCAATATCTGCCACAGGATAACACAAGCGATCATAATAATAATCGGCAGATGAAAAATAGCGTTTAAAAGCGTCAATCCAATTGAAAGCTGCAAGATAAAAAACCTTTTTAGCCCCTTTTTATCTATAGATGTCATCGGGCTTTTCATATGAACGATGAGCGTTTGCATGAAGCCTTTCATCCAGCGCGAGCGCTGATAGAACCATGAATCCCAAGTACTTACAGCTTCCTCAGATGTCGCTGGCGAAATTGACGTAAATTCCCAGCCTAAGGCCGCCAACCGGAAACTGATATCAGCGTCCTCCGTCACATTATAGCTATCCCAGCCCCCGACAAAGTCTAAAGCATTGCGCCGTAAGTGATTGCTCGTTCCGCCCAAAGGAAACGGTAAATTGAGCTTTGCCAAAAACGGATTCCAAACATGGAACAAGGCCGCATATTCGAGAGAAAACTGACGGGTGAGCCAGTTTTCATCTGAATTTCTGTAATCCAGAGGCGCTTGAATGGCGCCAAGCTTTGGGTTTTTATGAAAAGCTGTGGCGGCGATTTTTAACTGGGCAGGGTCGGGAATATCTTCGGCGTCATAAATCGTAACGAATTCACCTTTCGCGTCTTTCATGGCGTAATTTAAAGCCCGAGGTTTTGTTTGCGGTAGGCCTTTGGGTACAATTACGAGCTTAAAAGGCGGCTTTATATATTGCTTGACCATCGCAATCGTGAAGGGGTCAATCTCTTCGCAAATCATGAGTATTTCCAGGCGTTTCGCGGGATAGTCAAGTCTGGCCAAACCCATCATCAAGGTTTCCGCCATATGGGCTTCACGAAAAAGCGGAACCAGAACCGTATAAAAAGGCCAGTCGATTATTTCCGTATCAAGCGAAGTTTGAGGTTTTTTAAAAAGACAGGCCGTTAGCCGCAGGGCAGCCTGAAATGTACAAATTACGCAAATTATGATTGTCGTTAAAACGAGAGCTTTAAAATTCATAAAAAATATGGCTAAGCCAATTAAGCAAAGAAAGATCCAGACGAAAAATATCATTAAATTTTTAGAGAGAGGTTCGTTCGCTGTCCCAATTCGCCGAATTTTTTCTGGTTCGACTATCATAAGTTAAAGCCTAGATTTTAAAAGGCGGCTTTCTGCCCATAGAGCCGCCTCTTTTATAACCGGGTCTCTTGAGCAGATATGTGGATCTAAACTGCTTTTAAGAGAGGAGTCAGCGCTATTCCCAATCGCGTAAATAACGTTTCGAATAAATTGATTACGGCCAATGCGCTTAATGGGAGAGCCCGAAAAGCGCTTTCTAAACTCAGCATCTGTGAGCCGAGCCAACTGCGTTAAATCTGGAGCGTTTAAATCAGGCTTCGCCGCTAATTTTAATTCCTTGCTATGGCGCGCATATTTATTCCACGGGCACACTGCCAAGCAATCATCGCAACCGTAAATCCGGTTTCCCATTTTTTCGCGTAACTCTAGGTCTACCGGTCCTTTATGTTCGATGGTTAAATATGAAATACATTTGCGGGCATCGAGTTTATAGGGCGCGGGGAAAGCTTGGGTCGGACAGATATCGAGGCACGCTTGGCAACTCCCGCAGTGATCGGTCTCGGGCGGGGTTGGGTCCAAATGCGCCGCAGATAAGATCACGCCTAAAAAGAGCCAAGACCCAAAATCACGGCTTACGAGATTTGTATGCTTTCCCTGCCAACCTAACCCCCCAGCTTGGGCCAAAGGTTTTTCCATGAGCGGCGCAGTATCAACAAAGACTTTAACATCTTTGCCCGTATCACGCGCGATAAGGCCTGCAAGTTCTTTGAGCCGCCCTTTGATGAGGTCGTGATAATCTGTGTTGCGCGCGTAAACGGAAATCGTGGCTTTTGAGCCTTGGTCTAAACTTACCAAAGGGTCCGTATCAGGCCCATAATTCATACCTAGAACAATAGCTGAATTGGCCTCAGGCCAAAGTTGGTGAGGATGCCCACGGCGCTCTTTGGTCTCCTCTAGCCAAGCCATCGTGCCATGATAATTCTGCGCAATAAATGCGTCCAAGTCCGTTTTGGCTTTAGATCCAAATTTTTTCAAATCCACAATATAAGGAGAGGTAAAACCCAGTTTTTCACAACGGCCTAAAAACCCTTTGGATAAGGCGGACATTTTTAAAAATCCAAATTGTGTGAATAAAGATAATTCATAACAACAACTTTAACGTTAATTCGGTAATGAAAACTTAACTCTATAATTAGGACCTATGGAAGTGTTTGTTACCATGAACATTCCCGCATTCTGACGGATGGGGATAAATAAGAATATCAGCCGCTTGAAAAGCCGCCATAAGGCGTTTCTCTGCCGCTAAAATAATATCGTGCGATTGTTTCAAAGTGACATTATCATTGAGGTCGAGACGCATTTGAATATGAATATGAGGGCCAGATGCCCGCGTTCTCAAATCGTGGACGGATTTTACATTATTATCTTCCATGGCCAGCCTTAGGATTAAGGCCCGTTCTTCGGGATTTAGCTCCATATCCATCAATTGAGCCCAAGCCAAACGGGCAACTTTAAACGCTGTATGTAAAAGCCAAACAGCCATAAGCGCCCCGACAAAAGCATCGGCCCATTTAAAGGAGGTATAAGCTGATATAGCTATGCCTAAAATTACAAATATATTTGCCAATAAATCTGCAAAATAATGAGCCCGATCACCCCTAACGGCCAGTGACCCCGTTGTTCGAATGGCCCAGCTTTGAGCAATTATCAGCCAAATCGTAATCGCGATAAAAATAAACAACATTGAAATCGCAAAGCCGCTTTGAGCAATATGGGCGTGATCGGAAATGCGCTCAAAAACCTCTTCCAAAAGGTGCAAGGCGCCTAAAACAATGAGGCAAACTTGAAAGACAGCAGAAAAGCTTTCAGCCTTGCCTCGACCAAAACGATATGATTCATCTGGCGGTTTCGCTGCATATCTGACAGCAATAAAACTTGAGAGAGCCCCAATAAGATCTAGGGAAGAATGTATCAAAGAGGATAATATGCCAACAGAATGGCTTTCTTGCCATACGATGAATTTTCCAACCGTCAATATAATTGCGACCAAAACGGCAAAGAGTGTAATCCGCGCCGTAATTTTTGAGGAGCCTTCGAGCGGCAATCTACCTGGACGGCCGCGCCTGTCGGGCATATCCGTCTGCTTTATATTAGTATTCTCGGCCATCTACGGCTTGTGCTGTTATAGCATTACAAAGATAGAGGCGAGTCATTTTGTGTGAAACAAATGATTGTTTCAAAAATTACTCCGCCGCGTCTACGGCTTCAGTTTTTTCTGGGGCTGTACTGCGCGCCGGCGCTTTTCTGCGGCGCTTAGGTGCAGAATTATCACCGTTTACGGCCAGTGTTTCGGCCTTTTCATCTGTTCTATCAGGCGCAGTTTCTACGGAAGGAGTCTTGTCTTCACCCGAGTTTTCACTGGCTTCAACCGTTTCGGAATTATCGCGATTATTGCGCCGGGGTTGATGTCTGCGATGCTTCTTATCTTCCGGGTTGTCAGAGGTTTCATTTGCATCTTCCCGGGCAGCTCTTGCCGCGTCACGTTCTTCCTGCGCCGCGCGTTTAGCGGCCTCTTGAATATTTAAAAGCCGAAGATAATGTTCTGCATGTTGGCGTAGGTTTTCAGCTTTAACCCTATTTCCTGACGACTGCGCGTCACGGGCAAGCGTTGTATATTTTTCATAAATGGTTGACGCCGTACCGCGAACTTTAACCTCAGGACCATTACTATCCATAGACCGGTTTTGGTTATTGTGATTATTATTACGGTTATTGCGATTTCTACCGCGCTGGCGTTTCATGATAATAACGTCCTTAAAGTTCCCGATAATCGCATTTGCGCCATTCTATTTAATTTGGGCTTTGTGGGTTTCAGTTAGCTGAATACATCTCACCATTTTTATTTAGCAAAGCCTTGTAGAAAGGCAATGCTTTTTTTAATCAAATAAGAGTTATTTGACAGCCACGCTGCAATCTGCCCCAATCATCCGAGGATGACCCGCCAAATCATTATCGACAGATATATTATGAAACCCCGCCTCACGTAACAAGTCGCTCACCACTACCGCTTGATCAAACCCGATTTCAAATAATATTTTTCCAGTTTGCGTTAAGTAGGATTTGGCGTCTTTTACAATAGCCCTATACGCCTCAAGGCCATCAGCTCCGCCGCTTAAGGCAAGATGAGGATCATAATTTTTAACCTCTTGGCTAAGATCCTCCATAGCAAGCGAGTTTATATATGGAGGATTTGAAACAATGAGGTCATATTGCTGATTAAGCTCCTCGAACCATCGCCCCAAAACAAACTCCAGGCGCTCATCCACCGCATGACATTTCGCATTTTCTGTTGCAATCTCAAGCGCGGCTTTTGAGAGATCAACCGCCGTAGCTGTTACAGTCTCCGCTTCGGCTAAAATGGAAATAACAATTGCACCCGAGCCTGTTCCCAAATCTAATATTCGCGCGTCAGGCTTAGAGCGAATATAATCTAAAGCGCCATCGACGAGCATCTCGGTTTCTGGACGCGGGGATAATACATCGCGCGTGACCTTAAACTTACGCCCGTAAAAAGGATTATATCCCAAAATATGAGAAATGGGTTCACCGGACAGTCTTTTCTTCGATAGCAGGGTAATCTGATCCATAATTTTACGAGGTAAAATACTATGGCCCTGGGCGATTAAGTCCGCCCGGCTCATGTCTGTCGCCATCATTACCAATAGGCGGGCGTCAAGGGCGGGGCTATCAAGGCCAGCTTGGATAAATTGATTCTTCAAGGACCGTTTAGCTTCATTTACCGTCATGTAAGGCGTGGGCATAAAATATTAGCTTTCAATTTGGCGGCATAAGTCTTCTGCCGTAGAAACCAACCTCTTCAAATCAATTGGTGAAGAAAGACTATGATCCCCGTTCTTTACAAGCGTATAATCCACATCCTCTGATGTAATTAAGTCTAATATTTGTTTTGAATACTCCCAAGGAACCACAGTATCCATAGCGCCTTGCAGTATTTTAACAGGGCCCAAAAATGCAATGGACTTATCCAAAATTTGATTAGCCCGTCCGTCCTCCATCAATATTTGGCTATATTCATAGGGCTCATCATAATCCGACTCGACATAGACAATGCCGTCATCAATCAATGTCTGACGCTGTTCCTCGGTCCAATATTCCCAAGTTAGTTTTTGAGTAAAGTCAGGCGCTGGCGCGATTAATAGCAGGCCTTTAACGCGGGCAGAGCGCTTCATGGACGCCATTAAGGCAGCCCAGCCGCCCATTGATGACCCAATAAGAATAACCGCGCCTTTTGACAGCTCATCCATCACGAAAGTCACATCATCAGCCCATTGGGAAATTGTGCCATCTCTAAAACGGCCAGAACTTTTACCATGACCAAAATAATCAAATCGAATGAAATTTCTATTTTCACGGCTGGCCCATTCATGCAAATGAACCGCCTTCCCGCCTTCCATGTCTGACTTTAATCCACCGCACCAAATAAGAGTTGGTCCGTTACCTTGGTTTTGCTTATAGGCTATTCGCGCGCCAGATTTTCTTGATAAATAGTTGAGGTCAATCTCACCAGTCATGCTAAAGTGTCCTTAGGGAATCTATATAAATGAATGTGCTCCAAATTGTTCCAGAACTCAATGCCGGCGGTGTTGAAGCGACGACATTAGAAATAGTTCAAGCTTTAGTACAGGATGATTATACGGCGCATGTCATAAGCGCGGGCGGGCGTATGGAGGCAGAGCTTTTGGCCTTGGGCGGCATACTCCATAAATCAAATATCGGGTCTAAAAATATATTCACCATCTTTGCGCGCATAAGGCTTATAAGAGCTATCATACAAAAATATGACATTGATATTGTTCATGCGCGTTCACGCGCCCCCGCATGGCCGGCTTTACTGGCCGCCAAATTAGAGAAGCGGCCCTTTCTAACCACCTATCACGGTGTTTATAATGCCAAGAGCGGTATTAAGCGGTTCTATAATTCCGTTATGACCAAAGGCGCGCATATAATCGCCAATTCAGAATATACAAAAAACCATATCATCAAAACCCACGGAACGTCCTCTGATAAAATTACAGTTGTTCCCAGGGGCGTGGATATGGCGCGCTTTGACCCCAGCAAAATCTCTGCCCAAGATATTAAAAGTCTAAAAGGCAAATGGGGAATAGAGAGCGGGGATAAAGTCATCCTGCTGCCCGGACGCCTCACGCGGTGGAAGGGCCAATTAGTCGCCATAGAGGCCCTCGCCGCCTTACCCCAAAACTACAAACTGGTTCTTCTCGGCGACGCCCAAGGCCGCGAGGCCTATGTAGAAGAACTCAAAAGTCTTGCGAGTTCTTTAAATATATCTGAGCGGGTCATCATGCCCGGTCATATGATCAATGTTCCGCTTGCCCTGATGGCGGCTGATATCGTTATTTCCGCCTCGACAGACCCAGAAGCTTTTGGACGTGTCTCAGCGGAAGCTCAAGCTATGGGGAAACCCGTCATTGCGACGGCGCATGGCGGCGCATTAGAAACTGTAAAAGACGGAGAAACAGGTATTTTAGTCCCGCCGAGCGATGCCGCCGCGCTTGCGCAGGCGATAAAACGCGGGAGCGAAGACACGGAATTTAACTCTACATTTGCCCGAAAACGGATATCTTCCCTATTTTCCACGCATAATCTTCAACGAAAAACGCTTAGAGTTTACAAAGACCTCTTGAATTAACGCACCAGCTTCGCCATATTCCCTGCGCTATAACAAATCAGGAGACATTAGCATCGCTAGAAGACCACTTGCGGCTCAACCCGCTAAAAAGCCCAAAGGCCCACGTATTAACCGGGATATTACCAATCCCAAAGTTCTCTTGATTACTGAAACTGGTGAAAAAAAAGGCGTCGTCAGTCTTGACGAGGCCTTAGCGGCAGCCCGCGCTGCAGGGTTAGATTTGGTCGAAGTCGCGCCTGGTGAAACGCCCGTTTGCAAAGTTCTTGATTACGGAAAACTACGTTTCGAAAATCAAAAAAAGAAAGCCGCCAACCGTAAAAACCAACGCACGACGACGCTTAAAGAAATTAAAATGCGCCCCAATATCGATGTGCATGATTATCAGGTCAAAACCAAAGCCATGCAAAAATTCTTTGACCGCGGCGACAAGGTTAAGGTGACAATCCGTTTTCGCGGCCGCGAAATGGCGCATATGGACCGCGGCATGGACCTTTTAGGACGGGTAAAAGAAGATTTCGAAGAAACCGCGAAAGTCGAATTTGAACCCAAAACCGAAGGCCGAATGATGACCATGGTTCTAGCCCCTAGGTAGTTCCAATTCGCTTATCTGCAAACAAAAAGGCCGCATCTCTTGCGGCTTATTTTTTGCCAAAAATAGGTAGCCGACAAAATTTATGGCATTGGATAATTGGGTTCATCCTTATTTGCTTTTTGAGTGTTTTAGGAATGGCGGCGTTTTTATTTGCCTCCAAGAGCCTTTTCCCGACAAATAATATCACGATTTATTTCGACCTCCTTTTAGTTTTTATCCCTGTTTTTATCCTCGTGCCTCTAATCTATAAATATTGGCATAAGCGGGCGATAAAGGATCTTCTGACCTCAGCGAAAAAATTTCGTTGGGACTATATGCTCCGCGCTGGATGTGTTCTTTTTATTTTTTTCGTCATAGCCTCTTTTATTGAGTCGATACTTCTGCCCAGTGAATATGCTGGTATAAAAATTCAACCAAGCTTTAAAGACTATGGTCCTCTTTTACTTATTACTCTCCTCCTCGTGCCTTTTCAGGCCGCAAGTGAGGAGTTTTTATGCCGCGGATATTTAAATCAATCCCTCGCGAAATATTTTAATGTGCCTTGGATAATCTTCATTCTCACATCTGCCGGATTTGCAGCGCTTCACATTGCCAACCCCGAAGCTCAAGGCCAAATGTGGCCCTACCTTGCGAGTATCTTTAGTTTTGGCATGGCCATGTGTGTCTTGCTTTATTTTGAAGGCGGAATAGAAAGCGCAATTGGCGCCCATATTGCTAATAATATTTTCGTCTTTGGCTTTTTAGGCTACGAAGACCCTGAGCTTCCAAACACAGCTTGGTTGACGTTAGGGGCTCCTAAAATAGGCTGGGCTGATTTTGGACTAGACCTCTTGATGATAATATTGGTTACAGCCCTCATTATCTTTTTTAATCGGCGGTTCAGCCGATAAGCTAAGCTGGGTTACGTTTTAGTAAAAAGAGCCCAAACCCAGCCCATATTATTTCAACGCCAATTTCATGATAGGTCTGCATAGGCCCCGCGCCATCAATCGATAGTCCTAAAAAGCGCCCCGCCATAAACCCAAGGGTTACGAGTATAATAGCTAAGGTTAGAGGTTTTTGGTCAGATAATTTTTGCGCATATAGACAGCACATTAAACCCATAACGGCCATAACCACAGATATAGCCCGCATCTGATGAAGCCCTAAAAGACTGAGCTCCCACCCCATTAGCTTTGCCATATTTAACGGCAAAAAGGCTCCAAATAATCCATAAAGAATATAAAAAAGACCATTTAAGCCATTATAAATTTTCATACTTGTCCCGCTTAGCTCTCAATCTTGAACGTAAGACCTGCATTTTGCTGCAGGCGATTAATCAAGGCCTCACCCATGGCTGGGGCTGGGGTATAGACGCCCCCGCTCGTTTTCTGTTTGTCAATATCTCGCGCCAAGCAAAGAGCCGATTCGGCTATCATTTTAGACGTCGATCCATAGCCCGGGTCTTTATCGCCACTAACGCTAGCGATAATACGTTTTCCGTCAGGCGCGTCCCCAACATACATCACCTCATAAAACCCTGTTTCGCGTTCTTCCTTACTGGGTCCCTCGCCAGGCTTAGGCGGATTTGTTGCCATAGAATTATCACTCGCCACATGTTTAGCCGCCGCCTGTCCAGCCTCGCCCGGGCCCGTAAGAACCATTTCGTCATAGACAAAGTCCTGTCCATAAAGGTGACCTAAAAGCGCGTTGGAACGGTGGACATTTTTTGTATTAATAGAGGCCATGATGAAGGGCGCTGACCAGCTATCCAGATCAGTTTCAAAAATTGGCTTATGACCTGTAGGCTGCGCGGGGCCTGAAAAATCAGGCGTAAGAGAAAACGGATCTTTTAACCAATTGAGAACTTCGGGTTCCTGCCCCGCGCGTTTCATCGTTGCGAAGAAACTGGCCGCCGTACCGCCCGAAAAGGTTCCTTTCATTTTGCGCACACGGCCTCGAATCTTTGAGCAAACTCCGCCGTGCTCAGCAATGGCATGGTTTTGCAAAAAATAAACACCAAGGTCGAAAGGAATAGAATCAAAACCGCAAGAATGAACAATCCGCGCGCCGCTTTCTTTGGCCGCGGCGTTATATTTTTTAATCGTATCATGCATCCAAGCGGGCTCACCTGATAGATCAACATAATCAACGCCATTAGTAACGCAGGCCTCAACCAAGGGATCACCATAAAGTTGATAGGGCCCAACCGTTGTGCATATGGCTTTGGCTTGTGACGCCATTGCGGATAAAGACGATAGGCCTTGCGAATCTGCTACGATCAGCGGGATATCATTAGAGATTTTCATCTCACCACGCACCGCTTCTAATTTATCTTGCGAACGGCCCGCCATGGCCCATTTAACATCTGAGTTGACGTATTGGGTATTTAGATATTCTGCGACCAACCGGCCTGTAAAACCCGTCGCTCCAAAAACGATAACATCAAATTCACGAGACATATACTCTCCTTATATGCACTTTGTTGCATATAGTCATGACATATGGCTTAGCGTTAGGCAAAGTCTAATTTCTGCTAATTGAGTTTAACCCGTCCCAAATAAGGCGCAGTTAAGCTCGACACATACATATAACCATCTTCAGCAATAACGGCGCCCGTCGCACTCGGATAAGCGCCGCTCGGGTCTTGCCATGTTTTTATAATATTTCCATCCCCGTCTATCTGAACGATTAACCCATAGCTGACAGCTTGCGGGCGCATAAAGGCAGGAAGGCGCATAGCGACTTTGCGAGCAAAAGGTTTACGGGCATTGTCATCAAGCCATTTTGAGCGCTGACTTACAATACCTATGAGAAAACTTTCTCGTCCATCGCTTAGCTTCGGCCCCCGGTTAATATTATCAGGAAAACCCGGCAAGTTTTCCATAATTACGTGGCTTGACCCGTCAGGAGATATTTTATGAACTTGGTAAGTCCCAGTCTCATTTACCAATATATGCCCGTCTTGCGTTAAAGCAACGCCATTAGAAAACACATATCCCTCTCGAATAATACGGGTTGTTTGGTTGGCTGGATTATAGGCTAATACCCTACCCGTGCCTCCATGTTCCATAATCTCTAATAGGCTGGCAGATAATGTCTCGCCCGTTGAATTGGCTCCAAATTTTGTGGAGGCGTCCGAGAAATAAATTGTCCCGTCATCTGCTATATCCAAATCATCCGCGTAAAGAATAGGCGTACCCGCGACCTCATCTGACAAAACAGTGACAACGCCGCGGCTATCAACGGATAATAATCCCCGAAATGCATCCGCTATTATAAGATTGCCCTGCGCGTCCATCTCCATACCCAGAGCTGAGCCCTGAGTATCGGCGAAGGTCTTATAAGTCTTGGCAATTGGGTCTATCTTAATGATTTTACCTTCTTGGGATGAAACGAAAATTTGGCCCTCATGCAGGACAACATCTTCGGGGCCATGAACCTTACCTATCGACAACTGTTCCAAATTAGCCAGCTCCGTATTGGGCGCGAAAGCTTCAACATAGCCTTTATCTATAGGGGCGTCCCAGCTTTGAGGGTCAATTGATACGGGCCAAAGCGCAAGATATCCCAATCCCAGTAGAGCAAGTCCTGCAATCACTTTTGTTGCCCGTTTCATAAAAGTCCCTAAGCGTAATTTCTCTGTCCAAATAAAGCCGACCCAACCCTAACATGGGTTGCACCAAAGGCTATAGCCGTTTCAAAATCACCACTCATTCCCATTGATAATGTCTTGAGTCCGTGCTCATTGGCCAGTTTTTGTAAAAGCCAAAAATGCGGCGACACCGCTTGGCCCACAGGCGGTATGCACATGAGGCCCTGCGGGCGGAGATTATATTCAGCACTTAAAGTCTTGAGGAAGGCCCCGAGCTCTTGAGGATGAACGCCAGATTTTTGCTCTTCTTCGCCCGTATTCACTTGAACGAGAAGCTCAGGCATTTTTCCGGTTTTATCCGCAGCTTTCAACACCGCTTTGACTAATTTTTCGCGGTCGAGCGTTTCAATGACATCGAAAAGCTTTACCGCTTCTTCGGCTTTATTGGTTTGCAAGGGTCCTATCAGATGCAGCCTCACATTTTTGCGGCGCGCCTGAAAAGTTTCGTTCCAGCGCTTATAGGCCTCCTGAACTCTATTTTCGCCAAATGATGTCTGTCCACAACCAAGCGCCGCCTCGATCCTGTGATCGGGCTGTACTTTGGAAACAGCCACAAGGCTTGGCACGTCATCGCGCTTTGACTTATTGGCAGCGTCATGAATTCGCTTTAAGATGTCCTCTCGTCTTTCAGATAGGGACTTATTTTCTTCAATGTCGCTCATGCTACGCAACACCTACCCTCTATGGGATTATAATGGAAGTCACCGCGTCGCACGTGTGGCGACAAATTTATATAAGGCCAGACTTAAAACTTGCCGCGTATCACCCCTTATTTTCATGTCTGACCCAAAGGCGGCGACCAACCTCATCGAAATTGTTCAAAACCTACCCAAACATACGACCATTATATATCGGCATTTCGGTATGAAAGGTCATTTAAAAGAAGCACAAATTTTACGCCAAACTACCTTTGAAAAAAATCAATTTCTCCTCATAGGCGCCGATCCAGATTTAGCCATAAAGATTGGAGCAGACGGTGTTCATTTTAAGCGCGACAAAACTTTGCGCCTCCCGATTATTTGGAGAAAGAGATGCCCAAATTGGATTATCACAATGGCTGGACTTAAATCAGGGGTATATGAAGACAATCTCACCGTTTTAGACGGGCTCATCCTATCATCTGTTTTTCCCAGTCACAGCCCCACCGCTGGAGCGCCGATTGGGGTGAAAGCCCTGACGTCAAAAATTAAGTCTACGCCATGTCCCATTTTCGCCCTTGGCGGTATCACTGAAGATACAGCGTCACAA
The DNA here is from genome assembly GCA_964463835.1 of uncultured Hellea sp. Taxonomy (GTDB): domain Bacteria; phylum Pseudomonadota; class Alphaproteobacteria; order Caulobacterales; family Maricaulaceae; genus Hellea. Next base: position 16,728 of record CAYXEB010000001.1, read on the forward strand.
CTTATCGGGAGCGGGGCTTACGGATTGGCGGGAATAAGAGGGTTATTGCCCAGTAAAGCGCCTTATTAGAAGGTAAACCCGCCTTCAATGAAGAGGGCTGTGGCTTTTTCTTCATCTTCACCAATGGTTAGATCTGTCGCTCGCGGAACTGTGCGCTCTATATATTGCACGCCAGCGCCTAAGGTGAAGCGGTCAAATTCATAGCTAATTCCGAAAACGCCTTGATCTGATTCTAGATTAATACTTTCATCCTCAGCATTCCCATAGCTGGCGGTAAACCCTAATCTTGAAGGTTTCCACGTAATGCCCGCATCCCAAGCGTTATAATCGCCATCAGCAAGACCGTTATTACTTTGCAAATATGAGCCCCCAACGGTCCAATCATTTAGAGAAACTTCTAGGCCAGTATTCCAGCTTTCCAGATCATCAAATACCTCCAAAGCACTATCTTCTGTCGCTGTCGCGTAAGTAAAGGTGGCTTCAACGTTCAAGCCATTATCAAATTTACGGTCAATGGCTGCGCCAAATTCAATAACATCTGAGAGGTCGGGCGCTAACACACCTGTGTCGTCCGCCCCGTTTCGTCTGACGCAATAATCGACGCCGCAGGCGCGGGCATTGGGCGCATAAGAAGCCCCGAGCTGAACGCCGACACCAATTTTATCTCCCAAAAGGCGCGGGCTAGTATAGGTGATTTTTTCTGCAAAGCCTGAGGCATCATTGACGGTTTTGACACTATCCAGACCCGTATAGTCGACAGGAGAATTTGAGGCATTAACCGCTAATAATGAAGGCGCTCCAAGACTAAACAGATAAGCAGACCCATCGTCCCAGCCCACAGTGACGTCCCCATAGGAGGAACGCAGGAAAATATAAGCGCCTTCAAGCGCTATATCAAAATCCTTATCATCACTCAGACCATCCGTAAAAAACCGCGACGTATGTCCGCGAACCGGTACAGGATTATCACCCCCAGTGCTCGCACATCCAGGAACTGACGCGGGGCAATCCCCAACCAATCCACCAAAGCCTCTTCTATATCTATCAAATTGAGAACGCGCTTCGAGGTTAATACCGTATTCCAGCCCACCTTGTGTAATGGCGCTGGCCTCAGCCTCAACATTTATATCTGCAATATAGTCATCACGCCATTCAGCGGGGGCTTCGCCCAAATTAACCCGGGTAGCGGCAGCGCCGCCTCTGAAATACCCTTTCAGCGTTGTCCTGATTGACCCTAACCCTAATTTATCAAGCCATGATCCCGAGCGCTGCCGCCGATTAGCCGGATATGGCTGAGGGTTTTGCCCATTTGGCCCTCCATATGATTGTGCTTGTCCATAAGGTTGGGAATAGCCACCAGATTGGTTATATTGAGTGGGCTGTTGATATTGACCAGAATAAGGTTGAGAATTGCCATAAAACCCAGATTGCGCAGGGCTGCTCTGGATTCTGCCCGGATAATAGGCCCCCGTATTTGCGGGTTGGCTGCTAGCACTTGGTGCATAGCTTGGTCTAGCACCCGCAAGATTATCAGACGTTCCGCTATAACCCGCATCAAATCCGGCTGGCGGCGTCGCGGGCGGGGAGAAATTATAATTTGCCCCAACAGGCGCACTTGACGGCGCCGGGGCAGGTACCTGTCTTTTCGCTGCTGGCAAATTTTGAAGAGCGCCGGAATAACTGCCCGTTGGGCCAGCTGATGTATTAGGTGAATAAGTCGGTGTAGATTGCGGCGCTTGGTATGGCACCGGGATTGGCGATGGGCTGGGAGCCGCAGGCGCTTGTGTTTCCCAGGCTTGCACTCTCTTTTTATTGGCAAATGGTGATCCGCTAGTTTGCGCGCTAGCAACCGTCATAACACCGAGGCCCGCCATAATAACCGGGACCCAGTATATTTTGCCGTTTATAATGGCTGACATGTCTAACTCCCGACTTTGCACGCAAAATTAGCCTGCCGTTAACCTTTTAATCGGCCGCGCTTCCTAAAAAATGGTTAACAAATCTTTTAAATCGCGGTTTTACGGGGGTTTAACGCATATTTTGGGAACATTAATTACGCACGGAAAGGCTAGTCGAGGTTAAAATTAATGCTATAAAGCGCCAACTGATTTGAACCAAAACCCTTGCACATCGTGCAATTTTAGGAGCCTCCTATGTTATCCACCCGTATTCCAGCCATTTTGACCTCTTCGCTTTTGGCTGTGACGCTCTTGGCCGGATGCGGCTCTTTGGGAGGCAAAGGCAAAGCTCGGGCTGAAGCTCAAAAACTATCCGCCGCGCAATCGCCAAATATCGGAGTGAATTCTTTTTTATGGCGCGCCAGCCTCGAAACGCTCAATTTTATGCCTTTGGCTCAGGTCGACCCCTTTGGCGGCGTCATCGTTACAGAATGGTATGCCTCGGCAGAAGCCCCGCAAGAACGCTTTAAAGCCAATGTTTATATCCTCGATACAAATCTAAGAGCCGATGCACTTAAAACTTCTATTTTCAAGCAAACACGTTCTACCAGCGGATGGGAAGATGCAGCTGTTGATGCTGATACGGCACGGCAAATTGAAAATGCAATTTTGACCCGTGCCCGCGAGCTATATATTTCCACGGTTGATGCTGGATAAATACCCCAGATGAACATGATTGAGGACTAGCCTCACTTCATGACTCTGCTATAGAGCGGCTTTGATTATTTAATGAAGGCCCCTTTTTCATGTCCGAACGCTATAATGCTGCTGAGGTCGAACCCCGTTGGCAAAAAGCCTGGGAAGAGAGTGATGTTTTTCGGGCCAATGACAATAGCGATAAGCCCAAATTTTACGCCTTAGAAATGTTTCCCTATCCCAGCGGACGTATACATATGGGACATGTACGAAATTACGCCATGGGCGATGTCGTGGCTCGCTATAAAAAAGCGCAAGGCTTTGAAGTACTCCACCCCATGGGCTGGGATAGTTTCGGAATGCCCGCAGAAAACGCGGCCAAAGATAGCGGCGGCCATCCCAAAGATTGGACTTACGGGAATATCGAGGCGATGAAAGCCCCACTCCAGCGCCTTGGGTTTGCGCTGGATTGGAGCCGCGAATTTGCGACATCTGACGAGGCCTATTATAAACAGCAGCAGGCGATTTTCCTTAAGTTCTGGGAAAAGGGCTTAGTCTACCGCAAGACGGCTAAGGTCAATTGGGACCCCGTCGACAATACGGTCCTGGCCAATGAGCAAGTCATTGACGGCAAGGGCTGGCGCAGCGGGGCAGTCGTTGAGCAGCGCGATATGGATCAGTGGTTTTTCAAAATCACTGAGTATGCCGATGAGCTTTTAACGGGACTGGACGGTCTGGACCGCTGGCCCGAAAAGGTAAAGACGATGCAAGCCAATTGGATTGGGAAATCCGAAGGGCTGCAAATGCGCTTTGAAGGCGACGCCGAGATTGAGGTTTTCACCACGCGGCCAGATACGCTATTTGGCGCGAGCTTTATTGCGCTTTCCTCTGACCATCCACTGACAAAGAAACTGGCGAAGGATAATGAAGCACTTGAGGCTTTCAGAGGTGAGTGCGCGAAAATCGGCACAACAGAAGAAGCCATCGCCACCGCGCCAAAGCTTGGCTGTGATACGGGATTGCGAGTCAAGCATCCTTTCATTGAAGGTAAAACCCTGCCCGTCTGGATCGCGAACTTTGTTCTTATGGGTTATGGAACAGGTGCAGTTTTTGGCTGTCCAGCACATGACCAACGCGATCTAGATTTTGCGAGAAAATATGGGTTGGACGTTACCCCTGTTGTTCTACCTAATGGCGAAGACGCAACTACATATGATGTTGGAGATGAAGCCTATACGGGTGAAGGTACATTATTTAATTCCGAATTTCTCAACGGTAGTTCTAAGGAGACCGGAATTATAAAGGCTATTGAGGCCCTCGAAGAACTGGGTATTGGCCAAGGCGTCACGCAATATCGCCTGCGCGATTGGGGCGTGTCGCGCCAGCGCTATTGGGGCTGCCCTATTCCTGTCATTCATTGCGAAGATTGCGGCGTGCTGCCTGTGCCGGAAGCCGACCTGCCCGTCGCCCTGCCCTATGATAATATTGACCTGTCCATTCCGGGAAATCCGCTAGACCGTCACCCAACCTTTAAACATATCGACTGCCCCAAATGCGGTAAACCTGCGCGGCGCGAGACGGATACGCTGGATACTTTTGCAGATAGTTCTTGGTATTTCGCGCGCTTTGCTGGCGGTAATACAAAGGAGAAACCATTTGACAAAAAAATCGCCTCTGACTGGATGCCCGTAGATCAATATGTCGGCGGGGTTGAGCACGCGGTTTTGCATTTGCTTTATGCGCGTTTCTTTACCAAAGGCCTGCGCGATTGCGGATTGTTTGACCTGCCGAGCGGGGAACCTTTTGCGGGGCTCTTTACGCAAGGTATGGTCACACATGCGGTCTTTACCGATTCTGATGGGAATTATGTCATGCCGGCTGATGTCATCGAAGACGGCAATCAGCTTCTCCATATTGAGACCAAACAAATCATCGAAAAAGGCGACGTCATTAAAATGTCCAAGTCCAAGAAAAATGTTGTTGACCCCAATGACATTATCGAAGGTTACGGCGCGGATGTGGCGCGCTGGTTTGTCCTCTCTGATAGCCCGCCTGAACGCGATGTTGAATGGACCGAAGCGGGCGTAATTGGCGCCTGGCGCTTTGCCAATAAGGTCTGGGCGCTTGTTTCCGAAACGCCAAAAATGGACCCGCTGAGCGTGGCAAGTAATACCAAAGGTGACGCGCTTAAGCTGCGCCGCTTTGCCCATAAGGCATTGGCGAAAATCACAGCAGGTATTGAAAGCTTTCGGTTTAATACTTCCGTCGCGCAAATTTATGAGCTGACCAACGCCCTCAAAAAATATGAAGCTAATGACGACGCCAAAGCCGAGGCGCTAGGCATGCTCATTCGCGCCATTGCGCCTTTCATGCCGCATTTATCAGAAGAGTGCTGGTCACATTTAGGCGGAGAAGACTTATGTTATCACGCGCCCTGGCCCGCTGTGGATGAAAGTCTGCTTGTCGAAGACACCGTGACTATACCTTTACAAGTCAACGGAAAGCGCCGAGGGGAAATATCTGTACCTGCCGATATTTCCAAAGAGGAGGCCGAAAAATTAGCCTTAGCCTATCCGGCCATCATCCGTACCATTGATGGCCTAACTGTAAGAAAAGTCATCGTTGTTCCTGGACGAATAATCAATATAGTAGCGTCATGATCAAAACCTTATTGAGTGTTATATCACTTTTACTCCTGACAGGCTGTGCAGGCTTTACCCCTCTTCACGCCTCAACAAGCGGAGCAAATAGCGCGGCCTTTGAAAATGTCTCCATCAAAGTCACAGACGGGGTCGATCAAGGCGATCAAGAGGCTGGGTTTTTTGTGATGCAACGCCTGCGTGACCGGATAGGTGAAAATAACGGCGAGCATGTTTTAACCCTAAACCCAATACTAAGGCGGTCGGGTTTCGGTATTAATTCAATTGATGTAGCCTCGCGCTATGATTCTAATGTCACTGTAAGATATACATTGACCGATAAAAAAAGTGGTAAGGTTTTAACGAAGGGTTCTGTCACAGCTGTATCAACATTTGGCGCGCCGCTTGACCCTTATGGCCTCATTGCTGCTGATAAAAACGCAACCCAGCAAACAACCAAAGAAGCCGCCGACAGGATATTAGTTAAACTTGCGTCTTATTATGCAAATCCAAAAAAATGAAACTGACTGGCGCCCGGGCGGAAAGCTTTCTGGCTAACCCGCGAACCGATATTATTGGCGTCTTATTATTTGGTCCGGACCGCGGCCTGGTAAAAGAACGCTCTCAGAAACTCATAAAAAAATATTGTACAAATCCCAATGACGTTTTTGCAGCGACTATTCTTACTGCGGATGACCTAACTTCTGACCCTGCTAAGCTTTCAGATGAAATGTCCGCTTTATCCATGTTCGGGGATGCCCGCTTGGTGCGCGTCAGACTAGACCATGAACGCAGCGCTCAAGCGATTAGTAAAATTATCAAATCTTTTGATACTGATCCGCAAAAGGCAGAAGCTAAACTTATCATCGAAGCCGGGGACTTAACACCACGCTCGGCAATTAGAAAAACTTTTGAAGGTTCAGGGCATTTTGCCTCTATTGGCTGCTACCGCGCAAATACCCAAGACTTAGCCAATCTTGTACGCACGTCATTAACTGAAAATGCGATAGACATTGATGCAGAGGCATTAGCGCTGTGGGTTCCCTTATTAGAAGGGGATTATGCGCTGGCCAAAGGAGAAATTGAAAAAATGATGCTCTATAAAGGCTACGGATCTGAGCCCGACGCCAGAGTAACCGTTGAAGACATTCACGTTTTAGCCGCCGGGGGGCAAAATGCATCAATAGATGATATAATTATGAGCGCGATGGAAGGACGAATTAATGAATGTGATGCCAGCTATAAACGCGCCGTGGACGGCAAGATAAATTCGGCTGTTGTTTTGCGCGCTCTACAACGTCACTTAGGACGATTAATTGAGGCTAACGGAAATATGGCGCGAGGTGAAACAGCGCAAAGCGCAATCAAGTATTTGCGTCCTCCAGTTTTTAAAATGCAAGAAAGGTATTTTCTGGCACAATTAAGGATATGGCCAAGGCGAGCCCTAAAGCGAGGCTTATCGCAAAGCTTAGAAGCTGAAAAAATGCTAAAAACGGCAGGCTCTCCTGCAGATGCCATAACGGGTCGGCTTTTACTGGCCTTAGCCAGCTTTGCCAAAAAACGGCGGTAATTAAACGCCGTTTTACATACCTTGTTCAAATAGAAACTGATCAAAGAACTCAAAGAATTGATCCCTATAGATGTCTCGCTCTAAAAATAATTCATGAAACGAGCCTGGAACAACATTAAACCGTGCTTTTGCATTTCGCGCAAATTCCTTATTTGATTTAGGGTCAACAATAGGGTCCGCGCCTGCCGCAACAATGAGGCAAGGTATATTCAAATCAGACGCATTTCTATTCACATAAGCCATCGATTTGAGCGCTGAGTCAATCCAGCCATATGTCGGCGGTCCTAATCGAAGCCTCGGAGTTGTTTGAAAATAAGACGCCCAGTTTCTATATCGGTCCTTATCAGAGGTCAGCTTATTGATGTTAAAAGGAACAGGAAGCCCCCGTCTTTGTTTTTGAAAGGGTAAGTTTCTAGTACCCAACCCTAATGCAGCTAGAGCTTTAATCATATGGCGCGTGATAAATGTATCAAGGTCAAACAGGCCTAACATTGGCGCAGAACATATAACAGCGGAGGGGTTTATGACTCCGCTAATAACAGATTGAAGCGCAATAGTTCCTCCCATTGAATGCCCCATAACAATATGAGGTTTGGGCAAACCGTGCTCAAATTCCCCCAGAGCAAAAGCAAGATCATCTGCGTAAGTTTGAAAACTATCAATATAGCTTTTTAACTTATCTTCTAAAATTCGGTCAGACAGACCTTGTCCGCGCGGGTCAACCATGAGAACATTAAACCCACGGTCAATAAAATCAGCGATAGTCTCGAGATATTTTTCTATAAATTCTGTTCTACCGGGCGAGAAAATAATTGAACCCCGAGCTTCGTCACGGTTCGTCGTTGCATACATAACACGCAACCGTAAATTTTCATTTTTAATATAATAAAGGCGCATCCGAGATTCGAGGCTCTCGGGTATTGGTCGCCCGCCTGGCTGAATAAGTTCAGCTTCTTCAAATTCTGGAAATATACTCACCATAATAAAGGGGGCCAAGCCCCCTAAAACCGACCCTTCTGGTCTTACATATTTGAGAATATACTTTGTAAACCCATCGCGACCGACATATCACCAGCCACCTTAAGCTTACCTGACATGAAAGCCATCATAGGGTCTAAATTGCCTTCAGCTAATGAAATGAAGTCATCTTTAGAAACAGAGATTGTGCAATCTGCGTCTTTATCTTCCGTTGTGGCTTCAGTACCAGAAGCAAACACACAACCATCATCTCCAAAGTCAAACTTCACTGACTTATCTGTGCCGCCAGCCTTTACCAAAGCTTCGCCCATTTTCGCTGCAATATCCGCATTTTCCATAACTTGTCCTTTATATCTGGAAGTCCTATCAACTATATGGGCCTTCAAACGGAAAAGTGCTAGATTTTTTTTCAGCTTTAGAGCGGCTTTCTAAACTTCAGCGTTGCCCGGTCAGACTCGCCAATGTTTTTAAAGAGCTGAGCATCAAAACCTTTGGCTTCCTCACTCCCCTCTTTAGGAAGGCGTGAGCGCGGCGGAAGTGTCCAAACACCAAATGGATGGTCAGCCGTATCACGAGGATTGGCATTTACCTCGCTGCTAGCAACAAATTCAAATCCAGCACGTATGGCTTGATCTTTCATATATGATTCTTGGACGTAACCCGTAGAGCCTTTGGGGTTTTGAACAGCAGTCTCAGGAAGACGGTGCTCAACAATGCCCAAAATACCACCTGGCTTTAGGGCTGCGAAGAATTCACTATAGGCCTGATCAGCATAACCTCGGCCCATCCAATTATGAACATTACGGAAAGACAATAATATATCCACTGATTCTGGTGGAAGTATGGGCCCGTGGTCTTGCCAAAAACCGCCATACTCAATTTCACCATATACGGATGTATCAGAATATTTTTCTTTATAGCCTTGAATGCGTTTATCAAGCCGTTCATTAATCCCTTCGGGATAAAGAACAGCAACGTATTTCCCGCCGTTTTCTTTCAAATAAGGCGCTATCGCATTTGTGTACCACCCTGGCCAAATCTCAGCGACTTTTTTACCCGGGCCAACTTCAAAAAATTCTAAGGTTTCTTTTGGGTGTCGGTACTGATCTCTAGGCGCTTCTTCCGCTCTACGTGGGTGAGCCAATATTTCAGCCAAAGTTACCGGTTCCGTCATCGCCTTCTCAACGATATTTTCGACAGGTTTAGGCGTTTGCACATTTTCAGACCCGTTTGAGCAAGCCGCTAAAATCGCAGCGCTTAGAATAAGGACTTTATGAGTTAAAATATTTCGAGGCATAGGTATCTCCACTGTTTTTATGTTTCTAGCCCAAGAAAATTGATTTTCAACCACAGTTTATCTCTTGAAACCTAAATCAGGCTTCCTACCTTTTTCTATGGGACGCTCTTTAAGAGGTCTCATCTCTGAAAGGCTGCTCATGGTGAGAGCCTAAAACTACATTGCTAAAAGGATGTATAATTATGAGAACTTATGATTTTAGCCCGCTTTATCGTTCATTTGTCGGGTTTGATAGAATGGCAAATCTTATTGATTCAGCAACTCAACAAGCCAATGCGTCAAACAATTACCCGCCCTATAATATAAGCCAACTATCTGAAAATACTTATAAAATAGAGCTCGCCGTCGCTGGGTTCACTGAAGAGACTCTGGCTATTGAAAGCCATGAAAATGTCTTAACGGTCTCAAGTAATCACAGCCCCAAGGCTGATAATGATGGCGCTCAATATCTTCACCGCGGAATCGCTGAACGTGATTTTGAAAAACGTTTCCACTTAGCTGATCATGTGATTGTTACTGGTGCAAATCTTGAAAATGGTCTTTTGAGTATTTCACTAAAACGTGAACTCCCCGAAGCCTTAAAGCCCAGAAAAATTGCGATAAATGAACCAAGTTTAATCCAATCAAAACCTCGCCGTAAGGCAAAGGCTGCTTAAAAGGGTCTACGCGAACATTTAATCCCGTTTCCCCCTAACTAGGGTTATTTGATATCCCGTAAGACTGACGGCGCCAAATAAATGCTTCCCCTCCTCCCAGCATATTGGCGCCGTCATTTAAAGACCTAATTTTATACAGATGTCTTGTCCTGAAAGTTTAGGAGATTTTTTGTTCCTAAACGCTTCTTCGACGAGATTTAATATTATTGTGTTATATGGCGCTTCTTGAGCAGTTTTATCTGCCAAGTTAACGATCTCACCTTGAAGAAACTTGATTTCACTTACGCGTCCTATTTCTAAATCATCAAGCATAGACGAGCGAGCTGTTGAATCAATTTTAACAATTCTATTCATAATAATTTTATAAATAAAGTTTGGTAAACCCAATATTTTTATCATTTTATCCGCTGAAGCATTTCCAAATTTTGCCGGCTCTATACCTGTATTGCGAAGAATTTCTAACGCCTCTGAAATAACTGCCGCTAAAGCTCGGCGATAGTCAGATTGATAGAGCCCGTCTCGTAGGGCTCCACCTGTTAAAGCATTTAATCCATTATTTAAATTCACGAGAAGTTTGCCCCATTGCACAGCTAATATATCATCGAATAAATCTATTTGCTGATTAGACTTTGCAAATGCCTCTTTTAGGTAATGGAGCCGCTCATCAGAGCTATTTTCAATACTTAAATTGCCATCGGTGCCGCAATGAAAATGTCCTGGCGATATTCCAGTTATGTTAAAAGGAACGACCGCTCTTAATATTTTGAAATTCGGCAAATATGTATTTAATACATCTACATTACTTATACCATTTTGAAAACTCATTATGAGCGTATTCGGCGCCACAATTTTCGCAATGGTCTTAGCTGCCTGCTCTGTATCTTGAGACTTCACCGTAATCAGAATAATATTCGCACGCGCGAGCACATTAGGCTCAATATAAAACTGAATATCTTTTGGGGCTAAATCTATTTTAGGGTTTTTAAAATGGGACAAAGATAACCCATTTTCGAGCAATTCACTTTTAAATTTAGACCGGCCAACAAAAGTTACATCTTGCCCAGTATTTAATAATAAGCCTCCTAAATAACAACCAACAGATCCCGCTCCAAAAATACAAATATTGTTCATTTGAAACTAAAAGCCAGCATTGGATATTCTTTTAAAAACTTAGGTGTTCATACTTTCAAAGAAGTCTGAGTTTGTTTTACTATCTTTAAGCTTGGATAATAAAAATTCGATCGCGTCCATGGTTCCCATTGGATTTAATATGCGGCGTAAAACATATGTTTTCTGAAGTTCTACGGGCAAAACCAAAAGCTCCTCCTTACGAGTCCCTGATTTTGTAACATCTATAGCCGGGAACACTCTCTTATCAGCAACTTTACGGTCTAGAACGATTTCAGAGTTACCCGTTCCTTTAAATTCTTCGAAAATAACTTCGTCCATTCGAGAACCTGTTTCAATCAAAGCTGTTGCAATAATCGTTAGTGATCCTCCTTCTTCAATATTTCTAGCTGCGCCAAAGAAACGTTTAGGACGTTGCAAGGCATTTGCATCAACACCCCCGGTAAGTACCTTACCTGAGCTTGGAACCACTGTGTTATAAGCCCGGCCTAGCCGCGTGATTGAATCAAGTAAAATAACAACATCTTTGCCATGCTCAGTCAGCCGTTTTGCTTTTTGAATAACCATTTCAGCGACCTGTACATGGCGCGTTGCTGGCTCATCAAATGTCGAAGAGACGACCTCACCTTTAACTGAGCGCTGCATATCGGTTACTTCTTCAGGACGTTCATCAATTAGAAGAACTAAAACGTAACATTCTGGATGGTTTTTTTCGATTGAGTGAGCAATATTTTGTAGCAAAACTGTTTTGCCCGTACGGGGCGGCGCAACGATTAGGGCCCGCTGACCCTTACCAATAGGCGACACAATATCAATAATCCGGCCTGATATATCTTTAATCGTCGGGTCTTCTATTTCCATTTGAAACCGTTCCTCAGGATATAACGGCGTTAAGCTATCAAAATGAGCTTTATTCCTCGCCTGCTCAGGTGTTCCAAAATTCATTTCTGTGACATTTGTTAGAGCAAAATAACGCTCATTATCGCGAGGGCTTCGGATCTCTCCTGATACAGTATCCCCCGTTCTTAGTCCTAATTTACGGACTTGGTTTGGACTGACATAAATATCATCAGGGCCTGGTAAATAATTTGCTTCCGGAGCTCTTAAAAATCCAAACCCATCTTGCAAAACTTCTAAAACACCACCGCCATTAATTTGGATATTATCTTCCGCAAGATCCTTCATAACTCTAACAAAAATATCTTGTTTACGCATAGACCCAGCATTTTCAAGGCCAACTTCTTCTGCAAATTTAATTAATTCAGCAGGTTTTAAAGTTTTTAAATCTTGCAAGCTTAAAGAGGTCATACCTTCTAAGTTTAATTTATTTAAATCAGACATAATATTTCAATAGTTGTGAAGTTTTGTTCAAAATTAACAGGGAATTAGAACGGATTAGGACAATCCATATTTCTAATGAATAGCAATTTTTAATTCGTCAAGTCTTTTATATAGGCCTAACAATAACCATTATAACAATTATAATCGTAAAAATGGCTGGAATTTCATTTATTTTACGGAAAAAAATTTCAGACCTTGGTCGTGTATTTGTAAGAAATAGTTTTCTCTGTTTAGATAAAAAGCCATGATACCCAATTAATAAAACCACAAATAAAAGCTTAATTGGTAACCAAAATGTAGCTGTCAAATCAGGTACATTATAACCAATTAAAACCAAGCCAAATAAAAAAGCAATTAACATCGCAGGAGTCATAATTATTTTTAAAAGTTTAGCTTCTGCCTCAATCATTTTCGTTTCTAGTTCTCCGCCAACTTTAGACTGATGATGATAAACAAAAAGGCGTGGTAAATATAAAAGTCCCGCCATCCAAAAGATAACAGCAATTAAATGTATCGCTTTGAACCAATTATAAAGATCAAACATACATCCCCTCGCCTGTTCTAATATGATTTATAACGGCGTGAATATTTTCTATTTTAACATCTGGGGTAACTCCATGACCTAAATTAAAAATATGAGGACCAGAAGCATTATCTAAAATATTTTGTACAGATTGTCTTAAAACATTACCGCCTATTCTCAAAGCAAGCGGATCTAAATTCCCTTGATACGGCATATTTTCAGGAATTTGTGACCTTATCTTTTTCATATTAACATCTGTTCCTAAAGCCAGAGCTGTAATACCTGTCTGTTTTGCATAATCATATATATTCAGACCTGCTCCTCTAGGAAATCCAATAATAGGTTTTTTGATACCAACCTGCCGAACTAAGAATATTATTTCTTTTGTCGGACGTATAACAAGTTTATCGAATAATTCCGGCGAAAGCCCTTCTGCCCAACTTTCAAATATTTTTAAAACATCTGCGCCAGCTTTAGCTTGCCCTATTAAATAATCCGCACTTGTTTTTACCAAAGCCGTTAATAAATCATCCATCGCTTCAGGGTTTTCATAAGCAAATCTTTTTGCAACTTCCTTAGTAGGTGATCCTTTTCCTTCAATCATATAGGTGGCGACAGTCCAAGGTCCCCCGCAAAATCCTATGAGAGCTTTATTTTTATTAAGAGACTTTCGTACTAAACTCACAGTTTCAAATACGGATGATATTTTATCTAAATTAAACTCTTTAGAAAATTCAGATATTTTCTTTTTTGATATAGGAGATAAAATAGGACCAACGCCTTTTTGAAAACTAACATCAGTGCCTAAAATAATTGGTATGAGTAATATATCGGCAAATAATATTGCGGCGTCCATATCATAGCGATCTACCGGTTGTAATGTTACCTTAGCCGCTTTTTCTGGAGTTAAACAAAAATCAATAAAGTTTTTAGTGGTTTTACGAACGGCTAAATATTCAGGTAAATGTCGCCCGGCTTGTCGCATCATCCATATTGGGGGAATGTTTTGTTTTTGTCCGTTTAGAACTTTGAGTATTTTGGATGTCAAAATTTTGTCCCAATAGTGAGTATAATTTCTTTGTCCTTATATTTTTTTATTAAAGAGTGATAGTAATAGAAAAGTGAATTTTGGGATATTTGGATAACTTTGAAATTTAACTGTGGCTTATTTGAATAACCTTTCAGTTTTATAACTAAAATCATGATGTTGTATAAAATTGTATAATTTATATAGATACTTGTTTTTACTATATAAAATTATGTATAAATATATACAATAAAGAGGATAAAACTTTATCCTTTTTTATACATGTATAATTTTAAAAATTATGCCGTGTGTATTATGTGTTGATAAAATGTATTTTTAAGCCCAGCTTTAGATTTTTCAATTATCAGACTCTTAATCTGTGAATTGTTTTTTATATCTTAGGACATTTGATTAAATTATGACTGAGCGAAATAAAAACATTTCTATATATTTTCACGTTCATTTAGTTTCAGATTCAACGGGTGAAACCCTTGTTGCAATGATGAAAGCTTCAACAGCTCAGTTTAGAAATGCTACGGCTTTAGAGCACCTTCATACTTTAATTCGAAGCGAACAGCAGCTTGAGGAAACGTTAAATGATATAGAGATGAAACCAGGGATCGTTCTTTATACCTTGGTCAACGAAAGCCGGAGAAAAATGTTGGAAGCCCGGTGTGCGAAGCTAAATATTCCCGCTATTTCGATTTTAGATCCTACTTTGTCTGTTTTAGGAAGATATTTGGGGGCTTCAATGATTAGCGAAGTTGGAGCCCAAAGAAATTTAGATGCAGAATATTATAATCGTATAGAAGCTTTGGATTTTGCTATGGCGCAAGATGATGGGCAAAATGTTCAGGGTTTGAAAGATGCTGATATAATTTTGTTAGGCGTTAGCCGGACTTCGAAAACACCGACATGTATTTATTTAGCAAATCGAGGGTTTAAAGCAGGGAATATTCCATTGGTTCCAAATGCGCCTTTACCAACGATATTGGATAATTTTAAAAACCCTTTTATCGTAGGCCTTGTGGCTGCGCCTGACCGAATAGTTCAAATTCGTGAGCAGAGATTAATGGGTCTTAGACAAAACGAACAAACGGATTATATTAATGTTAACCGAGTTAGAGACGAGATGCGTCAAGCAAAAAGGATGTTTATCAAAAAAGGCTATAAGGTTATTGATGTAACACGAAAGTCGATTGAGGAAACGTCGGCTTTGATTATAAAAAGTTATAAAGATAGACATGAGTCATGACGGGATCAAAAATTATTTTAGCGTCAGGGAGCGCTATTAGGCGAGAGTTACTCACTAATGCAGGTATAAAATTCGATGTGATTACGAAACCTGTCGATGAAGCGGCTATTAAAGCCTCATTGTTAAATGAAGGTGCGTCTGTAAGAAATATCGCCGATGCTTTAGCAGAGGCGAAGTCAGTAAGGGTAAGTGCTCAAAACGAAGGACTAGTCATTGGGGCGGACCAGATTATGACAATGGACGGTATTTTATATGATAAGCCGATATCATTAGCTGAAGCTAAAAACCGACTCATGAAAATGCGTGGAAAAACGCATTATTTAATTGGTTCAGTGGTTATAAGCGAGGCAGGACATGCGATTTGGAGATATATGTCTAAAACAAAACTAGATATGAGGCCGTTCTCTGAAGAGTTTCTCGATCAGTATATAGAAGCTGAGGGCGAAACAATTTTACAATCTGTAGGGGGCTATCGTTTTGAAGGTAGAGGGTCTCAGTTATTTTCAAAGGTAGAGGGTGATTTTTTTTCGATTTTGGGATTATCGCTTCTTCCAGTGTTAGACTTTCTGCGTGACAGAGGGGCGATTTCTAAATGAGCGATGTTATGAAGCTTGCGGGTGTATGTGGTTGGCCAATACATCATTCATTGTCGCCAATAATTCACAATTTTTGGCTAAAAGCTCTTGGGATTAAAGGGGCTTATGTTCATTTTGCGGTAAGACCTGATAAGGCTGTAAAGGCCTTTGAGAGTTTAAAACAGACATCAATTGCAGGTGTAAACGTAACTCTGCCATTAAAGTCATTAGCGTTCCAATCAGCGGATGAACATAGTTCTGACGCATTAAAATTAGGGGTTGCGAATTGTCTATATAAAAAGTCAGGCCTTTTAATTGCGCATAATACGGACATGCAAGGGTTCGCGGCGCCTTTAATTAAGCGCTTGGGGGGCGCTAGTCTTGCAAATAAGTCTGCGTTGATAATTGGGACAGGGGGAGCGGCTAAAGCTGTTATAGGCGCTTTATTATCCTTAAATGTTCCGGAAATACGAGTTTGCGGACGCAATGACCAATTAGCAGAAAATATAGCCTCGTCAGTAAATGTTCCCAGTATATATAATATTCCTTGGGATCAACGCGAAATAGCGGTCAAAAACTCTGGGCTTATAGTGAATGCGAGCGCGGGGGGTATGGCAGGAAAAGGCCAGCTTGATTTAGATTTGTCGGGGATAGAACCAAGTTGTTTTGTCTATGACCTTGTTTATACGCCAAGAGAAACACCGCTATTGAAAAATGCGAAAGCTATGGGGTGTGAAACGCTAGGCGGTATTGAAATGTTAATCGCGCAGGCGAGGCCGTCTTTTAAGTATTTTTACGGTCAGTTACCGGATGAAAGCCTCGACCCAACGCAAGTTCTGTTGAAAGAACTTGGGGGCTAAGACGTGATAATTATAGGGATTACCGGGTCTATTGGCATGGGGAAAACCACGACGGCGCGCATGTTTAAAGATGCGGGGTGTCCAGTCTTTGACGCTGATAAAGCTGTGCACGATTTATATAAAAAAGGCGGGGAAGCTGTCCCGATTATAAGGGCTGTGTTTCCTGAGGCTATAAAAAACGGGGCTATTGATAGAGGTATACTCGGTGGTTATATGCGCAAAGACCCTATCCATCTGCAGGTTCTAGAAAGCTTTATTCATCCTTTGGTCGGCGATAAAAGGTCGCGGTTTTTCGAAGATAACCAGTCGGCAGATATAGTTGTATTAGATATACCCTTATTATTCGAAACCAGTCTTGATGAATCTGTTGACCATATTGTCGTCGTGACAGCGCCTACTAAAATACAGCGCGAGAGAGTTATGTCCCGCGCGGGTATGACAGAAGAGCTATTTACGGCCCTTTTGTCCAAACAAATGCCGGATGCATTGAAAAGAAAAAGCGCTGATACACTTATTTTTACTGATAAGGGGCTAGAAAATGCGAGAGAACAGGTTCATTCCCTATTGAATAAATTACGGGATAAAGCACGAGATGAACGGTAAAAGGGAAATTGTTTTTGATACGGAAACCACTGGGTTTGATGCTAAAGGCGATGACCGTATTACGGAAATCGGATGCGTCGAAATTATAGATTTTCTGCCGACCGGGAAACAATTTCATGCTTATATTAATCCGAGAAGAACAGTTCCAGAAAAAGTCACAGAAATTACGGGGCTTACCCAAGAGTTTCTAATCGAGAATGGTGTTTTTTTTGAAGACGCGGCGCAGGACTTTCTAAATTTCATCGGCGATAGTAAATTGGTGGCGCATAATGCGGATTTTGACCGCGCCTTTATAAATGCGGAATTAGACCGGACGGGGTTTGCGCCGATAGTAAGAAGTCGTTTCACAGATACTTTGCAAATAGCGCGTGAGAAATTTCCAGGATCTCCAGCGTCACTTGATGCGTTATGTAAACGCTTCGGGGTGTCTCTATCGTCTCGAAATAAGCATGGGGCCATAATCGATTCGGAATTATTAGCCGAGGTTTATTTACAATTAAATGGCGGCCGGGCGCGCTCGTTAGATCTTGAGGTGTCAAGCAGCGTAAGTGCATCAAATAAAAATGCCTCCACGGAGTATCAACCTCGCCCGCAACCATTGAAACCTCTATTGTCAGATGAAGAGTTGAAATCTCACCAGGCCTTTATTTCATCGCTTGGGGATGACATGGTTTGGAACCGGTATTGGCGTCGGTCAGAGGCTAATATTTAAGAGCCTAAGCAGTTTATATAAGCTTTCTGGTTTTTTCGGGTTAAACCCGTGATAGGCCGATGCTCTATCGCGTAATCCGTGACAAGGATATCTGCGTTTCGGGCTTTGCTTTCACTCCATTGGTGACCCACCTTTCCTAATATGAGAATGTTTTTCTCATTAAGACGCTGGATTAATTTTGTGTCAGTTATAGCTTTGCTAACCCAAGCCATCGCTTGCCCTTCTGGGTATCCTAAAGCGTCGCGTGATCTTTGGGTAGGGATTGAAATAAGCATTTCGGGTGCCAGCCGAGATAGCTTTTTAGCTTGTCCAGCATTGTAGGAAATTAGGATGACATATTTGGACATCTCAAATTCGCGTATAAGCTCAATGACATACTCATAATTTGCGCTGCTTTTAAAATCGATCTCAAGATAAGCGCGTCCTTTGATTTCTGAGAGATAATCTTCAAGCTTTGGGATTCGCTGGGAGGTATATCTTGATTGCGTATCTTTTAAAATGAACTCACTGGCTTGAGCCCAGCTTGTAGCTGCGACAACGCCTTTTCCTGTAGATCCCTTTTCCCATACGCCGTCATGATATAGAATATGTGTATTGTCCTTGAGCCGTGAGACATCAATTTCGGACATGAGATAACCCCGGTCGAGTAGATATTTGAGCGCTTCAATGGAGTTTTCTGCATAAGAGCTCCCTCTTGAGGTTCCCCGGTGGGCGGAAATGAGCGCGGCTTCTTTGGGGAGACAGCTAAGTTGTTTGATTAGCGGTGGTAAGGGGCCGTCCAGTTTTGGGGGCTGAACACCGCAGGCCATAAGGCATAACGGGAGAAGAAAAGTGAGATAACGCATTTGGGTTACTTTATCAGGCTTTTCATAAACAAAAAGGGGGGATAAAGGCACTTACGATGGCTTTGCATAATGATACGATTTTTTCACTAAGCTCTGCGCCTGGACGTGCGGGTGTCTCCGTTTTTCGCGTTAGTGGCGAGGCGGCGGGTAATGTTTTGGATAATCTCTTAAATTCATCAAGACCAGTGCCTCGTAAAGCGAGTTTGAAAAAATTATATGGCGGCGACGGACTCATTGATGAAGCGCTTGTTTTGTGGATGCCTGGACCCAAAAGTTTTACCGGGGAAGACTGCGTAGAATTTCATGTTCACGGTAGCCCAGCAGTTATAGAAGCGCTTGCGATGGCTCTCCTTCAAAAAAAATGTCGTCAAGCCTTGCCAGGGGAGTTTACGCGTCGAGCCTTTGAAAATAATAAAATGGATTTAACAGAGGCCGAAGGGTTGGCTGATCTGATTAACGCGGAAACACAAGGCCAGCGCAAACAAGCCATGCGTCAGATGCAAGGCGGATTGCGAGAGTTATATAATGGGTGGAGAGAAACTCTTTTAGACGCACTAGCGCAAATAGAGGGAGAAATTGATTTTCCCGATGAAGGCGATATTCCAGATGGTCTGTCTCATAAAGCCTATCCCTATTTGAAAGATACCATGGTTTCCATGGAAAGCAGCTTGTCTGGAGCTCACCGAGGGGAACGTGTGAGGTCTGGCTTGGATATCACAATAATAGGGGCCCCAAATTCTGGAAAATCTAGCATTATCAATTACTTATCGGATAGAGATGTTGCAATTATTTCGAATATTGCTGGAACAACACGTGATATTATAGACGTGCAATTAAACTTAGGCGGGCTGCCTGTGCGTTTATCAGATACGGCGGGGCTTCGCGATACAAGTGACGTTATAGAGGCTGAAGGTGTTAGGCGCGCGAGAACCAGGGCACAAGAGAGCGATATCCGTATCTATGTACAGGATAGCACAAATGGGGACTGGGATATGTCGGCCTTATCTAAATTATCAGATTTGGATTTTGTTTTAATCAATAAGGTCGATCTCCAGGACTTAACTGTGCCCCCTGCTCTAAAGCCCAATTATTTTTATGTTAGCGCTTTGACGGGTGAAAATCTTGAGGTTTTTCGTGATGCATTGGAACGGCGCGTTATAGAGATGTTTAGCCCAAGCCAAGATGCGGGCCTTACCCGTGCCCGGCACCGCGATTGCGTTGAGCGAGCAAATCAAGCCGTTGGTTCAGCCTTAAATCATTTAGGAGCTGCCCCTGAACTCGCGGGTGATGATGTCCGAAGCGCGTTACAGGCGTTGAAGGAATTGGCAGGAGAGGTTGATATTGAAGTGGTTTTTGATCGGATATTTTCTAGATTTTGCGTGGGGAAGTGATGTTTCACGTGAAACATCTAATGCGTTTTACGGAATAAACTGAACTATCGACATCCTAACCTTGCAGCGCTATAGGCGCGCACAGAATAAATTTATCAATGGATATATGTTTCACGTGAAACATATGGAGCGGATATGCCAAAAACATGGGATGTCATAGTTATAGGTGGGGGTCACGCTGGATGTGACGCTGCGGCAGCCTCTGCGCGTCTGGGTGCAAAGACGCTGTTACTGACGCATAAACTCGGGTCTATTGGTGAAATGTCATGCAATCCAGCGATTGGGGGGCTTGGTAAAGGACATCTTGTTCGAGAAGTAGATGCTTTAGACGGGGTTATGGCCCGTGTTGCGGATGTATCCGGTATTCAGTTTCGTTTGTTAAATAGGTCTAAAGGCCCCGCCGTAAGGGGGCCTCGAACACAATCAGACCGTTGGCTCTATAAGCAATCCATGCAGGCTATTCTGGGCGACTATAGTAATTTGACGCTTAAGGCCGCCTCCGTTGATGACTTGATTGTCAAAAATGATAGAGTTATTGGCGTTACAGATGCTGGAGGAAAAAATTACTTTTCCGAACGCGTTATTCTGACAACAGGAACCTTCCTGAGGGGGGAAATACATATTGGGCATGAGCGCACGCCTGCTGGCCGATATGGGGATGCACCAGCAATTGGGTTGGCAGATAGGCTATATGGCCTCGGTTTTAAGATTGCGAGATTAAAGACGGGGACGCCGGCGCGCATATCTAAAGCGTCAATAGATTGGGACGCACTTGAGAAACAAGATGCTGATGATGTGCCTGTCCCTTTTTCATTTTTAACAAATAAAATTACGGTTCCTCAAGTCTCTTGCGCGATTACGTATACAAATGAAAAAACTCACCGAGTTATAAGCGAAAATATAAAGAAATCAGCACTTTACGGAGGCGGAATTTCAGGGAAAGGCCCGCGGTATTGCCCGTCAGTAGAAGATAAGGTTGTCAGATTTGCGGATCGGAACCGTCATCAGATTTTTCTAGAGCCTGAGGGTTTAGAGAATAATCCTGACGGGGATACGGTGTATCCAAATGGTATTTCTACATCTCTTCCAGAAAATGTTCAGGACGCTTTCATGCGGACAATCAAGGGATTGGAAAACATAAAGGTTAAGCGTTACGGATATGCGATAGAATATGATTATGTCGATCCGCGAGAGTTAAGGGTAACTTTGGAAACCCGCCGTTTGCCGGGTCTTTATTTAGCGGGCCAGATTAATGGAACAACGGGGTATGAGGAAGCCGCAGCACAGGGCGTTATTGCTGGATTTAATGCCGCTCTCGCGGCATCAGGGTCTCAACCCTTCATATTAGACCGAAGCCAAGCTTATATCGGCGTGATGATTGATGACCTTATTACAAAGGGCGTTACTGAGCCTTATCGTATGTTTACTAGCCGCGCAGAATACAGGCTGTTATTGCGTGCGGATAATGCGGACCAACGCCTGACGGAGCTTGGTATGGCAATTGGCGCGATCGGGAGTGAAAGAGCTCAGTCTTATGCTATAAAAAAGGAAAATCTCAAAAAAGCGAAGGTTTTAGGGACCGAGCTGCAAGACACGCCTAATAATTTAAAGAACAAAGGGCTTAAAGTTAATCAGGACGGGGTGAAACGAAGTGTCCAAGATTTATTAGCTTATCCAAATATTGCAATTAAGGATCTTGAGCCTATATGGCCCCAGCTAGCGGATTTGCCTGCATATGCTAAGGATTATCTCGAAACAGAAGCGTTATATTCAGGATATATTGAGCGTCAGGCCAGAGATATCGCCGCATTTCAAAGAGATGAAGGATTACGTATCCCCGAAGGGCTAAATTATTCTGATATTGGGGGTCTTTCAAATGAGGTGCGGAGCAAGCTCGAAAATGTGCGTCCAGCGACGCTAGGGCAGGCGGCGCGGATTGAAGGCGTCACGCCGGGCGCCTTAACCGCTGTTTTGGCCTACCTCCGAAAAGCGGGATAATGCCCTATACCGAAACGGATTTCCTGCGTGATACAGATGTTTCACGTGAAACAATGCTGGATTATCAATGCTGGTATCAGCTTTTGTTAAAGTGGAATAAGAAAATTAATCTCGTATCTATGTCAGATCTCGAAAATTTTTGGCTCAGACATGCCTTGGATAGTTGGCAAATTACACAGCTAGTTCCGCAAACCGCCAAAACTTATATTGATTTAGGTTCAGGTGCGGGGTTTCCCGGAATCGCTTTAGCTATCGCTGCCAAATACAGAGAGGATGATTATCATATCACTTTGGTCGAATCTGCTGGAAAGAAGACGAGTTTCTTGAAAGCTGTTATTCGAGAATTGAGTTTATCGGCCACAGCGACGTCACAGCGCGCTGAAACAATTGACTCCGAAATTTATAATGTGATTAGCGCAAGAGCTTTTGCGCCGCTCCACCGCCTTCTAAATTATGCACAGCCTTTTTGGGGGAATGACACTATCGGCTTGTTTTTAAAGGGTCAGAACGTTGACCAAGAATTGACCTTGGCTAATAAAACATGGAACTATAACGTGGAAACAGCTCCAAGCCTGTCGTCTTCAACGGGATGTATTCTCAAAGTTACAGGCTTGACCCCAAGATAGACGGAGCATTGATGGCCAATAAAACGAGAATTATCGCTGTTGTGAATCAAAAAGGCGGCGTTGGGAAAACAACATCAGCGATAAATCTTGCAGCGGCTCTTACTTTAAAAGGTAAGAAAATTTTGCTCATTGATATGGATCCGCAAGGGAATGCTGCAACAGGCCTGGGGATTCCAAGGTCTTCACGTGACGTAACAATCTATGATGTTTTGGTCGAGGGGGAAAAGCTCTCAGAGGCAACCTTGGAAACAACCGTACCAGGTTTAAATATAATTCCCTCGCATGCAGACCTCGCAGGCGCTGAAATTGAGATTGGGAATAGGGCAGGGCGAACAATGATTTTGCGAGAGGCCATTGAAAATGACCCTGCGCAATATGACTATATTTTAGTGGATTGTCCGCCGTCCTTAAATTTGTTGACGGTTAATGCTTTGTCGGCATCCCGCTCCGTATTGGTGCCGCTCCAATGTGAGTTTTTTGCGTTAGAGGGATTAAGCCAACTCTTGCAGACCATCGAAATGGCTAAGGCCCGTATTAACCCGAACCTTGTGATAGATGGAGTTATGCTGACTATGTATGATCCACGCAACCGCCTATCTGCGCAAGTCGCGGTTGATGTTCGAAAACATTTGGGACGTGCGGTCTTTCAAACCATCATACCGAGGAATGTCAGAATTGCTGAAGCGCCTTCATTTGGTAAGCCTGTTTTGATGTATGATAGGAATTGCGCGGGCTCCAAGGCCTATATGGCGTTAGCCGATGAAATGTTATCACGGCATGCAAGGTTAAAATAAAATTTTATCATATATATCAATAGGTTAGAATTATGGTTAAGAAGTCAGATAAGAAAATAAATGAACGCGGTCTTGGGCGAGGCCTATCAGCCTTAATGTCAGATATTAGCGTCCCGAATATCGTGGAAGATAATAAACAAGATAATCAAGGCGTTATAAAGCCGACAGCTAGTCAAACATTCATGCCCTCATATTCGGAGACGCCGCAATCAAATGGGGCGACTTATGTGAGCATAGATCAGCTTGAGCGAAATCCAGATCAACCCCGTAAATTTTTCGATGCTGAAAAACTTAATGAGCTTACGCAATCCATTAGAGATAAGGGCGTTTTGCAGCCCATATTAGTCCGGCCTTTATCCGAACCAAGCGAGGGAAAAAAGGCCCGCTATCAGATTGTTGCAGGTGAGAGGCGCTGGCAAGCGGCTTTGAAGGCCCAGCTCGATGCCATGCCGGTTCTTATTCGAAAATTATCGGATCAAGAGGTTTTAGAAATAGGGGTTGTTGAAAATGTCCAGCGGGCTGACTTAAACCCGATTGAGGAAGCTCAAGCCTATAAGGCGCTATCTGATCAATTCAAACGCACGCAGGAAGATATTGCGCAGGCCGTTGGCAAATCCCGCCCGCATGTCACAAATATGCTTCGACTCTTAACTTTGCCAGAGCGGGCCCAAACTTATCTTGCAAAAGGTCAAATAACGGCGGGCCATGCCCGGGCTATTATCGCCGCTCCAGACCCTACCGAACTTGCCGATGTTATTGTTCAAAAAGGGTTGTCCGTTAGAGAAGCCGAAGATTGGGTTCGCCGCATAAAGGCCGCAGATGGCCAAATAACGAAAGTACCGAGCCAAAAAGATGCGGATACACGTAAGGTCGAAAGTGAATTATCCGATATTCTTGGTTTAAAAACGGACCTAAGACATCAAGGGCCGGGCGGGGAATTACGTTTAAAATATAAAACTTCAGCTCAATTAGAATTACTAATCAAGAAGCTGAAAATGTAGGTTTGCGTTAGCTCTATTTTCTTTCTTTTCTTTTTTACCCAAATCAGATTACAACCCCAGAAACGTTATGGAGATCTAGGTGGCAGACCTATTTACAATCGAAGCCCTATTTACCCTTTTTATGCTTATCTTGCTTCAAGCCGTCTTAGGCTTCGATAACCTTCTCTACATTGCCATTGAAAGTAATAAAGTCGGCGACCCCAAGGATGCCAAAAAAGTTCGACAATGGGGAATTGGCATTGCCGTAGTGTTTAGGATTCTCCTTCTCTTTATAATTGTTGGGTTATTTGGATATTTAGCGGAGCCCCTTTTTGACGTCCACCTCAAGAAATTTATCGAGGGTGAATTCACCATGCAGGCTCTTGTGACCTTACTAGGCGGTGGATTTATTATCTATACGGCGGTTAAAGAAATTCATCATTTGCTTTCAGTAGACCATATTGAACATTCAGAAGGATCTGGCAGGCGTTCCGTCGCTAAAGCGATTGCGTTAATTGTTTTGATGAACCTGGTCTTTTCGGTGGACTCTATTTTATCAGCTATGGCTATTGCATCCGAAAAAGCGGCCGATGGAACTGTGACCTATCAAGTGCCTCTTATGGTTATTGCTATTGTGATTTCAGGCCTTGCGATGATTTTTATGGCCGATGCTGTGACAGAATTTTTAAAGAAAAACCGAATGTACGAAGTTTTGGGATTATTTATTTTATTCCTTGTGGGCGTATTATTAGTCACTGAGGGCGCTCATTTGGCCCATCTTAAACTCTTTGGCTTCCCAATTGATGCGATGAGTAAATCAAGCTTCTACTTGGTCGTTGGTGTATTGGTGATTACCGATATTCTATCTAATAGATATCAGAAACGTTTATGGGCACAAAAAGAGGCTGAAATTCGCGGAACATCTGAGACAGCAGGCCTTGAGGCTGTTGATGCGTTTAAGAATAAATCAAAGGCCAAACACTGATCATTGTTTTATTTTAAAATTATCATAAAACCTTAAGCCTTAAGCTGTATGTGGCATATCATTGATAGTAAGATATGAGTGCCCCCAATGACAAATTTAAATAGCCGGACGCCTAAGCCTTCAATAGCGACAAACACTATTGAGTTTGAAACGCAGCCTTTAATAAAACCGACTGGTTTTAGAGAATATGACGCACGCTGGTATTTTGGTTTGCCTGGCGATGAGAAGCCTTCGGAATTAAACTTATATGGCGTTCAAGCTTTAGGCCAGGGCTTAGGGACTTTAATGTATGAGCGGGGCGTAGACCCTAAGATAGCTGTTGGCCATGATTTTCGGCATTACTCTTTAGGCATTAAACAGGCTTTGATGTTGGGCCTTATCAACGCTGGTATTGAGGTGTTAGATATTGGCCTTGCGCTGTCGCCTTCGGCCTATTTTGCTCAATTTCATCTAAATTGCCCGGGCGTGGCTATGGTCACGGCGAGCCATAACTCAAATGGCTGGACAGGGGTTAAGATGGGTATTGAACCTCCTCTAACTTTTGGCCCCGATGAAATGAGTCGATTAAAAGAAATCGTTCTGGGGTGCCAAAGCCAGGTTAGGGCAGGGGGTTCTTATAAATATGTTGATGGCGTTAGGCAGGCCTTCATAGACGATTTGGCAGAAGGTATTCAGCTTAAAAATAAAATCAAAGTCGTTGCGGCTTGCGGAAATGGTACCGCCGGAGCTTTCGCCGAAGAAGTTTTAACCCGTATTGGCGCGGAAGTTGTCGCCGTAGAATGTGACCTTGACTATACTTTCCCAAATTATAACCCCAATCCAGAAGATATGAAAATGCTTCACGCGATGCGAGATAGCTGTCTTGAACATAAGGCCGATGTTGCTCTCGGCTTTGATGGCGATGGCGATCGATGCGGCGTCGTTGATAATGAGGGTGAAGAGATATTTGCTGACAAAGTTGGCGTGATGTTAGCGCGTGATTTATCTGCGCTTTATCCCAACGCGCAATTCGTTGCCGATGTGAAATCAACGGGCTTATTCATGACTGATCCCGTCTTGGTAAAAAATGGGGCCAAAACAGATTATTACAAAACGGGTCATTCCTATATTAAACGACGTTCGAAAGAACTCGACGCCTTAGTCGGGTTTGAAAAATCAGGCCACTACTTTTTTAATAAGCCAATCGGAAGAGGCTATGATTGCGGATTGACCTCGGCCATAGCTATTTTGCAAATGCTGGACCGAAACCCGGATAAATCAATGGCAGATTTACGTCGAGCGTTGCCAAAGACATGGGGAAGTCCAACGATGTCCCCTTATTGTGCAGATGAAGAAAAATATGCTGTCGTTGATAGAATTATCAACGATGTTCAAACAGATGTTGCGGCAGGTATGACAATCTTGGGTCAAAAAATAGTTGATGTTAATACGGTCAATGGTGTTCGCATGACACTTGAAGATGGGACTTGGGGACTTATGCGCGCAAGTTCTAATACCCCTAATCTTGTTGTTGTTGTCGAAAGCCCTGCGTCTGAAGAAAATATGATAGGCATGTTCCGCGAGATTGAAAAACGTTTATCAAAACATGATGAAATTGGTGAGTTCGACCAAAAGATATAGCTTTAAGACTTGCGGTTTTCCGCGTCATACCCCATCTGCCAGCCATGAGTTTGCTTGATGATAAAACAGATAATCTTATTACGGTTTTCCAGCTAGACGGTCAGCCCGTTAGGGGCCGAATAATTCGATTAGGTGGCGCGCTTAATCAGGCGATTGGTACTCGATATCCTGAGATTGTGGCTAGAATCCTAGGCGAAGCTATGACTTTGGCGGCAATTGTCGCTTTATCGCTAAAATTTAAAGGCCGTCTCCTTATTCAATGCCACGGTACGAATGAAGGCGCTATTAGTTTACTTTTAGCCGATTGCACAACGGACGGGGCCATACGCGGGTATGCGAGGTGGGATGAGCAAAGCTTGAAAGAGATAGAATTGGATAACCGAAACCCGGGCGC
Organism: uncultured Hellea sp.; assembly: GCA_964463835.1. Classification (GTDB taxonomy): domain Bacteria; phylum Pseudomonadota; class Alphaproteobacteria; order Caulobacterales; family Maricaulaceae; genus Hellea. The sequence continues at coordinate 44,119 of CAYXEB010000001.1, forward strand.
GCAAACTTTGCTCGGCGGGGGTACTTTTTCTATGACCATTGATCAAGGGACAAAAATGGATCAATATCAAGGCCTTGCCGCGATTGAGGGCGAGCGATTATCCGAATGCGCGGAACATTATTTCGCCCAGTCAGAGCAAGTCCCGACCCATATCCGTTTAGCTTGCGGTCAGATGCAAAATCCTGGCGAGCCTATGTCTTGGCGCGGCGGAGGGATAATGATTCAAAAAATCGCCGACGATGAATTAAGGGGTGAAACAAAAAATGCCTGGGTTACTGCTCAGTCATTATTTGGAACTGTCTCGGACGAAGAATTAATAGACCCAGATCTTGAATCGAATACTTTATTATATAGGCTATTTCACGAAGACGGCGTTCGGGCCCTTCAAACGACTTCCGTCGAAGCTAAGTGTACGTGTTCGCGAACCCGTTTAAGAAATACTCTAAAATCTTTCGACGCTAAGGCTTTAGATGACATGGCAGAAAATGGTGAAATTAAAGCAAATTGTGAATTTTGCGATACTGATTACGTCTTTGAGCTCGCCGCGCTTTAGACGCGCCAAAACGCTGGGGTTAAAACAACTAAAGCCGTAACGATCTCAAGGCGGCCAATAATCATAGCAATCAGCAGCACCCATTTAGCTTGATTAGACAAAGCTTCATAAGTTCCTGCGGGGCCAATTATATCACCAAGGCCCGGTCCGACATTGGCCACGGCGCTACCCGCGCCTGACCAAGCTGTAACGGGATCAATACCAATGAGCGTCAAAATTATCGCTACCACCGCAAAGGTCATAAAAAACAAGAAAAAATATCCCATGACTGAGTAAACCACAGCCTCAGGCAATGGTTTTCCGCCATACCTTAAAGGAACAACTGTATTTTGCCGGGGCATTTTGAAGAGATAACTACGAAGGGCTTCCAAGGCAACTTGGTATCTAAAAATCTTTATTGAGCAAGCCGTAGACCCCGCGCAACCCCCGATGAACATGAAAATAAAAAATGCCGCCATCGCAAAAGGGCCCCAAGCATTATAATTTGTTGTAGCATAGCCTGTCCCGGTAACGATGGAGACGACATTAAAGGCAGATTGGCGTAAGGCCCTGGATTGCTCCATTTCGGAACTAACCCAGAGGTAAACCGTCATCATCAAGATTAAAATGGCGATTGTTGCGATAAACCCTCTGACCTGGGAATCCATAAAGGGGGCGCGCCAATCTCCGCGCGTCACAAGTAATAAATATATCCCAAAGGGCATGGCTCCCCCGAGCATAAAGGCTATACAGACCAAGTCCGCTCCATTATCAACAAATCCGCCCATCGATGCATCAGATGTGGAATAACCCCCCGTCGCTAAAGTGGTCATGGCATGGGCAGCCGCGTCAAAACCGTTCATCCCTGTCACCATATAGCCGATCATGCACAAAACGGTTAAGCCAACATATATGCCCCCGATACCTGCCGCGAGAGAGGCTGCCCGAGGTAAAATTTTCTCGCCCATATCCGATGATTCAAGCCGGAAGAGCTGCATACCCCCGACTTTTAGCATTGGAAGAATGGCCATGGCTGTTACAATAATCCCGATGCCGCCAATCCATTGCAGGATTGCCCGCCAGAGTAAAACGCCCTTTGGCATATCATCTAGCCCTGTTAAAATTGTAGACCCGGTAGTTGTAATGCCTGACGTCGCTTCAAACATGGCATCAGTCAAAGTCAGATTCATGGGATCGAGCATAAATGGGAACGCGGCAAAGCCTGACAGAGCTACCCAGCTTAAAACCGTTAAAAGAAAAGCGCCGCGCGCTCTAAGGTTTGGTTTGGGAGTATAAGTTGCGAGAGCTAGCGCCGCGCCCAGTAGCGTTGTTAGAATACCTGAAATCCCAAAAGCGCGCCAAGACCTGTCATTATAGGCAAGGTCTACGCCCATAGGCGCAAACATAGCTATCCCTAAGGCGGCTATCATCAAGCCAATAACAAAAAAAACAGGACGTAAATCCAGCATCACCACGCCTTATAACAGCATTGTCAATTATCAAATAGCTGTTTTCAATTAATTGCGTTTTAGCTATTAATTTATTTTGTTTTTGACTTTCGTATGGCTTCGTTGATTTGACCTCTTAAAAGTGCGGTTTCAACAGATGTTGAATCATAAGCGAGTGAATTTTCAATATCCGTTTTGGCTTCGTTTAAACGCCCTTGTTGAAACCTCGTATCAGCCCTGTATCGTAGGGCCGCGGCGTGTTTTGGGTCGAACACTAAAACCGACGTTAGATCGGTTTCGGCATAATCATAATATCCAGACATTGCATAAGCGCGCGCGCGCGCGATACGCAGGTCAATATGACCTACTTTCAGGGCCAAACCATCTGTTGCCGATTTATATGCTCGGTCGGGTTTTTCCGCGATGAGCCAAAAATTTGCAGCTTCACTAAAGAAATCTGCCCGCATTTCAGCCGTGCCGCCATCTGACGCTTTAGCGAGATTATCTAACCTATTAGCCGCTTCTGCTTCGTGACCTCGCGCGTATAGCGCCATTGCGACGCAGTGTTTTGCCCTGCGTCCGCCGCCATCATCTACCCAAATCATTGCTTCCTCAAAAGCTAATTCACTATCCTCAGCGATTCGCTCTAAACAGTCTTGGTGTTTTTTATCAAATTGGTTGGTTAGATCTTCAGAATATGCGGTGAGGGGAGATGATATAACTATCACACCCAAAAACCCTAGGACTTGTCTATATAAATGCATATAGCTAACTAACCAATCACATGCAGAGCAGCAATGGCCGTAAGCATTAAATCCCAGTCACAAAATAAGGGTGAAAAACAAGTTCTTCTCCTTGGCGCAGGTTATTGCGCGCGGGCGCTAATACCCTCATTTATAGCGCAAAATTATAAAGTCGTGGCGACAACTCGGAGCGAAACAAAAGCACAAGAACTTAAAAAGCTTGGGACCTCCCCGCTCATATATAAAGGTCAGAATACGCGGGAACTTAAGGAAAGTGTCGGTCAGAGTGAAATTATTCTGTCCTCTATTCCGCCAGAAAGCTCAGGAGATCCTTTCTTAAATGCCTGTCCGGCTTCAATAGCAAAAATAATGAAAAATGTTCGGTGGGCAGGGTATTTATCGGCGACAAGTGTCTATGGTGACCGCAAAGGGGGGTGGGTTTACGAGGACGAATTATTACGGCCGAAAACCCAAAGAGGAAAAAACCGGGCTACGGCTGAGATTCAATGGCTGGAAACAGGGCTACCGATACATGTCTTCCGTTTAGCAGGTATTTATGGCCCTGGGCGCTCAAATTTTGCGCGATTGCGCGAAGGGACTTCCCGAGCCGTTATAAAAACAGGACATGTCGTCAACCGAATTCATGTTGATGATATCGTGGACCTTATATTTAAGTCAATTAAGCGCCCTAATCCCGTAACTGTCTATAATGTTGCTGATGGGCACCCAGCGGCGCCTCAGGATGTTCTTAATTTTTCTGCCGATTTGATCGATGTTGAGCGTCCGCCTCAAATCAATCATAACTCTACCGAAATTTCTGACGTGGCCCGAAGTTTTTATACTGAAACAAAGAAGGTTGATATTAGCCGTGCTCAAAGCGAGTTAGGTTGGACCCCGCATTATGACACGTATAGAAAAGGGTTGATGGCTATCTTAAAAAAGGAACATGGCCCTCAGGATAGTGTATGGCTGAGCGGTGTTTTTAATGTCCCCAAAAAGGATCTTAAAAAAGTCATGAATTTCTTGCCGCGCCATATTCAGCTTAGCGCCGCAGAAAACGGTTGTCTGTTCTTTCGTGTATCGCAAGACACACATAATCCCCATAATTTTAATGTTTTCGAGTGTTTTGACTCGGCTTTCTCTTATCAGAGGCATCAAAGCCGTGTTAAAAACAGTGAATGGTCTCAAGTAACGCAAAACTGTCAGCGAGATTATGATATCATTGGCTTATAGTTTAAGAGGATAAATTTATCCTTGATAACCGACAGTAAGCTGGCAATATTACGGTCAAGTCAGAAAGATTTTTATGCCTAAATCACCCTCCCGCCTCTCGCTAATTGCCGACGCTGCGAAAATTTATGGCGCCAGAAGTTTTGACAACTACGCGCAAATTAGGTCGGTTGCTGAACAAATACGTGATGGATTGTGTGAATGGTTAGACAGTGGGAGGCAATGTGTCTTTTTAGTTCCCCCGCAAGGTGCTTTTACAGCACAGAATTACCGATCAGGGGCATTTTCGGTTACGGGAAAGGGTTTTTTGCCCTTAGAGCCCATTAGCTTTGGTTTAGCGATAAATATCTCCGGAGAAGGAGATTTTATGCGACTTGTCCTCACGTGCCGTAAAGAAGGCGAAAAAATGTTTATCCATGTTGACGAAGGCAATGAGGCAGATTTGATGCTGCCGCCCAACGAGGAAGGGCTTATTCAGTTTTATGAGAAAATTTTCGACCATTTGATGAATTGGTTTGAGGGGCGCGTGGACCAATATGATAATGGTAGCTACGGCAACAATGATATCGGATTTGATATTATGCGCGTTGACGATTAGTTTAACCCCAGCAATATTCGATAAAGGTTTTAAATTATGGCTGCTTCTGCCGATGCTGCTCATCATGTAGTTAATATGCTCCCATTCAAAATCGCCTTAATTGGCGTTCTTGGAATTGGTGCTCAATGGCTCGCATGGAAAATACAACGTCCTGCAATTGTTCTTATGGCGATCGCAGGGTTAATTTTTGGCCCGCTAATTGGCTGGCTTTTAGGCATGTCTTTGCCGGGGCCTCTTGAACATGGTTTAGAGTTTTTCAGACTAGACCCCATTAATGACTTTGAGGATCTCTATCGGCCGATGATTGGACTGGCCGTTGCTATCATCCTTTTCGAAGGCGGTATGACGTTAAGCCTCAAAGATCTGGGTGATGCACGCAATGCGGTGATACGTATGGTGATACTTGCTGCGCCGATTGCCTGGATTTTGGGTGCCTGCGCGTCACATTATATTGTCGGCTTGCCCTGGGATATATCGGCAATGGTTGGCGGATTATTTGTTGTTACGGGTCCGACCGTTATTATGCCGCTCTTGCGTCAAGCCCATTTGAAATCCCGTCCTGCCAATGTTTTGAAATGGGAGGGGATTGTAAATGACCCCCTCGGCGCCCTTTTTGCGGTTGGCGGCTATGAATTTATTCGCTTCTCACTCACCGAAGCCTCTATGTTTTGGGTTTTTTGTAAGCTAGGGTTTGCGGCAGTATTTGGAACGATAATTGGTGTTATTTCCGGCTTCGGTTTAGCCTGGGCCTTCCGCCGGGGACATATTCCCGAATATCTCAAAGCTCCAGTTGTTATGGCCTGGGTTCTGGCAATTTACGTGCTCGCAAATGCGATGGCAGATGAAACAGGTCTTCTTGCAGTGACGGCCATGGGGATGACCATGGCGAATACGAAATTCGCCGCGATGGTTGAAATGCGCCGCTTTAAAGAAACTATCGCGATTATTTTAGTATCAGGCGTATTTGTTATTTTAACGGCGACCTTGACCCCTGATGTGCTCAAAGCATTTTTGGTGGAATGGCGTATTGGCGCTTTCGTTTTGACGATGATGCTGATTGTTCGTCCTGTTGCTGTTATGCTCTCAACGCTTTGGTCAGGCTTGCATTGGAAAGAATCATTTTTAATTAGTTTTATAGCCCCGCGCGGGGTTGTGGCTGTGGCGGTTGCGGGTCTTTTCGCGGCAGAGCTTACAGCGATTGGTCGTCCAGAAGGCGCGCTCTTTGTGCCGTTGGCTTTTGCGCTTGTATTTGCGACAGTTTTATTCGCGGGCTTTTTCATTGGCCCTATTTCTAAAGCTCTCGGCCTTGCTGCGGGCGGAGGAGATGGCGTTTTGATTGTGGGGGCAAATCCGTGGTCATTGGGATTGGCAAAAGCATTGAAAGAAATGGATGTAAAAGTGTTAGTTGCCGATACAAATTGGCGGCGTTTACGCGGGGCCCGTCTTGAAGGCCATAAAACATTTTATGGCGAAGTTTTATCTGAAAACGCCGATTTCCGTCTAGACCATTCAGCATTTAATCATCTCATTGCGGCCACCCCAAATGATGCTTACAATGCTCTAGTCTGTGTTGAATTCGCGCCTGAGCTTGGGCGTCACCGGGTTTTCCAATTGACCTCTCAAGATAATGATGAAGATGATGAGGATACCATTGCCTTTACATCAAGGGGGCGGACGCTGACTTCGCGCGGGCGTAGTTTTGATGCTTTGACTCGCGACTGGTGGGGAGGATGGCGCTTTAGGTCAACGACTCTATCCGAAGAATATACCTTAGATGATTTATATAGAGACCGAGGCGATGATTTAGATCTTGTATTGGCGAAAACGCCTAACGGCCTTGATTTTATACAGCCTGGCCAAGAGGCACGGGCTGACGGATCAACTGTTCTAAGTTTTTGTCCTGTGAAAGATAAAGATAATCGCGGCGCTGGGGCCAAAGAGCCTGGCTTAGCGGGTCCTGCCGCGCCTTTGCCCTCTTAAACTACTATTCAATAGATTTTAGAGGTCTTCACGCCTACTTAATCTTATAACGGCATACGGTTAATTCAAATTAACTGGTATGCCGAGATTAACTCCGTGGAAAACCGTTTTGGTAAAATTAAGGCGATAAGCAAAAGCTTGGCATTATGCTTTGGCTTGGGCGCCTATGCTTGCGGCATGATTATTTTTTGCGCCGTAGCAATGGCAACCAAAAACATGCCCTCCGCAGAAACTTTATGGAAACCAAATCGTCCCGTAAGTATCCAAATTGTAGATCGATACGGTCGCGATATTCTGGTTCGCGGAGCTTCATTTGCGCCTCGTGTTAAATTGGAAAACTTGCCGGCTCATGTTCCTGCAACGATTATAGCCGCAGAGGACCGACGATTTCGATATCATGTAGGCTTTGACCCTAAGGCTTTAACGCGGGCCATGGTTAAAAATATCAAAGCGGGGCGTTACGTTGAAGGGGGTTCAACTTTGACGCAACAACTCTCAAAAAATGTATTTTTGACACCGAATAAAACGCTGCGGCGAAAAGCTCAAGAGATGATGCTGTCGATATGGCTTGAACAGGCCTTCACCAAGGATGAGATTTTAGAAATGTATCTCTCTCGCGTTTATTTTGGAAGCGGCGCCTGGGGGCTCGAAGCCGCCAGCAAAAGATATCTTGGAAAACCAGCTAACCAACTCACAATCGCAGAAGGCGCAATGATGGCGGGTCTCTTAAAAGCGCCGTCTTTGTATAATCCAGTCAGTGCACCTGAGAGATCTTCAAAACGTACGGCCCTTGTTCTTCAGTTAATGGCCCAGCAGAACCTAATTGATCATTATACACATTATCGATCTTTAACTGATGTTATTGAAATTCGTCGTCCGCAATCTGATAATAGCGCGCAATATTTTGTAGATTGGATTTGGCCATATCTTGAACAAGCGGTTGGCACGCCGACCCAAGATATGGTTGTCCAAACGACATTGGATCTTAAAGCCCAGATACAAGCTGGTCAAAGCCTGAACCAACGGCTCGACCCCAAACGTAATGTCACACAAGGAGCTTTGGTATCTCTTGATGGGACAGGCGGAGTTCTCGCTATGGTCGGCGGGCGCGATTATACCCAAAGTCAGTTTAACCGCGCGGCACAAGCCGAGCGTCAGCCTGGGTCTGCATTTAAGCCCTTTGTATATTTAACCGCGTTAAGAGCTGGGCTAACCCCGTGGGATAGGCGGGAAGATAAACCGATAAAAATAGGCGATTGGGAGCCTGAAAATTTTACCGAAGAATTCAAGGGTAAAATGACCTTAGAAAATGCGTTTAGAAACTCAATTAACAGTATAGCGGTTGGTCTTGCAGAAGAGGTCGGTCGTCAACAAGTCATTGATACTGCTGATGAATTTGGCCTTACAGGCCTCGAGCCATTACGTAGTCTCGCGCTTGGCGCACAGGCGACAAGCCCTCTGCAATTGACCGCTAGCTACCTCCCATTTTCTAATTACGGGAAAACCGCTGACCCTTACGGTATTTTATCCGTATCAACGGCCGACGGAACTCCTTTATATGACCGTCCCGTTAAAAATAATCCGCGTATTATATCTTCGCAAAACCTTTCGCATATGAATCGTATAATGACCCGTGCTGTTGAGCTAGGTACAGGGCGTCGCGCTTTAATTCAGGGCCGACATATAGGCGGAAAAACGGGTACGACAAATGACTTTAGAGATGCTTGGTTCGTTGGATACGCGCCCGATATTGTAACTGGCGTTTGGGTTGGCGCGGATGATTTTACGCCGATGGATAAAGTTACAGGCGGATCTATTCCGGCCTCAATCTGGAAAGATTTTATGGAAGAGGCGCTCCAAGACATGCCTAAAACCGCGCTTCCTGTCTCGACGGAACCGATTTGGAAACGCCAAGAAAACGTACTCGAAAATCTATTAAACGATATTGAGGATGCCTTACCTTGAAGGCTTGGTGTTTAATCTCTTAAGAGCTCGTTTACTCCTGTTTTAGACCGCGTTTTAGCGTCCACAGTTTTTACGATAACCGCGCAGTTCAGATTATGACTTCCATCTTTTGATGGCAAAGAGCCAGGCACAACAACTGAATAAGCCGGGACTTCTCCATAGCTAACGTCGCCCGTTGCTCGGTTATATATTTTTGTGGATTGAGACAGGTAAACCCCCATTGCAAGCACAGCGCCTTCGCGAACAATAACGCCTTCAACGATCTCTGAGCGCGCTCCGATAAAGCAATTATCTTCGATAATTGTGGGGTTAGCTTGCAGAGGTTCTAAGACCCCGCCAATACCAACGCCGCCAGAGAGGTGACAATTTTTTCCGATCTGAGCGCAAGATCCAACAGTTGTCCATGTATCGACCATTGTGCCTTCATCGACATAAGCGCCTATATTGACATAGCTGGGCATTAAAACCACATTTGGTGCGATGAAGCTCCCGCGACGTGCGGCACAATTTGGAACCGCGCGAAATCCAGCTTTTGAAAATTCAGTTTCACCCCAACCTTCAAATTTAGACGGTACTTTATCCCACCAACTTCCGCTATTTGGGCCGCCGCTCATCAAGCCATTTGCGTGAAGGCGAAACCCCAAAAGAACAGCTTTTTTGAGCCATTGATGGACAACCCAATCATTATTCCCGGTTTTTTCCGCCACGCGCATCTTGCCGCTATCAAGGGCCAGAATGGCTGTTTCCACGGCCTCACGATGTTCCCCTGTTGTTTCGGGGGATAACTCTGCTCGTGCCTCCCAAGCCGCATTTATTGTGTTTTCCAGTGCGGTATTCATATTCGGTATCCTCATAAAGTCAGGGCAACATAAAGCCGTCAAAGGTAATTTCAATATTCAATTGCCGTGTTTTAATTTTTCTATTGTTCTATGCAGGCTTTCGAGAAATGAAGATCGGTCTTTATGGGTAAAAGGCGGAGGTCCTCCAATATTAGGTATATCCGCGCCAGCGCGAAGGTCCGCCATAATCGCGCGTGTAGCAATGGCTCCGCCAATAGAGTCTTTGGTAAAGGCCTTGCCATTTGGCGCCAAAACGGCCGCATTAGATTTCAAACACCGTTCTGCCAATAAAATATCAGAGGTGATGACAATGGTTTGGGCGTTTGCGCGCTCGGCGATATAGTCATCGGCAGCGTCAAAATTATCAGAAACAGCTATAAACTTTATCAAAGGCTCGCGCGGAACCCGCAAAAATGAATTACTCACTACGGTAACGGGGACGGAGTGGCGCCGCGCGACTTTATAGGTTTCCTCCCTCACTGGACAGGCATCAGCGTCTATATAAATTTGCATCTGGGCGTTATGTGCCAATATGAGACAAGACACTAGCAAAATTACATGAAGTCATGATAATTTGGCATTGTTTTTGCTTATATTTTTGTTAATGAGAATACTGGCGAATATTTGAACAATTACGGACTAATATTTGTCAAACATGGGGCGAATATGAGTTACGCAAATTTTAAACGTGCACTTTGGGGTGCGTGTAAACTTTTTACAATTACAATGCTATGTTTTTGCGCTGCCGTTTTCTCACCGGTAGCTCAGGCTCAAGTGGTAGAAACTCGTACTTTCATTTCCGCCCAAGATGTTTATGAAAACCCTGATGATCATGAATTGAATCTTGAATATGCTAAGCAGGAAATACGCCGGGGCGAAATGCTTAACGCGGCCTCGGCTCTTGAGCGGATGCTTTATGCTAATCCGAACTGGCATTCATCGCGTCTTTTATATGCCGCTGTACTCTATCGACTTGATGATTCTAAAGCTGCGCTCAGAGAATTATCTCTATTAAAGGGACGAGAATTAAATGATCATCAAATGGAAACCTATCAGCGTTATTTAACTGAATTTGAAAAACCTCTACCAGCCTTAACAGCGACAACTAATACCGCATTTGAACAAAATAGCGTTGTTTACCAACCGTTTGACCCCGTTTCCGCCGAAGTTATTGTGGGGGTTCGCTTGGATAACAATGCGGGGAATGCTTTATCCGACGAAGGTTTCGGCTTTGAAAATAACCGAGGAGATGTATCGGTTCATGCGCAAGGACGGATAAAGCTTAAGAAGCGCATTTCGGCTAAAAAGAATGTCACGGCTCATGCTGCCATTGGCGGACAATTTCGCAGTCATGAAACATTCTCGGAGACTGATTACAATGTTATTGATTTACAAGCAGGCCTAAGCGCTAGGCCGAGCGGAAAAGGACATATGTCATTTAATATAGATGCGCGGCAAGTTAATATTAGCGGTGAAAAATACCTCAACCAAATTGGGCCGCGGGTAACATTTCAACAAAAAGTGACTGAGAAGAGTCGTGCCACAGTCACGGTTGCGGCTTATGACCAAGATTATGATGCTCTTAGACGTGCGCCTCGGGAGGATGAGCGCGATGGAGTGAAAACACGTTTCCAATTAGGCGTTCAAACGGCGTTAAACCCTTCGCAAAAAATTAATTGGGCCGTAAGCTATGATACAAAGGATGCTGAAATTGGAGCTTTTTCATACGATGGACCTAGAGGATTGGTAAGTTTTACCCATGAATTTAAAAATAAGACTTATTTAAATTCTCAAGCACAGGTTCGAAGGTTAAATTATAAAGGTAGTTTAGATGCTGCCGTAGATGAGCGCAAAGACACGCGAGTTTTCCTCCGTCAGTCCTTAGGTGCGCCGTTAAAAATGTTTATGCCAAACTCAAAAGTCGACAATGTCGATATTGAATTTGGTATTAATTATAATGAGCGGAAGTCTAATATAGATTCAAATGATTATGATAATCTAGGTGTAGATTTTAAATTGAAATTCAATTTTTAAGGTTGGCGCAGGAGTTAATATGAAATTGCTAAGTTTTTCAAGACAGGTGAAGCTGGTGAGCTGCATATTTATGGCTATTCCATCTATAGCTTATGGGGCAGAGGCAATCGAGGTTGGCCGTAATTCGGCTGTAAAGGGTACTGTCAAAATTTTAAGTCAAGAAGAAACTGAAGCCCGGCAAGCTATTATTAAAGAACCCGTTTTATTAAATGACAAGGTTACATCCAAAATAGGGTCTAGCCTGCAAGTTTTACTTAAAGATAACAGTACATTTACGGTTGGTCCACAATGCGATATGATTATCGACGAGTTTGTCTATGATCCCAATACTGAAAGCAACTCGCTATCTGCAAACGTAAAAAAGGGAATGTTTCGGTTTACATCAGGGCAAGTTTCTAAAACAAACCCTGATAAAATTAATGTGACAACACCTACAGCTTCAATGGGTATTCGTGGGACTATGGTTGAAGTTTTGGTCGGGCCAGAGGCCTTTTTATGTGCTAAAAAGGAAGGATTGCTTGCGGGTGATATACGTCTGGACCACGCAGGCGCAACATTGGTCATTTTGCGAGGACCAGGAAAAAACACAACCTCTTTAAATCGTCCTGGTGACGTCCTTATTGAATCGGGTGGTAAAACCGTCCAATTGACCGAAAGTGGTACAGGCGTGCTGGTATCTAACGCCGACCAAAAACCATCGGAACCCTTTGTTGTTTCGGATGTTTTATTTAATTATTTCAATAGACGTCTACGTACAAAACCTACTCAAATTGGAAATTTCAGGCCATTTGAATTTACTGATGAGTGGTTTGAACCTTGGTTACAAAGAGGGGAAGAAGAGCCTCAGTTGTTTACGCCATTGGATTCAATTGAAGATACCGACTGGCCGTCACAAATTTTGGATGATGGTCTTTAATCGCAAAAGTGAATTTTAGGGAACTATCTCTGCTTGGAACAAAGTCATAAAAATACCGATCGTTTCGATCTAAGCGCTTCTGCTGGCGCTTAAGGCTTTAGATATTTAAATTATTTAAAGAAGGCCTTAGGTCTTTTTTTGGAAATGCGGCTACCAAAAGCCTTTCAGATAAGGTTCTGCTGTGGCAGAAATGCACCCACAGCTACTGCGCCTGCGGAACTTGAGAAATACTTGATTTTAAAGGTGTATAACGTCTTAGAACTCAAGATAGAGATAAATATGAGTAAGGTTTTTAAGACAGCCGCCGCCGCTTCGGCCGGGCTCTGTCAAAATGATATGACCGTCATGTCGGGCGGCTTAGGCGATTATGAGGGCACAATTATCGTTATTGGGGATGAGCTTGACTTAATGCATAGGGGTTTTTTCCAACTGTTTGAAGCATAGAGTAAAATGTATAAAAAACAAGAGTTTACAGTAAGCGTTGCGCCCATGATGGATTGGACGGATCGGCATTGTCGTTGGTTTCATCGTCAATTGTCCCGCCGTGTCTTACTTTACACTGAAATGGTAACAGCTAACGCCGTTATTCACGGGGATAGGGATTACCTAATTGGGTTTAATCCAGCTGAACACCCTATCGCCCTACAAATTGGCGGGAGTGAGCCTGAGGCGCTGGCAAAAGCTGCTAATATTGGGGAAGACTTTGGATATGATGAAATAAATATCAATATTGGGTGTCCGTCCGATAGGGTTCAGTCTGGCCGTTTTGGAGCCTGCCTTATGGCTGAGCCAGATTTAGTCGCGCAGTGTTATACGTCTATGTCCGAGGCGGTTAACATCCCCGTTACTGTCAAATGCCGTCTTGGAATAGATGATCAAAACTTAAAAAAAACTTTACCAGAATTTATCGAAAAGGTTTCAAGCGCCGGGTGTAAGCATTTCATCATCCATGCGCGCAAAGCATGGCTTAAAGGCCTATCGCCTAAAGAAAACCGTGATGTTCCTCCGCTTAATTACGAATTGGTCAAAGCTATGAAGGTGGCCTATCCCGCATTAGAGATTGTTTTAAATGGCGGATTGAAAACGCTAGCGGCAGCTCAGTCTGAGAGCGAGGGCCTTAACG
>CAYXEB010000002.1:0-56344 GCA_964463835.1 uncultured Hellea sp.
AAAAGCGGACCTTAACAATAGCTCTTCACTAATCTCGCTTGTTCTTTCTGAGCGGTTCTCGGCCCTGTTTTCTGACGGTGTTGTCATAAGGGTTTTCGTCGGCGCGCACGAAGAGGCGGATAGGGATACCCATTAAGTCAAAGTCTTCGCGTAAGCCATTGACCAAATAACGCCGATAGCTCTCGGGGAGTTTGGTGGCGCGCGAGCATTTAAGCACAAATGTCGGCGGGCGGGTTTTGGTCTGGCTTATATATTTGGGCTTAATCCGGCGGCCATTAACCGCGGGTGGCGGGTGGCGGCGGACTTTTTCCATAAGCCAGTCATTAAGCTCAGCCGTTTTCACCTTGGCGCTCCAATCCACTTGCACGCGCTCTATGGCGGGGAGCAGACGGTCAACACTTTTGCCTGTTAGCCCGGAGAACATAATAACTGGGCAACCGCGCAATTGCGGCAAGAGCCGCGCCGCCGTCTGGCGCAGGGCTTTGGACATGTCGGACTTATTATCGATGAGGTCCCATTTGGTCACGCCAATGACCAGCGCCCTGCCCTCGCGCTCGCACAGATCAGCGATTTGAAGATCCTGTTTATCAAAGGGCGATGTGGCGTCCATTAATAGTACGACGACCTGCGCAAATTTTATCGCGCGCAGGCTATCCTGTACGGAAAGCTTTTCCAGCGTTTCTTGGACCTTTGCTTTTTTACGCATGCCCGCCGTATCGTGAAATTGAACGCGCCGTCCCTGCCACATATAGTCAATGGTGATACTATCGCGGGTCACGCCCGCCTCCGGCCCTGTCAGCAATCTGTCTTGGCCAATCAGCGTGTTTATCAGCGTCGACTTACCAGCATTGGGCCGCCCGACAATCGCGATACGCACGGGGGCTTCATCCCGGTCAATCTCATCAATTTCGATCTCAAGGCTAACACCTCGAAACGCGAGCTCCACCGCGTCGTCTAAATCGACAAAGCCGATATTATGCTCGGCGGCGACCTCTATGGGATCGCCCATGCCTAGCGAATAACCTTCGGTCACGCCGACGTCGCTTGCGCTGCTCTCGCATTTATTGGCGACCAGAACGGTGGGCTTACCTGTCTTACGCACGAATTCGGCGAAGGTGCGGTCAAGCGGCAACACGCCTTCGCGCGCATCATAGACAAAAAGACAAATATCAGCGTTGCGGACAGCCTCTTCGGTGCGGGCGCGCATCCGCGCTTCGAGCTTTTCGCCCTTGGCATTTTCAAACCCGGCCGTATCCATCAAGACCATATCATGGCCGCGCAATTTAGAGCGCGTCTCGCGCACATCGCGGGTGACGCCGGGCGTGTCATTGACAATAGCGAGTTTCTTCCCGGCCAGACGGTTAAATATGGTGGATTTGCCGACATTGGGCCGCCCGATTATGGCGATTTTTGCCGGGCGCTGCTCGGCTTCTGGCTCTTGTTGCTCGAGCGCGTCCGTCTCTAAATCTTCGTCGATATCCTCAGCGGCCTCGGTCATGACGGTTCACGGCCCCAATCGCCCTTAGCGCAGCGCGATCAATTTAGCTGAATCGGTTAAGACATAGACCGTTTCATTGGCAATAACTGGCGAAACAAAAACATCATCACCAACTTTAAAATCATTGATAATAGATCCATCATAAGGGTTCACCACAACAGCTCGTCCATGGGAAGACATAACTAAAAGACGATCTCCCGCGAGAATAGGACCTGCCCAAGCGACACGCTTTTTACGCTTCTTTTCATTTTTATAGGCCTGTAATTGTTGTGTCCATACGACTGTTCCGTCGAGTTTGGACAAGCAAACAACCATTCCTTCTGTTGTTGCGGTATAGACAAAATCTCCTGCAATGAGCGGGAAGCCGAGCGACCCTGCGGGCTGCGTCCAAACACGTTGCCCTGTCCTAAGGTCAAAGGCGCTAATGACGCCACTTTGCGCTGTCGCGATGACATAGCCATCTGCGATAACAGGTCCGGAGGCGATATCATTTAGCGTCGCCAGCGGCGTAAGCTGCCCAGCTGAAGTGAGTGCGTCTTGCCAAAGCACGCCGCCATTTTGAACACGAAGCGCAACAAGTTCACCTGAGGCGAATGGCGCGATCACTGTTTCATCGATCACAGCGGGGCTTGGCGCTGTTAACATACGGGCCGTCTCAACAATACCTTGATAGGTCCATAGAACTTCGCCCGTATCTGCATTGAGTGCAAAAAGTTCATTATCATCAGACACGGCAAAGACGCGTCCACCGGATGATGTTGGAGCCGAGTGCATCGGAACGCGCGTTTCGCGTTTCCAAATTTCTTCACCTGTTTGCGGGTCCAGCGCGGCGATTACGCCTAATCCAGAGCTTACAAATAATTTGCCTGCGCCATAGGCGACGCCGCCGCCGACAGATTCCTTATCACGTCCGCCTCTATCTGTGAAAGACAAAGGATCACGAATGCGGTCAATAATGCCTGTCTTACCTTGGCGCGTTCTCTCGCGCTGCGTGACACGCACTTTATATTCCCAAAGGCGCGAACCGTTTTGCTCGCTAAAACTTGAGACGAGGTTTTTACCATCCATAGTAAAAATTTGTCCATTGGCTATAACGGGGGGAGAAACAACACGGCCCTTTTTCGCTGAGCCTTTTCCGATTTTTTTAGACCATACCTTATCTAGATTACCTGACGCGGCGGTATGTTGAACGACATGAGCTGGGTTTCCGCCCACCTGTGGCCAATCTGTATTCACATAGGCTGGGGGTAAGGTGACTTGGTCCGGCGTTATTTCTCCAGTGACTTTGAGTGTCTCATCAAGCTCAAGAATAGCAATTCGGTCTTCACTGACCTCCCCTTGTCCGTCATCATCGGAACTGCTGCTAAACGGATTTATGTTACTTAAAGTATCCCCTACACCCCCCAAGGTCGAACACCCTGCGAGCGAGATGGCCGCCAGTAAAGTCAGACTAAACTTTGAGAGCTTATTCATCATTGTCATTCTCAACATTTTCCGTATCGATATTCTCTGCTGCCGCAACTGTATCTGGAACAGATACCTCTTCTGTTTTATTGGTCGAAATCGCTTCTGATGTTCGCATCAAACTTAGAGCCTGTTTCGCGCGCTCCTTTATTGTTGCCGGAACGCCTGGAATTGATTCTAGGTACCCATATTGTTCGCGGGCCTGCGCTTTATCACCGGAATGCAAAGCCGCGAAACCTGTTAATTCTCTCGCCAAAAACTCATATGGAGCGTCCTTTGCGGAGAGAGACGCTGTTCGGCTTAATACATCGCCATAAGCGCCCTCACCCGCGAGAATATAGGCAGCTTTAATTTGTGCGAGCTGGATATGGCGAGGGGCTTCAAATGTTGCAGCAGCTTTATCAAGCAACTTTACAGCTTCGCTTCGCTCCCCTGCTTCAAGTTTAAGCGTCGCCGCCCTTACTAAGGATAAACCTGAATATCCCGCAGGTGCTTTATCAGCAATTTCTAAAAATTCCTGCAAAGCCACATCTGCTTGCCCTTCACTCGCCTTGTTTGACGCAGTGACATAGCTGGCTGATGTTGCCCGAGCAGCTTTATCTTTCGTATATTTGCGAAATTCAAGAAACCCGGCACCAGCCACTATGGCAACGATTATTGCAACAATTAGAGGTCCGTAACGCTTAAGTAGACGGTTATATTCGTCTTTGCGAAGTTCTTCTTCAACTTCATTGATAAAATCGACCACGTGGGCGCACCTTTTGAATCAGTTTGGCCAAAGGCCGTAATTTGACGAAACCTATCGGTAAGCCGCGTTAATCGCAACCGTTAACGGCATGAAGAGACGGTAAGATTTAAAAAAGAATTTAGGCCCAATTCAGCCTCAAAGCCTCTACTTCTTGGTGAATTTATAGGTGTTAGCGACACCTGGAAAACTTCGCTCCTTCACCTCTCGCGCGTAATCGCCAACAGAGGTTTCAATAAATCCTTTGAGGTCGCCATATTTTTTTACAAATTTCGGCACGCGTTCAAATAGGCCCAGCATATCTGGCGTAACCAAAATCTGACCATCACAGCCTGCCGAAGCGCCAATCCCAATTGTTGGAATAGATACAGCTTGGGTAACTTTTTCTGCTATTTCAACTGACGTGCCTTCGACAACCACGGCAAAAGAACCAGCTTCGGCTGCAGCTACGGCATTTTCTATAATCTCATCAGCTACTTCTTTGCGCCGTCCCCTCGCTTTAAATCCCCCTAATACATTCATGCTTTGCGGGCGCAAGCCAACATGACTCATGACGGGAATGCCTCGCTCAACCAAGTAGCTAATGGTGTCTGCCGCGTAAGATCCACTTTCTATTTTCACAGCCTGACAGCCCGTTTCAATCATCACGCGCGAGGCATTTTTGAAAGCAGTTTCAACGCTGTCTTCATAAGAGCCAAAAGGTAAATCGACGACAACCAAGGCCTTTTTGGATCCTCGCATTACAGCTTGTCCATGCATAATCATCATATCAAGTGTGACGCCGACGGTCGTCGTCAAGCCGTGAACAACCATTCCAACGCTATCGCCAACCAAAATAAGGTCGCAATACTCATCAATAATAGCGGCGGTCGGGGCATCATAAGCCGTCAGACAAACAATAGGTTCCTTGCCCTTGCGCGCGGTTACCCTAGGCGCAGTTATTCTAGAAATATGATTTTGTGCTGACATGGTGTGAACCTTTTTCAAGCTAGATATAGGTACTGGCTACAAAAGGAGCAAGCTTTCGTATCAATCGCTATAAATCTGCGAGTTGTTCCACCGGAAAATCGAAAACTGCTTTTGCGCTCGACCTTAAAAAATCCAAATGCGCTTCGGCGCGGGGCATAATAGAGAGAGAGTGATAGCGCGCAAGACTAGCCATATTTTCAGATAAGGCGTCACCGGCAATCGCTCCATTAGCAACCGCTTTGATTAAAAACGCACCTGAGATGACATCGGCGACCAAATTCAGATAAGGCGTTGCACCTGACAAAGCGTCAGCATCGTCGGCGTTGAGCATAATATCTGTCGCGGTTTTGATTGACGTAATTCCCTTTTTAAGGGCTGGAATGCACACCGCCAAATCGACTTTATTACTCGCTCTTTCTGCTAAGACCGTAATCTCGTCCAAATCCGCTATTAATGCGCGCATGCCCTCGCCGCCATCACGGCGAAGTTTTCGGCCAACCAGGTCCATCGCTTGAATACCATTGGTCCCTTCATAGATCGGCGCAATCCGGCTATCACGATAATGTTGCGCAGCCCCTGTTTCTTCGACAAACCCCATGCCGCCGTGTATTTGAACGCCAATAGAGCTTACTTCAACGCCCGTATCCGATCCATATGACTTTGCAAGCGGCGTAAGTAAGGCTTCGCGGATATGTGAGGATTTGCGCACATCTTCGTCTTCGGCGTGAACCGCAAGGTCACCAGCTGCGGCTGTCGCCATACAAATAGCACGCGCGCCAATAAGACGGGTTTTCATTTCAATAAGGTTACGACGTACATCAGGATGAGCGATAATTGGCGCGCCCGCTTCGGCATTAATCGCGCGGCCTTGCACCCGTTCATTTGCATAAATCAATGCAGCTTGGTAAGCACGCTCTCCGATTGCAACCCCTTGCACTCCGACATATAAGCGTGCTTCATTCATCATAGTAAACATGCAGGAGAGGCCTCTATTTAGCTCTCCAACCAACCAACCCGTTGCGCCATCAAATTCCATAACGCAGGTTGGCGAGCCATGAATCCCTAACTTATGCTCAAGGCCTATGGGTTTAAAAGCGTTGCGCTCCCCAAGGCCTCCGGCATCATCTACAAAAACTTTAGGACATATAAATAGAGAAATGCCTTTAGACCCTTCTGGCGCATCGGGGAGACGCGCTAAAACGAGATGAATAATATTGTCGGCTACGTCATGGTCGCCCCAGGTGATATATATTTTCTGTCCCGAAATTGAATATGTCCCATCGCCATTATCAACAGCTTTGGTTCGGACAGGTCCTAGGTCTGACCCGGCTTGTGGTTCCGTAAGGCACATGGCACCGGTCCATTCTCCATTAATCATTTTCGGGAGAAATTTAGCTTTTAACTCTTCGCTGGCATGGGCATGGATTGCCTTAGCAGCGCTAGAGGTTAGCATCGGACATAGGCCTAAGGCCATATTCGCCGCGTAAAACATCTCATCTGTTCCAGTTTTGACAAGTTGCGGTAATCCCATGCCTCCAATATCGGCGGGCGTCGCAAGGCTTAGCCATGCTGCGTCGACAAAGGCTTCATAAGCTTCTTTAAACCCGGGTGATGATTTGACATCCTGCCCCTCTAATGTCGCTGGGTTTTGGTCACCATCCCAATTCGTTGGGGCCCAAACATTCTCTGCAAAATCAGCTGCGCCAGTCAAAATATCGCTAATAAGCTCCCGGTTTACGTCAGCAAAAGCAGGCGCCGATAAAATTTCGTCTAGGTCAACCGAGTGATTTAGAAGGAATTGAATTGAATTGGCTGGCGCTGTAAATGTCATAATGTCCTCGAGTGTTATGACATAATTGCATGGATTAAGGCTGCAAATAAAGCCAAAATTGCCGCGATATTGCTTGCTATTGAATATTCTTCTGTCATGTTACCCGCGTCGAGCATGACATATTGAAGACATACTGATTACCGGGTCCTAACCTATATTAGGATTATGAATTTAGAACTGCCCTCCTAACGAAATTGCCCGATAGTCACGTGGATGGTCTGCGCGGCAATTTTTGAAAGGACTTGTTATGGCTACAGGAGTCGTAAAATTTTTCAACCAATCCAAAGGATTTGGCTTTATTTCGCCTGATGACGGAGGCGCAGACGTGTTTGTGCATATCTCCGCCGTGGAAGCCTCAGGCTGCCCCGCCTTAAATGACGGTATGAAGGTGAACTTTGAAACTGAACCTGATAAGCGCGGCAAAGGGCCAAAGGCGATTAACTTATCCCCTGTCGCTGACGCTTAAAGTTATTTGAAATTATAAAGTAAAAGCCAGCTCCTCGGAGCTGGCTTTTTTAATTAAAAAATTGGAATTAGGCTTTGCCGCCCATTACCTTCCCAAGAATAAACGTCAATATTCCACCGCCAATGCCGCCTGAAGCAACTGAGCTGAAAATACTCCCAATATCTAAAGATGCACCTGCCGTTGGGTCAGCAACAGCTCCGCCTAAAAAGGTAGATGAAAGCCATGACAAGCCAGTACCCCCAACAATTCCTGTTAAGGCGCGGCCAGCTGTTCCCATATTTGAATTCATCAGTTTACCTGCAAGAAGGCCACCGCCTCCTCCGCTAAGAAGACCTAGCGCTAGACTTAAAATATCCATATTTTCCCCATTTCTGTTTTTATGGTTATAGTTTTAAGAGGCCCCCCCATTATCTCTTGGCAAGAGAGTGCCGCCGAACTATAGATTAATCAAGTCTTAAAATGCATGACCACAAGTAAGAACAAAGCCGCCGCTATGAACTACAAATACCTGTTATTATTATCCGTATTTTTGGCCTCTTGCGGAGGGTCCGATTCAAGTCCAAAGCCGCAAACAACCCAAAAAACTGCACAATCGACAAAAGTAACAACGGTATCCCAGCAAGTATCTTCCCTAGAGCACGGGGCAAAAATTTATAAGCGTTGCAAAGCCTGCCATACTTTAAAAGAAAATGGTCGGCACAAAGTCGGTCCTAATTTATGGAATATCTACGGAACGAAAGCCGGGACCAAAGAAGGGTTTAACTATTCGAAGGTCATGGCCGCGTCAGATATAATTTGGACACCGGAAACTATGGATGCTTACATTAAGAAACCATCAGAATTCATGAAAGGTAATCGTATGACATTTGTCGGCCTTAAGAAACAAAGGGATCGCGATGCCGTACAACTTTACATGAAAGAGCAAACCACTCCTTAAACGATCGCCAATTTCAGGTAAACGATCTCATTCTAATTATCGGTTTGGCTTTGCGCTAAACACGGCGCAGGTGCTATAGCTTAAATTCTATATGGAGATTTACTTGGCTCAAAAAGCTAAATCATTATCAAAACTCGCTTTTGTTGCAAGCCAGAAACCCTCGGCTAAGAAGGCTTTAAAATCGCTTACCAAAATATACGGTAATTACGATGCAGGTAACGCTGACGCCATCGTCGCTCTTGGCGGGGATGGCTTTATGCTGGAGACGCTCCGGAAATACATGCCCCTTATCCGCCGGGGCTTACCTGTTTACGGTATGAACAAAGGCACAATCGGCTTTTTGATGAATGAATATAAAGAAGAGGACTTGCTTGAAAGAGTCTCTCAATCCGAAGCTACAACAGTTCGGCCCTTAAAAATGAACGTCACTGGCGCGGGTGGAGCTTATGAAGAACTCGCATTTAATGAGGTCTCATTATACCGGCAATCCCAACAAGCGGCCCATATAAAAATTGCCGTAGATGGTAAAATTCGTTTGGAACACCTAATTGCGGATGGTGTTTTAATCGCCACACCCGCTGGATCAACAGCCTATAACCTGTCCGCCCATGGACCCGTCATCCCGCTGGGTTCCCATATTCTAGCCTTAACCCCGATAAGCGCATTTCGCCCAAGACGCTGGAGAGGCGCTTTACTAAATGCCGATGCCAAGGTTGAGTTTGAAATTTTGGATGGGCAAAAACGCCCCGTGGCCGCCTCTGCGGATAATAAGGAAATTAGGAACATTCAAAAAGTTTTGATTGAGCAAGACAATTCCACATCTCTTACACTTTTATTTGATCCAGCCCACGGCCTTGGTGAGAAAATATTGCGCGAACAATTTGCGCCTTAGCCTAATTAGGAGCCTGTGTCGGCTCTGATAATCCGTTGAGTTTCTCAAGAAACCACGTTTTCTCTTCTTCAGCCAATTCATACGGTAAGGTTAAAATCCGCTCTATCATGCGTTCTTGGAAATGACGGCGATCATAAATCATTCCAGACATTTCTAAATCTCGATAAATAATACATGCCGCCCTTATAATTTGGGTTGAACTTTCGCTCATATTGGCTCGTTTACACAGCGAGTTTAATCCAAAGGGCCCACCATCATGGATCATTAAGATGGTTTTGCGTAAACTCACATTGGCCAGTGTTGCCAGGCCCTGCTCAACAAACCTTATTTGTCCGCTCCCCGCCGCTCTTAAAATTAAAGAGTCGGTCAACCTGCCTTGCCCATCGATTGCTTCAACCAGTTCCGCCAAATCCTTCGAAACCCATGACTGATCAACGAAATCAAGCACGGCTCGTTCACGCGTCCGGCTTGCCAAATCTATCGCCAAATCAGCAGGTACGGAATGCCGTTTCACCAGCCTTATCGCCATGTCTTCACTGATCAAGGTTATCATTTTTTCAACAATTTTTGGAGGCAAATCCCGGCGAGCTATTATACCTTTAGCCATAATATTTTGGCCAATGAGATCGGTATCCTTATAAATATCGAGCATTTCCGTAGCCGTTTCTTCGGAAATGAGGGCGCCATCATTTGCTGCTACCTCTGCAATTGCCTGACTATCCCCGAACCGTATAATTGCCCGCGCAACGACATCGCTTACGCTAACACGCTTAGCAACTGCTATTGCTTTAGCCGCGGCCCTTGATTTTAAAATTTGAATGAGGTCTTCATCTGAAAAGACCGGCGAATGAGAGAGAACAGGTACGGCAATAGTTTCGGTATCTTGGGCCAATATAACCGCAATATTACGCGGCAGCTTCGGAGAATTTTTAAGCGTAACCGCCAAAGCGCGCCGAACAAGCTCAGCGCTGTCTGCAGCGATATGTTTTAAAAGCTTTTTCGCAAAGTCTTTTTCTCCTTTTGACAAAGCATTATCGCGGATTTCCCTGCATATGCGCTGGGTAGCGAGGGCCCGAACGTTCTTGTCAGGGTGCCGAACTGCTAAGCGCACATCCTCACTCTTAAAATGTATTAAAGCAGCTTTATTCATCAGGCCTCCAGAGGAGAAACGATAAAATATTATGGTAAATGAGTCGTTAGGATGAGGATTAAATCAGTCTTTTGACCAAACTGCCAATTCATTTCCGGACGGATTTTTAAAATGGAACCGGCGACCACCAGGAAAATCAAATGCTTTCACAGTTATTATCCCGCCGGCATCAATTACCGCAGCATCGCTTTGAACGAGGTTGTTAGAATATAAAATTACAAGGGCACCATCTTCCGACGGTTTTCGGTCCGAGTCTTGATCAAACCCTCCGTCCATGCCCGCTCCGTGTATTGCGACATATGTTTGCTCCCAATCCTCAAAAGTCCACCCAAAGGCTTTACCATAAAAGGATTTCATTGCCCCGTTATCTAATGAGGACAATTCAATATAATTAAAACTATTGTGCTTCTTCACCTTTAGATCGCAGCTTTAATTGCGGCCAGCGCGTCATCAGCGCCTGCAACATTATTGCCCCCAGCCTGTGCCATACCCGGCTTGCCGCCCCCGCGTCCCCCGACCTTTTCTGCCCCAGCATTGACAAGCGTCGCCGCGTTATAGGTGCTCGTAAGGTCATCTGTTACCGCAACAGCAACGGCGACTTTTCCGCCGTCTTTCGCAACAAAACCGACAATACCTGACCCAATGGCGGAGAGCTGATCGTTCAACATCGCGCGCAAGTCTTTCCCAGAAACGCCGTCCAAAACGCCGCCAACAAATTTAATACCATTGATTTCTTCAGACTGTGCCGCGCCGCCAGATCCAGCCAAAGCCAAAGCTTTTTTGGCTTCGGATAGTTCTTTTTCAAGTTTTTTACGTTCTGCTAAAAGCGCTTCAATACGCATCGGCACGTCCTCGGGCTTAGCCTTTAACTTATCCGCCGCCTCGCGAGTATAACCCGCTTGGGTTTCAAGATAAGCGCGTGCCGCTTCGCCTGTTACAGCTTCAACGCGTCGAATGCCCGCGGCTACCGCGCCTTCGGACACGATTTTAAATAGAGCAATGTCGCCTGTGCGGTCCACATGCGTTCCTCCGCAAAGTTCGACAGAATAGGCTTTCGGATTATCATCAATAGGTTCTCCTAAAGATAAAACCCGTACTTCATCTCCATATTTCTCGCCAAATAAGGCCATAGCGCCTGCTTCCATAGCCGCTTCGGGGTTCATTAATTTCATACCCGTTTCAGAGTTTTGCAAAATAACTTGATTAACTTGATCTTCAACCTTGGCCAACTCTTCACGCGAAATTGCCGCGCCGTGGGAAATATCGAAACGGATACGCTCACCATCCACCATTTGACCTTTTTGCGTGACGTGCTCACCTAAGATACGGCGCAAGGCTTCGTGCATAATATGAGTAGCAGAATGATTTGCCATTGTGCGTTTTCTATTATCAGCATCAACCATAAGCTTGACGTCATCACCTGCGCTAATTTCGCCCTTTAATGTACCAATATGAACATGAAGGTCTCCAGCTTTTTTCTGAACATCAGAAATAATAACTTCGCCTTTTGGAAAAATAGCGCGGCCCTTGTCTCCAGCTTGCCCCCCGCTCTCGGCATAAAAAGGCGTTGTCTTCGTTACAAACATAACATCGCAATCGGCGGCGCTTTTGACGATACCACCATTTGCAAAAACTGTATGCGCTTTCCCCCCTTGGGATAAATCTTCGTAACCCACAAACTCTGTCGCGCCGTAGGCTTCCTTAGCCGTGAACCAAACATCTTCAGTGCCCGTATCCCCCGATTTAAATCCGGAGGTGCGAGACTCTTCCTTTTGACGCGCCATGGCAGCGTCAAAACCGTCCGTATCAACCTCGATTCCTTTAGATTTCAATGCGTCTTGGGTAAGGTCGAGCGGAAAGCCAAATGTATCGTAAAGTTTGAAGGCGGTTTCTCCGTCAAGCGTGTCTCCATCTTTAAGAAAAGCCGTTGTTTTATCGAGGAGAGCAGTGCCTCGACCTAATGTTCTGCGGAAACGCTCTTCTTCTTGTTCAAAGGTCGCCTCTAAAGACGCTTTCGCGCGGCCAAGTTCAGGGTAAGCATCTCCCATCTCGCTGATTAAACTTGGGACAAGACGGTGCATAAGCGGGTCTTTCGCCCCCAATAGATGGGCGTGTCGCATCGCGCGGCGCATAATACGGCGAAGCACATAACCACGCCCTTCATTAGACGGCGAAACACCATCAGCCATTAGAAACGAGCAAGAACGCAAATGATCAGCGATAACGCGGTGTGAGAATAATGCCTCGCCCTCCGCTTTTACCTGCGTATGCTCAACCGAAGCGTCGATTAAATTTTGAAAAAGGTCAATATCATAATTATCATGCTTGCCTTGCAGAATAGCCGCGGTGCGCTCTAACCCCATACCCGTATCTATTGATGGTTTGGGTAGTGGTACTTGCCGGCCATCCGTATGTTTTTCAAATTGCATGAAAACAAGATTCCATATCTCAATAAACCTATCTCCATCCTCATCAGGTGACCCAGGGGGGCCGCCTGGAATATCTGCGCCGTGATCGTAGAAAATTTCCGAACATGGACCACAGGGCCCAGTATCCCCCATCGCCCAAAAGTTATCAGATGTGGCGATACGAATTATGCGGTCATCAGATAAACCAGCAACTTTTTTCCAAAGACCGAAAGCTTCGTCATCCGTGTGGTAGACAGTGACGAGAAGCTTATCCTTATTGAAGCCGAAATCATTTGTCACCAAGTTCCATGCATGTTCGATCGCATCGGCTTTAAAATAATCTCCAAAACTAAAGTTTCCGAGCATTTCGAAAAATGTGTGATGGCGCGCCGTATATCCGACATTATCCAGGTCGTTATGTTTACCGCCAGCCCGAACGCATTTCTGAGATGTGACTGCGCGTGGATAAGGCGGCGTGCTCGCCCCAGTGAAATAATCCTTAAATTGAACCATTCCAGCATTAGTAAATAGAAGTGTTGGGTCATTATCAGGCACCAGAGCACTTGAGCTTGTTACAGTATGACCGGCATTTTCGAAAAAACTCAGGAATTGCTGTCGAATATCTCGTAGACTAGTCATACGGCTCACTTTTTCTATAAATCTGGCCCTTCATATAGAAAGAGCGCTGGGCAGTGCCAAGCGCTCTTTTAGCATAGATCAGAAAAAAATGAGGGGAAAGATATTATCTCTGATCAAGCTGTATATTCATATCCTTAGTAAATTTTTTTTCGGATTAAGCTCCAATAGATGTGATTTTGTCATCACCATCTTCTTCTTCAACTTGTTCTTCCTTTGGCATGAGCAGCTCATCTTCGATAAGACCTTCATTCACCCGAATTTGCTGTTCAAGACGTTCAGCGATATCCTTGTTTTCTAAAAGGAATTTTCTGACATTTTCACGGCCCTGTCCGATACGCTCATCACCATAAGAGAACCAAGACCCTGACTTTTCAACGACTCCAGCCTTAACACCCAAGTCAATTAATTCACCTGTCTTTGAAATACCTTGACCATACATGATATCAAATTCGACTTGGCGGAAAGGCGGCGCAACTTTATTTTTCACGACCTTCACACGGGTTTGATTACCAATAACTTCATCCCGATATTTAATGGCGCCAATACGGCGGATATCAAGGCGTACGGAGCTGTAAAACTTTAGTGCATTACCGCCCGTTGTCGTTTCAGGCGAGCCATACATAACGCCAATTTTCATACGGATTTGATTGATGAAAATAACCATGCAACCCGATTTGGATATGGATCCTGTTAGCTTACGTAGAGCCTGACTCATCAGCCTTGCCTGAAGTCCAGGAAGACTATCACCCATATCGCCTTCAAGTTCAGCGCGCGGCGTCAGAGCTGCAACAGAATCAATGACCAATACATCAACCGCGCCTGAGCGCACAAGCGTATCAGCGATTTCAAGACCTTGCTCACCCGTATCAGGCTGAGCAATTAAGAGTTCATTGACATCCACACCAAGCTTTCCAGCATAGACAGGGTCGAGGGCATGTTCTGCGTCAATAAAGGCTGCGACGCCGCCTTGTTTTTGCATTTCTGCCACAACATGTAATGACAGCGTGGTTTTCCCAGATGATTCAGGGCCATAAATTTCAATAATCCGGCCTTTCGGCAAACCGCCTATCCCCAAAGCAATATCAAGCCCAAGTGACCCCGTAGATACAGACTCAATATCCATCGTACTTTTCTGCCCAAGCTTCATGACTGAGCCTTTTCCAAAAGCCCGGTCAATTTGAGAAAGCGCGGCTTCGAGTGCAGCAGATTTGTTTTTATCGTCGACTTTACCCACGACGGTTAAGGGGGTTGAATTTTTTCTGGCCATTGTGAAACTCCAATATGAATGACCGGAGCCCGTCGGTCATTATCGTGAAATTGCGGCTGGTATTGGACTGCCGTGACTCGTTTGTTCCACAAATGTTCTCGCAGTGCAAGTAAAAAGAACAAAATTGGAACATGTGAATGAATTTTGGCATTTAAGCTTCACTCTCTCCAATCTCAGCTTTTACTTTTTCTGCTAATTGGGCCAATGTGAACGGTTTGGGAAGAAATGTTACATCTGGCTCTTCAGATAATAATTCAGAGAACTTATCTTCAGCATATCCTGATATGAAGACGATACGCGTCTCTTTTAACATCGTCCGGCCTTTCTTGAGTAATGTCGGGCCGTCCATACCCGGCATAACAACATCAGATATTAAAAGATCAAAATCATGTTCACCTTCTTCCAATATTTCCAATGCTTCCTCACCGTCTTCTGCTTCAATAACTTTATACCCACGTTTGCGTAACGTCTTAGCCGCGATAAGCCGAACAGAGGCTTCATCTTCGACAAATAAAATTGTGCCTTGGCCCGAAAGACTTACTGGTTTACGTGTTTCAATGGGCGCTTTAAAGACTTGCTCAGATAGGGCCTGTGACGGGTCAGCTGCGGGTAAATACATCCGGAACGTCGTCCCTTTTCCTAATCGACTATAAACCGTTAAATGTCCCCGGGATTGCTGAACAATGCCGTAAACTGTAGCAAGGCCCAAACCTGTGCCCTTACCTTGCTCTTTTGTGGTAAAAAAGGGCTCAAATATTTTTGATTTTACTTTATCCGTCATGCCGGTGCCAGTGTCAGTTACATCAATGGTGATAAATCTTTCTCCAGATATTTCTTTAAGCGCAACTAAAACACTCTCATCGGTGATGTCTGCCCTGGATAGCTCAGCGCTTTTAATCGTGATTGATCCCCCGCCCTGCTCTTCCATAGCATCGCGCGCATTAACGCAAAGGTTCATCAACACCGTATCGATTTGGCTTTTATCCGCAAAAATCGGAGATAGCCCTCGTCCATGTACCATCTTAAGGACCGCGCGCTCCCCTAGCGTTTGTTTCAAAGTAACCGCCATGTCAGACAATGTGTCGGTAACATTGAGTAATTCCGCTCTTCGGGTCTGCTTACGAGAAAAAGCCAATAGCTTTTTAACCAAAGCGGCGGCACGAATACCCGTTGTGTTTATATTTTGGAGTTCTGGATAAGACGGATCACCAACTGGATGGCGCTGTAGTAATTCATCCGTATTTAACCGTATAGCCGTCAAAAGATTATTGAAGTCATGGGCAACGCCGGCCGCTAATTGTCCAATAGCTTGCATTTTTTGTGATTGAACTAACTGATCTTCAAGTGCTTTTCGAGCAGAGACATCCACCATATAGACCCAGCTCTTTGTCGTTTGTTCTGGATCAGGGACAATATAAACTGAAACAGGCACTTGCTTACGCCCTGCGAGAGCCGCGTCAAAGGGTTTTCCAGATTCAAATTGGTCTGCTCTCTTTGATAAAAAATTATTGAGCGTATCCGCTGGCATAAATATTTTTTGGAACGCCAAGTCCTTCCAAGCTGAATTGGCGCTCATTTCTTCAAAAGCCGTGTTCGCACTCATGATGGAGGATTGCCCTAAATTTTCTCCATCCAACTGAAGAACAGCAACGGGCGCAGAAGCAAACCCAGCAGCCATATTCTCATCCGATGCAGAGGGTTTCCTATTTACCGAACTTAAAGAGCGCTGGCTGGCGAGGCTAGAATGTCCATATAAGGCAACACTCGCAATATCATCCCCGTTTTCAAGTTTATGCCATGACCCTACCATAATCGTGGGTGTGACGACGCCCTTACGCGTAATCAGCCGGGTATCTGCCCTTATAACTCGCCCTGCCGCTACCGAACTATTTAGCAAAACATCGGCATCCTCAATAAATTCTTTGATGTGGCTAGGGCGCAAAATATCTTCACCGCCTAGCCATCGGCTTAGGACTGAATTTACAGCTAAAATATGACCGTCGCGCGTGATGGAAAACAACCCAACAGGGGCGTCAACCAAGGTCATATCCTCGCCCTCGGGGTTTCGTGTTACATCTTCGACAATCCATAACTGATCGTCACCTAATAATTTGACATCAATGTGGTATCGCCGAAAGTCATTTTCCTTATTAACAACATCAATAATCTCTTTAGCCTCAGAGCCTTTTGAACTTAACCTGTGAAGCCTAAATATTGCAGCCGAGACCTTTTCATTGCCACCGCTAAACAAACGGTCAACGGATGGCGGAGAAGCACTTGCGCCAGTAACCCCAATATCTTTAGTTAGATTTGTGTAAGCGTCATTTGCAAAAGCCGGTTTACCATTGCTAACTATTAAACTAGGGAGCGGATTACGAAAAAAGGCATCCGCATACGGCGTGCCTCGATCCGCAAAACGGCGATCGCTTAATTGGGTTTTGTTCCGCTCGATTACAACAAAGGATAAAAGACCAAAGACTCCAACAAGAGACATTCCGCCAAAAAGTATAAGGGCTGGCCATCCAATTTGTATGGCATTGCGAGCTGCTAGAAAGGCCGCTCCTAAAATCAAGACTGCGACTCCAAATATAATAGTCCATAGTCCCCAAGCCTTAATTGGCCTGGGTTCCATATCTTGATTTGGACGAATCACTGGCTCCATAACTAAATCATAAGAAGCACAGCCAAAGATAACAGCCTTTTAAATTTGTTATATTGTAATTCCAATTCTCTTGTTCACACCATCAATATGCTACATAATGGGGGCTAAAATAACATGAGTTCAAATGCAAAAACTGGCTTTACTTTTAACTGCTACATTCACTGCCACGTTATTGCTAATGGGTTGTCAGGGAGCAAGTTCTCAACAACCCGATAAGGTCGAAATTATAAAAGCTCAAAGCCAGGCTTTAAATGACTGGTTTGAAGCTCGTTTCGAGGATGAACTTGCTCGATCACCTATGCAACAAACTTATCTGGGAAAGAAAACTAATCGGAATAAATTAGACGATGTTTCCCAGCTCGCCTTAGATGAAAGTGCAGCTTTGCAAAAAAATTGGCTCGAAGAGATGCGCCGAGATTTTGACATTGACCGTTTGGATAAACAAACGGCTCTATCTTTCCGGCTTTATGAATTTGCAGCCCAAGGCGCGATTGCCAGTCACGCATTCAGCTCTAATGAATATGTTTTTAATCATATGAATGGACCTCACGCTCAATTACCAGCCTTTATGATCAACTATCAAACCGTAGATAATATTGAAGATGCGCAAAATTATATCGCACGTTTAAAGGCCATAAAAACTCATATGGGTCAACACGCCGAACGAGCTGAGGCTCAATTTGAAGCAGGAATTTCTCTTCCTAAATTTGTTTATTCTAAATTATCCGAGGCGTCGCGAAACGTTATTACTGGCGCCCCCTTTACCGACGCTGCGGACAGCCCCCTTTTCACAGACATCAAATCTAAATTCAGCCAATTAAATGCGAGTGAAGATGAAAAAAACACCTTAATTGATGAGGCTAAGACTGCTCTGCTTGACTCTGTTCAGCCAGCATATCTTGACCTCCTTAACATGTTTGAGCGCCATGAAGCCTCTTCAAATGAGGATGACGGAGCATGGAAACTCCCCAATTCTGAAGCTTATTATGCTGCCCGCCTTAAACATTATACAACGACGGATCTAACTTCAGAAGAAATACACCAAATCGGCCTAAAAGAGGTTGCGCGAATTCATGGTGAAATGCGGGCTATCATGGTGCAAGTAGGCTTTGATGGCACCCTCAAGGCATTCTTTGATTTTCTCCGAACTGACCCGCAATTTACATTTCCAAATACAGATGAAGGCCGAATGCGATATATTGCGGAAGCTACAAATATAATTGATGGGATAAAAGAGCAATTGGATGGCTTATTTATTTCCAAGCCGAAAGCAGATGTCGTCGTAAAACGTGTCGAACCCTTTCGCGAAGCCACGGCATTCGGCGCTTTTTATGATCGGCCAGCTGGAGACGGCTCTCGCCCCGGGACCTATTATATCAATCTGAAAGATTTAAAAGACCAGCCAATATACCTCATGCAAGCCCTTGCTTATCATGAGGGCATACCCGGTCATCATATGCAAATTGCGATTGGAATGGAACTGGAAGGCTTGCCTAAATTCAGAACGCTAGGGAGGCATACGAGTTATATCGAAGGTTGGGCTTTATATTCAGAATCTGTTCCTAAGGAACTCGGATTATATAAAGATCCCTATAAAGATTTCGGTCGTCTATCCATGGAAATTTTTCGCGCCGCAAGATTGGTTGTCGATACCGGTATTCATTCAAAAAAATGGACGAGAGAACAAGCCGTTCAATATTATCTTGATAATATTCCTAACCCTGAAGGTGACGTGCGCGCAGAAATTGACCGCTATATCGTCTGGCCGGGTCAAGCGACAGCTTACAAAATCGGCATGTTAAAAATTCAAGACCTACGCAAAAAAGCTGAAAACCAACTGGGCGAGACTTTTGATATTCGAGAATTTCATGACGTTATCCTTGCTAATGGATCAGTTCCGCTTAAAATTTTGGAAGAACTTGTCAATGAATGGATTGGTTCGAAAAAGAATAACCGTTGATATTGGGAATAGGAAAAAATTATGAATCGTTTATTACTTACAGGAATTTCAGTAATCGGCCTATCGGCCTTTTTATTGGGCTGCCAAGGTGAACAATCCGTAGCGCAAAAAACTACAAGTATTGTGCCAATATCAACCACTCAAGCTGATAAAAACATGGTTGAGACGGAGGATATTAATGCCGAACTCGACGCTTGGTTTGAAACTAAATTCATGGAGGGCGTAAGACAATACCCCCAATTTTTAGCACAGCTAGGAATTAAAGAACGCACTGACGAATGGAATGATCCAAGCCGCGAATTTGCTCTCGAACAGCTTGATCAAACACATAGAAATTTAGAAGAGTTAAAGGCAAATTTTGACCCTGCGGATTTAGATGCGACGCGGGCGCTATCTTACCGGCTTTATGTTGAACAGGCTGAGGATGAATTAGCCGGCGCGAAGTGGTGGTATCACCGCTATCCATTTAACCAAATGCGTGGAGCGCATGCCTCTATCCCAACATTTCTGATAAATAAC
This sequence comes from uncultured Hellea sp., assembly GCA_964463835.1. Classification (GTDB taxonomy): domain Bacteria; phylum Pseudomonadota; class Alphaproteobacteria; order Caulobacterales; family Maricaulaceae; genus Hellea. Next base: position 19,408 of record CAYXEB010000002.1, read on the forward strand.
CACCGTATAGATAACATTGAAGATGCAGAAAATTATGTAAAACGGCTTAACGGTATCGGTGAATACCTTGGAGGTGTGGTCAAGAATGCTAAAGCTAGTGCAAATAAAGGCATTCTCCCACCGAAATTTGTTTATGATCATGTTATTCGCACATCTAAAAACATTTTAACTGGCGCACCGTTCGACAACGGAGAAGATCTGAATGTAATTCTCGCCGATTTTCAGAAGAAAGTTGATAAACTTGAGTTAGGCGATGAACAAAAAGAAGCATTGTTTACTTCCGCAATTGATGCTCTGCAAAGCTCAATGAAACCAGCTTATGACAAGTTGATTTCAGAAATGAAACGTCAAGCGTCCATTTCAACAGAAGATGACGGCGTCTGGAAACTTCCTGACGGCGACGAGTTTTATGCCTACCGCCTCAAAGCCATGACGACGACGGACCTCTCTGCTAAAGACATCCATGAATTGGGTCTTTCAGAAGTGTCTCGTATCCATACGGAAATGAAAACCATTATGGCTAAGGTTGGATTTGACGGAACGCTGCAGGAATTTTTCACTTTTCTTCAAACTGACCCGCAATTTACATATGAAGATAGCGAAGCTGGACGCGAAGCATACCTAACCGAAGCCACACGCATAATCGATGTTATGAAGGGGCGGCTTGATGATGCCTTTAAGAGCAAACCTAAAGCCGACCTTGAAGTTCGCCGTGTTGAGGCCTTTCGTGAAAAAGCCGCGGGTAAGGCTTTCTATAGCCGTCCGGCAGCTGACGGCTCGCGACCTGGTTACTACTATGCTAACCTATATAAAATAACAGATATGCCAAAATATCAAATGGAAGCCCTTGCTTATCATGAAGGCATACCCGGACATCACATGCAAATCGCCATGGCGCAAGAATTAGACGGCATTCCTAAGTTTCGCAAGTTTGGTGGTTACACAGCCTATACCGAAGGTTGGGGATTATATTCCGAATTTTTACCTAAGGAACTTGGGTATTATGAAGATCCCTATTCTGATTTTGGACGCCTTGCGATGGAGATTTGGCGTGCGGCTAGATTAGTCGTCGATACTGGCTTACATGATAAAAAGTGGACGCGACAAGAAGCTATCGATTACCTCACGGAGAACACGCCCAATCCTTTAAATGATTGTGTCAAAGCCATTGAGCGCTATATCGTGATGCCTGGCCAAGCCACCGCGTATAAGGTGGGAATGTTGAAAATTCTTGAACTGCGCGCGAACGCCATCGAACGTCTTGGCGATAAGTTTGACATTCGCGAATATCATTCAGTCATTCTTGATGCCGGCGCTGTCCCGCTTAATGTAATGGAAGAGCGCGTAAATGACTGGGTCGAGAGTAAAGGTTAGCTAGCTTGCAGTATGAGGCTGGCTTGAAGATTGTAGCCCAGCAATTAACCCGCCCGAACGCGCTCTCCGCGTTCATGCATTTCTTGAGCTTCGAGGGACAGTTTAGCTGTTGGGCGCACTTCTAAGCGCTCTAACCGAATGGGGTCCCCTGTCTCCGCGCAATACCCATACGTACCATCTTCTATACGGCGCAGCGCTTTCTCAATTTGGTTAATCAGTTTTCTAAGCCGGTCACGGGTACGAAGTTCTAATTGACGGTCTGCATTTGCTGAGGCTGTATCCGCAGGATCAGGGTAAGTGACATTTTCTTGTTGTAGGAAAGCTACCGTTTCTTTGTTCTGTTCAACGATCTCAGCCTTCCACGATAATAGTTTTTGGCGGAAATATTCCTTCTGTTTATTATTCATAAATTTTTCATCGTCCGAAGGCTTATACCCCTTGGGTAATTTCACGGTTTTTTTTGCTTTTTTGTCAGTCGCCATTTCTAGCACTCCGCTCATCGAAAAATCTCAGACACGACTCGGTCTTACATCGCGCAATCGCCATATATCGCGGGATGCAAAACGGTACAATACAGGAAAACACAATTATTCGTGAAATGGTTTCCGCTTGAATCATACGGCGTGAACTATAAAAGGCAGTGGACAATGAGGACATGAAAATGAAGTTTAAAGGTACTAAAGATTACGTTGCGACCCAAGATTTAAAAATGGCCGTTAATGCCGCCATCACTTTAGAACGCCCCCTATTGATTAAAGGAGAACCTGGAACAGGCAAAACTGTTCTGGCTCATGAAATAGCAAAGGGGCTAAAAACACCTCTATTGGAATGGAACATAAAATCTACGACAAAAGCTCAACAAGGTCTTTATGAATATGACGCTGTCGCGCGCCTAAGAGATTCGCAACTTGGCGAAGACCGCGTTCACGACATTTCTAACTACATAAACAAGGGAAAGCTTTGGGAAGCTTTTGAGTCTAAAAAACGACCTATTTTGCTTATCGATGAAATAGACAAAGCCGATATTGAATTTCCAAACGATCTACTCCATGAGCTGGATAAAATGAGCTTTCATGTTTATGAAACGGGCGAAACGGTAACTGCGAAAAACCGTCCCATAATCATTATCACGTCAAATAATGAAAAAGACCTACCTGATGCTTTTCTGCGACGATGTTTTTTCCACTATATTCAATTTCCAGATTCTGAAACGATGGCCAAAATTGTGGATGTTCATTTTCCAGATATAAAACCCCGTCTGTTATCTGCGGCTATGAAACGGTTTTTTGAGATAAGAGATATGCCAGGTTTAAAAAAGAAACCAAGCACAAGTGAATTGCTAGACTGGCTGAAACTTTTATTGGTCGAAGACATTGATCCAGAAACACTTAAAGAGTCTGATCCTAAAAAACTTATACCGCCGCTCCACGGAGCCCTATTGAAAAACGAACAAGATGTGCATTTATTTGAGCGCCTTGCATTTTTAAATCGGCGAGGGGCATAACTAACCTCTTCCTCGATAAGGCGGAACACCTTGATCTGGAATCCATAAGCCTTTGGGCGGCGTGCCATATTGATAAAACACATCTATCGGAATCCCCCCGCGAGGGTACCAATACCCGCCTATACGGAGCCATTTTGGGGTAATCTCTTTAACAAGCCGCTTACCAATACCGGTGGTACACGCCTCATGAAAATCACCGTGGTTACGATAGCTCCCTAGAAATAGTTTGAAAGCTTTACTTTCAATAATCCACTTATCTGGACAGTAATCGACAACGAGATGAGCAAAATCTGGCTGGCCCGTCACTGGACAAATCGACGTAAACTCTGGAGCCACAAGCCGCACCATATAGGGCTCATCGAACGGGTTTTGTACACGTTCTAAAATGGCCTCATCCGGCGATGCGGGTAAAGGATTTTGCTGTCCTAACTGATTAAGTTTATCGTAGCGATCTTTATTCATGCCCAGCCGTTAAAGATAAATTTGATTAACTGCAAGAGTTTCCTATTCCAATATTAGTGGTTGATTTAACGGACACCCCAGCCTATCCAATCAACTCAACTCAACGTTTGGGTTTTAATTTTGTTTTGTTAACCCCCTATTTTGTTTCTTGTTATAGTTTTTCATTAAAACATGACATGGGGAATGATGTGACCGAAAGCGTTATAGAAAAAAAGTTATCCCAAAACGTTGGAATTCCACAATATTTTGATGAAACAAATCCATTGTTCGCCCGTGTCATGGGAATGACAAACTTGGCTGTCGCCATCTTCGATCAAGAGCTTAATCTTAAATTTTACAATAATAAGGCGCTGGAGTTTTTCGAAATTGAAAATACGGATTTTGACAAAAATTACTCATTTAATGAAATTGCTAAGACATTTTTATCAGATGATACAACAGAAATATTGGGTCCGTTACAGGTGCAAGGCTTTATCGAAGATAACATTGATGGAGCCGCCCACACAACCAATGAAGTCAAATTAACGACTCGAAAAGGATTGCGCCTTCATATCAAACGAAAATCCTTAGATGGGTTAAATATTATCACCGCGCAAGATATAACCGAAAATTATATCCGCAATCAAACCTTATCCATTGCTCTTGAGACGGGGCAAGCCGGATATTTTCATTACAATCTCAAAACTAAAAAATATAAAATCCAAAGTGATTATCTCAGAAAACAGCTTACTGAAAAACAAATGAAAAAAGCCGATGAAGACGGCTTCCTCTCCATAATTCATCCGGCTGATAAAAATGGGACTTTGCAAGCATGGAACAATGCAAAATCTACAGGCCTTGCCACAGAAAAGGTATGCCGCATTATGACTGGCAAAGGCCGAAACATTTGGATGCGGTGGCATTTCAAGCCTCAATATTCAAGCAAAGGCAAACTCATTGGTTATAATTGCTTCTTTAAAGATATTTCTAAAGCTCTGGAAATCCGGGACGCTCTTCGTCAATCAAAGGAAGACGCCGAACGCGCACTGAAAATTAAAAATGATTTTTTAGCCCGGCTAGCACACGAAATCAGGACCCCCATGAACGGCGTTATCGGAATAGCCGATGCGTTAATTCATCATAATTCGGATCCCGTTATTAATCCTAAATTAGAACTTATTCAGTCTTCAGCAGATAAAATTCTGCGCATTGTCGACGAAACTTTAAGTCACACTAAACTTCATGCGGATAAATTAACCCTAGATTCCAACCCCGCTAGTCCGGGTAAATCCGTTGAAGATGTCATAAATCTTTGGGAACAAAAAGCCTTACAAAATAATATCAATCTAACGAGTGTCATTTCTCCAGACGTTCCCGAAGAAATTATATTTGATAAATTTCGCTATGAGCAATGTATCAACAACCTGATTTCAAATGCTGTAAAATTTACGCCTAATGGGTCAATAAAAGTCATTTTGACAACTACCCAAAAGGAAAACGAAAAACCCCAATTAATTTTTGCAGTCCAAGATGATGGCATCGGCATGACCGATGACCAACAGTCGCAAATTTTTGAGGCTTATACCCAAGCAGATAAATCCATATCGGGCCGATTTGGCGGTACAGGTCTTGGGATGACCATAACCAAAGAAATCATCGAATTAATGGGCGGGTCGATATATGTTCGCTCTAAGCTCGGACATGGCTCCATTTTTGTTTTATCCCTTCCTTACTCAGTCGATGAAGCGGAAAGTTTTGAAGAAGATTACAACGAATTAGTTGATAAAATTCTTGAAGAAGCCAAGCCCGAAGAAACCAACTACTCCGGACTAAGGGTCCTTGTGGTTGATGATAATTCTACGAACCACGTTGTCGTCACCTCTCTAATCGAGTCTTTGGTTGCGGAAGTTCACCTTGCTTCAAATGGGCAAGAAGCCATCGATCTTCTGAAAACCACAGAGATAGATGTTGTCTTGATGGATATTCATATGCCCGTCATGGACGGTATTGAAGCAACGCTCTCAATCAGGGCTTCGACTGAAACTTGGTCTGATGTCCCCATCATTGCATTAACCGCTGACCCTGAATATCAGCAAAAACGACTTTGCAAGAATATTGGCATGAATGATGCTTTGACTAAACCTGTTAAATTAAGTGATATTCTGCATTCATTTGACAATGTGATGACAAACACCCGGCAAGACGACGTAGCAGCCTAATCTATCACTAGAAATCTTTCCATGATGCGTTAATCTATCTCTCGAGAGGACCGCGCATCATGAAGTTAAATTCCTACAAACCTATATTATTCGCCTGTCTTATCGCATGTAGCGATAGTTCAGTTCAGACCGTAAATTCTTCGGATTTCTGTATTTCCGGCGGGCCTATTTATACGGCCGATGATGCTAGCCCAACAGCCAACGCTGTTGCGGTAAAAGATGGGGTAATATCTTATGTCGGCAGTGACACTCAAAAGTGGTGCCAAGACCACACAAACCCAAATCCCAAGGTTATAAACTTATCGGAGAATACCCTACTCCCTGGCCTTGCAGACGCACACGGCCACCTTTTAGCAATTGGCCTGAGAGAAATGACGCTGAATTTAGAAGGTTCAGCCTCCGTTATTGATTTGCAGAATAAACTTAAAGCAGCCGTTGCCAATACCCCCAAAGGCGAGACAATTTATGGTAGAGGGTGGATTGAAACACACTGGCCTGAAAAACGCTTCCCAAATAAGCATGACCTAGATGAAATAACGACAGAGCATCCGGTGATTTTGGAAAGGTCTGACGGGCATGCCTTTGTCGTCAATAGTAAAGCCTTAGAATTAGCCAATATAACGAAAAACACTCCTGCGCCTTTTGGCGGGGCTATCAATCTAGGCGATAATGGCGAGCCTACCGGTATGCTTGTGGATAATGCAACCAATTTAGTTGATGGTTTAATTGATGACATCACGCCAGAACGAAAAGAGAAAGCCTTCATTCTTGCCTCAGAACTCTATGCGAGCCGTGGGTGGACCAACATTCATTCAATGTCCGTAGATCCAGATGATATCGCTATTTTGAACCGCTTAGCACATCAAGGAAAAATCAAAATTCGTGTTTATAATTCGGTAGACTTGGTGGACGAAGGCTCAATGCCGTCCCTGACAACTGGCAAAGCTACCGACAATGAGCTTATTACTACCCGCGCCATAAAACTCTATGCAGATGGCGCATTAGGATCCCGGGGCGCCGCATTATTACAGCCATATTCTGATGATCCAGACAATGAAGGTCTTTTAACGTTAAAAGAAGTCCAAGCTGATAGCATACTTCGGGCGGCCTTACGAAATGGAACTCAGGTCAACACCCATGCAATTGGCGATAAAGCCAATAGAATGGTCCTACGATGGTATAAAAATGCCTTCGACGCGGTCCCCAAATCTGAACGTCAAAACCCTGAACCCAGATGGCGTATTGAACATAGTCAAATTATACATGTTGACGATATTCCTCTATTTGCAAAATATAATATTGTTGCGTCTATGCAGCCATCTCACGCAATTGGAGATCTTCATTTTGCTGTTGACAGACTTGGAAAAAACCGGCTCGCTGGCGGTTACGCATGGAGAAGCCTTATCGATAGCGGCGCGATAATTGCTGGCGGAACTGACGCACCTGTCGAGGTTGGAGATCCGCGCATAGAGTTTTATGCCGCAACACATCGCAAGGACCTAAAGGGGTATAGCAACGATGCTTGGTACCCAGATCAAAAAGTAAATCCGCAGGAAGCCTTAAAAATGTTCACGGCATGGCCTGCTTACGCAGCATTTCAAGATACGAAACTGGGAACAATTGAAATTGGAAAAGCCGCTGATTTCACCATATTGGACACTAATATAATGACCGCCAGCGGAGATGAGATTCTGTCTGCAAAAACAGTGATGACAATCGTTGATGGAAAGATCGCTTTTCAAGGAAATTAAAATTACTCGCTGCTGCGAGGAATAATTTTAGCATTATTTTTATACCTGGCCTTCAATGTGCCAATGATGTGCGAGTAGTCATCAGACCATAATCCGACATCGGGGCTTGGGTGCCTTTTTTGCCATTTAGTATCAAATAACTCAGCATCCCTCATTTGCCCTGCAGTACCAACCAATACAGCTGAGCTTTTAGAATCATATCCTGGAAATTGGCTGTCTGGAAAATCAGTCATCTCTATATAACGGCTATCTAACCCAGCATTTTCTGCCAGGTTCGCAACAACGGAGCTAACATCCATAACTCTATTTGAGGTGTGAAAAAACAGGAGGCCATCAGGTTTCAAGCGGCTTAAGTAGAGATCCATTGCTTCCACAGTGAGCAAATGCGCAGGTATTGAATCAGAAGAAAAAGCATCGATTATAATATAGTCTTGAGAGTTCTTTGCAATTTTATCGAACTTTATACGTGCGTCTCCAATTCGAACATCGGAAACATAGGAACACGTTTCTATATAACTAAAGAATTTAGGGTTTTTTGCCATGTCAACAACGGCTGGGTCTATTTCAAAATAAACCCAATTATCTTGTGCGCGCTCATAACAGGCCATGGCCCCCGCTCCTAAGCCGATCATGGCAATATCAAGGTTACCGTCGACTCTCAGGCTTCTAGCAAAGCTTAAACCACGGTCAAAAGAATTGCCCTTCGAATAATAAGCCAATGGTGTTGCCTTTAATTCGGGACTTTGAAATTGAAAATTATGTAACGTGTCGCCATGAGAAAATTCATGAATAAGGCCATGAGGCGTTGTTTTGGCTTCAACACCTAATATTCCAAAAAACGATCTATCCATGAGAACATTTTTTTGTCCAATCAGCGGAACGACAAATGCAATAGCTGAAACAATCGAAATAGTTGAGATCATTGTAAATCTAGGCTGCGCGCTAAGGCGTTCTAAATTATAAGCTACAAACAAACCAGGTAGCAGACAGCTTATCATCATTGGAACTTTTAGAAGATAAAGTAGCGTTAGCATAAAGCTCCCAATTAGGAGTGTCTGAAACAGCTTATTTTGCTGTGATTTCTGATCACTCGAATCCGGATTAAATTTGAAGCTAACAAAGCTAGCAGCTCCTAAAACGATTATGTATTCATAAACCGTGTTAAATATTACTGGGGCCAGCAAGGCATTAAATGCGCCGCCAATAACACCCCCTAATGACATCCAAATGTAAAATTCCGTTAGGCGTTCAGTCTCTGGGCGCGTTTCAACCAACTTCATATGACAAGTTAGGGCGATAATGAAATAGCTAACTAAACTGATAATGATGGATAAGATCAAATTATCATTAAGCACCATTCCAAATACCAATGCCGATACAATAGCGACCGGCGTGAGATAACCAAGGATTTTGGGTGAAATAATCGGCGTCTTTGCAAAGGCTACAATGAATGTTAGCAAATAAAGCGCCAAAGGTATAATCCATAAAAAAGGCGCAGAGGCAATATTATGGGTCATATGTGAGGTTACGCCAAGCATTAAACTGGACGGAATAAATGCCAAGCCGATCCATATTAACCGCTGTGATATAGAGGATTTTATGGGCTTTACGTCAGTTTTGATAATGTTGTCGGTTCTATTATTTTGCTTTAAAGTTCCGATGTATCCGGCAATTAAGACAAAACCTATGAGTAAGGCGTAGCCAATTGCCCAAAGACCTGTCTGTTCGCGCAATCTAAGCATAGGTTCAAATACAACAGGGTAAAGACACAAGGATAATAAGCTACCCGCATTACTCGCTGAATATAAAAAATAGGGATCATCCGCATCTTTATCATTAGTTCGGCTAAACCAACGTTGAAGGAGCGGTGCGTTAGCCGAAATTGCAAAAAAAGGAACACCAACGCTAACTGCAAACAACCCGATAAGCCAAAAAGCTTGCGGACCAGTCTCTGGCGGTGTCCATCCATTTGCTATGGATAAAGGTAGAAAAAAACAACCTAAGCCTAGGACCAAACCGTGTACAATGATTTGCAATCCAAATTTCAAATACTTGGAAATCAAATGCGCATAGATATAACCGCCCAGCAAAACTAATTGAAAAAATACCATTGCGGTATTCCAAACACTTGATGAGCCTCCTAAAAGCGGAAGTACCATTTTTGCGAACATGGGCTGCACAGAAAATAAAAGCGCAGCGCTAAGAAAGATAGATGCCGTAAAAACGCCTATTAACAACCAGCCTGACCGCAATCGAGATGCCGGTAAATTAACGTCTAAATTTGCGTTCGCCATAGAATACTAAAACCCCAGATAGTGGGTCTATATAAGCGATTATACTAAAATCTTTATTAAGCAAACCAAGTTAGACGACTGAAAGTACAGTTAAATTTTCTGGTTCGTATAAGCTCTTAGTTCTTTACGGGCGACCTGGCGGCGATGTACCGCGTCCGGACCATCCGCGAACCTTAATGTTCTCTGGCCTTGATACATAGCGGCGAGCGGCGTATCTTGAGACACACCCGTGCCGCCATATATTTGCATCGCTTCATCAATAACCTTTAACGACATACGCGGCGCTTCGACTTTAATCATGGATATCCACGGCGCGGCGTCGCGTTTACTCATCGTATCCATAGCCCAAGCCGCTTTCAAGCATAGCAGGCGCGCTTGCTCAATCTTAATTCTAGCTTCAGCGATGATATCGAAATTCGCGCCCAAAAACGCTAGCTGTTTACCAAAAGCTTCCCGTTCTAACGAGCGCTTACATAGCATCTGTAGGGCCTTTTCTGATTGTCCTATCGAACGCATACAATGATGAATACGTCCAGGGCCAAGACGTCCTTGACTAACTTCAAAACCCGCGCCCTCACCTATCAATAAAGCATCAGCAGGAATACGAACATCTGTGAAACGAATATGCATATGTCCATGAGGAGCATCATCATGCCCAAAAACCATCATAGGTCTTAAAATTTCAATCCCAGGCAAGCCAGCGTCGATGACAAACATGGAATGTTGCTTATGTTTACTGCGGCTTTCATCTGGCGTTTTGGCCATGAGAATATAGACTTTACAACGTTCATCACCAGCGCCAGACGACCAGTATTTTTCACCATTTAAAACCCATTCATCACCATCCTTAACGGCGGAAAATTCAAGATTTGTGGCATCAGATGACGCAACATCAGGTTCTGTCATCAAATAAGCAGAGCGTATTTCTCCTGCAAGAAGCGGTTTCAACCATTTTTCTTTATGCCCGTCGGTCCCGTAACGTTCGAGAACTTCCATATTCCCAGTGTCCGGCGCAGAACAATTCATGGCCTCTGACGCCAGGTGCACCCAGCCTAGCTCCTCTGCGATATAGGCATATTCAACGGTCGAAAGACCAAAGCCTTCTTTGGAATCCGTTAGCCAAAAATTCCATAGCCCCCTCTTGCGTGCTTCTGCTTTAACCGTATCCAAAATTTCGTTCTGGCGATCAGACAGAGAGAAACGCCCGCCTGGCGCAGTTCCTACAAGTTCATGAAATTCATGATCAAGTGGCGCAACGAAATTACGTGTGAAATCGCGTATTTTCTCGACCAGCGGCGCAACGCGCTCACTCATGCCCAAATCCATTGTCATAGTTTATCCTTAAAGTGTACCTGTTTTTATTTTGTATCGTGCTAAATTTCCTAGAGCCACGGTCATTTCGCCATAGGATTTAAATCGCGGATTATCATTTTGTCCACGGTAGGAGCGGGCGTAAATTTGTTGGATAATAACAGCTAGTCTCCAAATGCCGTAGATATAGTAAAATTGAAATCCAGAGACATCCGCGCCTGTTTTCTCGGCATAAAAATCTATAATTTCTTGGCGTGTCATCATACCCTCGACTTGCGAGGGTTGTCTTACTGTCATTTTCATAAAGTCAGGGTCATCGGCTTGAATCCAATAAGCTAAGGTATTTCCCAAATCCATCATGGGATCTCCTAAGGCCGAAATTTCCCAATCTAGCAATGCTTCTATTTGCGTTGGGTCATCTTGTTTTAAGATGCAATTATCAATACGGTAATCCCCATGTATGACCGCCGCGCCGCGTTCTTGCGCGGGCATATTATCAACCAGCCATTGCTGAACATCTTCGAATTTTTCAATGTCTTCCGTCCAGGCTTTTCCAAAACGGCGGTTCCATCCTAAAATTTGGCGGCTGACATAACCTTCGGGTTTACCAAAATCCCCGAGACCGATAGATTTATAATCCACCTGATGCATATCGACCAAAGTTTGAAAAAAGTTATCGCATAACTGCCTAACTTCTTTGGGTGTCCAATTCCACTCTTTAGGAATTTGCGTATGGATTAGATGTCCCTCAGATCGGTCCATCACGTAAAATTCGGCCCCAATTATAGATGCATCATCCGTATAATAAAGCGTATTAGGAACAGCTATATGCCCTTTGAGCGCCGTCATAACACGGTATTCTCGGTGCATATCGTGACCAGACTTTGGTTTATCACCCACTGGAGGACGGCGCAGTACCATGCGGCGCTCAGGATAATCTAAAGCATATGTAAGGTTAGACGCACCCGATGCATATTGTTTTACAGTGGCTTGGCCAATGAGGTCAGGTATGGCTTGCTTTAGAACGGCGTCAACAGCGTCGATGTCCAGTTCTTCACCTTTGCGAACCTCTACTGTTGGGTTTTCACTGCTCATTAAATTACGGCTCCCCCATCAACAATCATATTTTGCCCCGTATAATAGCTCGCTTCATCCGACGCCATGTAAAGAACGGCTCCGACCATTTCTTCAGGCTGAGCCATGCGTTTAATCGCAAGGTTCATCTTCATATACATGTCCATTGCAGGATTATCTTTCAACGCCGACGCAAGCTTTGTATCTGTAAAGCCTGGAAGGAGCGCATTTACACGCACACCGTGCTGAGAATATTCTTTGGCCAACCCTTTGGTCATAGCAATCAAAGCAGCTTTACTCATTCCGTATATCACACGAAATTCTGCAGGCTGGATACCATCAATTGAGGCCACGCTGACTATTGAGCCGCCGCCATCAGCTTTTAGCAATGGAAAAGCTTTCGTTGATAGAAAATATGGCCCCCGGGTATTTACCTCAATCGTTTTATCAAATGCCCCGGCGCTTGCCTCGTGAGCTGGTCCAAAATGCGGGCTCGTCGCTCCGTTATTGACAAGAACATCAAGACGCCCAAATTCTTTCTCGATCATCGATAATGCCGCGTCATGATGATCAAGCTTGCCCAAATGAAGCTCGCAAGATACAGCCTTGCCTCCTTTGTCACGAATGGCTTCGGCTACCTTTTCGCAATCTGCTTGTTTACGGCTAGAACAGATTACAGTTGCCCCATGCTCCGCAAATCCATGAGCTACAGCAGCTCCAATACCGCGGCTGGCCCCTGCGATAAGCGCTACTTTTCCTGAAAAATCAAACCTCGCCATTTACCTCACTCCTATGTAGGCAACTGATCGTTACCTATTTTTTGTTTTAATTTATTCATGCCCCGAATATAGCCCTCATAGTCGGACGCTTTATGTCGAAAGTAATCTCCTACCACTGGGTGAGATAATACCATAAAGCGTTCCTCATTGATAGCCAAGCGTAACGCTTCGGCGACATCTAGGGGTTCCAATAGGCCGTCTTGGTGACCTTCAGCTATAGCTATACCCTTTGTCATATTTGTACGAACATATTGCGGGCATATGCAATGGGTTTTGATGCCCTCATCCCAATGGCGAATAGCAAGAGATTCGGCAAATCCTACAGCGGCATGTTTAGTCGCCGTATAAGAGGCACTACCTATTTGCGCTAGCAAGCCTGCTGCAGAGGCCGTTATAACAAAGCGCCCAGACCCTCTCGACTGCATGGCTGGAAGAAGCGCTCGCGCGGCATATACGGCGCCCATAACGTTAACGCCCCAGCTAAGCTCCCAAGCTTTATTATCGGCGCCCGCGCCATGCCCCGGATCTCCAAACCCAACGCCCGCATTGGCGACGAAGATATCAATGGGGCCATTTAACACCTGCGCATCTTTAACGAATTTTTTAACCGCTTGTTCGTCTGAAACATCACAAGCAAATCCAGACACCCCGAGTTCTGCCGCTGTTTGCTCAGGGGCTTGCCTGTCACTAATGGCTACTTTAGCCCCGTTTTCTAAGAACATTTCGGCAATTGCGCGGCCGATACCGCCCTGCGCGCCGGTTACGGCAATAGATTTGTCTTTAAGCATAAATTCTCTTAGCAAGCGATATTCGCTTGAGTAAAGGCTTATATGCAATTAGTTGCATATTTTCAAATTATCAAATCGTATAATACACATATATCGAGTATATCGAGAGCATTAAAATTGCAATTGCGTCGAAGGCTTTGGAGCCCGATCTCCGAACCACCAAAGCGTTGCCGCCGTAGCTGCAAAAACAGCTGCTTCGACTATAGCTCCATTTTGCGTCACAGCAAATATCCAACCCGTTATCAACCAAAGCAATACGGTGAGCGTCGGCCGGACCAATCTAAGCGTATTGATGACCCATTTACTGGCTTTCCCAATGTTGGCATCTGCCGCAATAGAGGCTGTTAAACCTCGCCAAGAGCCTTCTTGCGCGGCAAGCGCGAGTTCCATTTCTGTTTCTTGAGCTTGAGCCAACATTTGTAGTTCATGAAGTTTATACTCATGTGACCACCGCAAGACTTCATGCTTGAAGCTTTGCTGTCGTTCAAAATAACCAGCTACGCGCCCAAGCGCTGTGCCTAAAATTCCAAAGACGCCGCCTGCTGCGGCGTCTAATCCTAATCCAAATATGTCTGCCACAAACTCTTTGCTTTCTTCCCGCCAAACCAGTGTCGGCTGGGACCTAAATCAACATGAAGAAAGGTTTGGTAAAAACCAAACCCGCGAAACTCAGCTCTTTTCAAGGCATTTAAGAGCCTTACCGGATCATGACCCGGGAGCGCGATATCAACTGCAAGAGTGAGATGTTGAGAGAGTGGCGCGCCTCCGATACGAGCATTGTGCAAGCTACATCGATGGCCCGATAAAATATGAAAAGGTTTGGCAACGTCACCGCGCGCGCTTTGTAATTTATCCAAAAATGCCGGCCAGATGAATAATTCCTGACAATGGCGACAAGCAAACTCTTTTGGCAAAAAATTGGGCCAGCACTCTGCCTGCCACTCATTTTCAATATTTAATTCTCTCAACATAACCCTAATATATGGGCCGCTTTATTATTGAGGATTAAAATAAAAAACCCGCCATAAAGGCGGGTTTTAAATGGTTATAAGCTTAGGGCTAACTCTAGGCTTACTTACTTTTTCTTAGCAAACGATGGGACAGCTTTCATCGCACGCGGCTTACCACCAGCGGCTAAATTTTTGCCCTGCGCGACCCACTCATCGCGAGCGATGCGACCTGGGAATGAATCAATCACACCTTCAACCATTTTCACGTCTTTAGCTTTCCAAGCTCCGATTTGACGGAAATAGTAAATACCTTTTCCATTCAAATCTTTCTCAAACTTTGGTCCGATACCTTTGATGAGCTTTAGATCATCAGGTTTGCCATCAGTCGGTCCATCCGTATATAATACTTTTGGCTTCGGCCGTGCTTTAGCTTTCGGCTTCGCCTTAGCTTTTGGCTTCGCTCTGGATTTTGGAGCAGCTTTCATAGCGCGTGGTTTTCCGCCCTTAGCTAGTCCCCGAGCCTGTGGAATCCAATCGTCGCGATCAATACGGCCTGGGAATGAATCAATCACACCTTCAACCATTTTTACGTCTTTAGCTTTCCAAGCTCCGATTTGACGGAAGTAGTAAATACCTTTTCCGTTCAAGTCTTTCTCAAACTTTGGTCCAATACCCTTGATAAGCTTAAGATCATCTGGAGCGCCATCTGTTGGTCCGTCTGTGTAAAGAACCTTTGGCTTCGGTCTCGCTTTAGCTTTTGGCTTCGGCGCAGCTTTAGCAACAACCTTTCTAGGCGCTGCTTTTTTCTTCGCCACAAGCTTCTTGGCTTTTGGTTTAGGCGTTTCTGAAATACGGCCTTCCAAATATTTAACACGAGCTGCGAGATAACGATTGCGCCATTCCAGGGCGTAGGTTTCGTCATCATCTGCTTTTGCTGCAGGCGCTGCCGATGCTTTGACTGCCGTGACTGCCGCCGCGCCAGCCGCTGCTGCTGCTAGCTTACCTTTAAGGCTCGAAACTTCTCCATCACGCGTAGAAACGCGGCCTTCTAATTCCTGAACCCGAGCCCGCAAACCATCAGCTTCTGCACGTAATGCGCCTTCACCTTCGATTGAAAGATCTCCAGCTTGTTTTTTACCGCGGAATAATAACCACCCCAGTAACAAACCTAAAAGACCAAATAGAAACGGAATTAACCACCCAAAACAGGCGATGTAACTAAATATACCATTAATTAACATTATAGATGTCCTCCTTTACTCGGACTGTGTCACGACGAATTCGATACGGCGGTTACGTGCCTTACCTTCATTAGTCGTATTATCACCGATGGGCTTGGCTTCTCCAAGACCGATTGCTTGCATGCGCTCACGCGCGATACCATTTTCTGTTAGATAGGCGACCACTGTATTCGCCCGCGCTTCTGACAAACGTTGGTTATATTCGTCTGACCCATCAGAGTCTGTATGACCTTCGACATTAATTCGAAAAGACGCACATTGCTTCGCGGCAGATGCTAATGAATTAAGAAGGTCAAAACTTTGATCCCCTCTTATGTCCGCTTTACTCGTCGCGAAAGTAATCTTCTTCCCAGTCTTAATGTCATTTAGTAATGTCTGACAAATAGCTTGTGATTTTATTTCGCCAACATTGACATCTTCTGCATCAGGAACCGTGATTGTCGCGGCTCCATTATAATTTGTTAAAGATCCAATGCGAGCATTAATAGCGCCGCGCACGTCCGTAGAGGATGTGGTTCCCGTAATGACCGTACTATTATCTTCCATAGTCAGACGACCTGTGTCCAATCTTTTTAGATCGTCCAAATTACCCATGAGAACGTTTTCCCAGTCAACGTTTGGAGCTCCGCTCGCTAGCCGAACGGTTCTGTTCGTTACTTTGCCTGGGTATAATGCGTTCGCATGATCGAGTACACGGGTGCGTTCTGCTTCATTGCGGACATAACCGTTTACCACCACATTTCCATCGACGTCTTTCGTTGCTTGGAATGTGTAAGGTGATTGCCTAGGTAATGCGACTACCTTCTTTTTAGTTGGAACTTCTGCAACCGACATATCATTTTTAACTTTATGCCAGCGTTTCTTTCCTTCACACGCCGAACACTCAGCGTTTTCTGCGATACTCGTGGCTTTCGCCATTTCTTCATCTGATTTAGCAATCCCTGTTAAAGTGGCAACATTACCGTTCATATCGACTTCTGCGTTTGATCCTGCGCTTCTTAAAGCATTTCGGATATCATCTCCCATAGCAGCAGACCTATCAGGTGCTGTAAAAAGAGCCCACAAAAGCGCTAGAACGGCGAGGAGAATTATCCCCCAAAACCATCTCGCTCCCATATTATTCCTCCATAGAACTAATCAAGTCATAAAAGACTCGGTTAACCATCTAACTTATTGAAAGCTAACTGGCAATGAAGCAAATTGAATATTTTCAGCTATGCCTAATAAAATCTTATATTAGATCTCAAGAAAATCACCTTATTTAAGGATTAGGTAGTTAATTTTAAGGATTAGGTAGTTAATTTCTTAATAGCAATTTCATATTCCGTTTTAAATTGGTCGACTATTTCTTGAATGGCTGGCGCTGAATCAACACTCCCAACGCCTTGCCCGGCCCCCCATATGTCTTTCCAGGCCTTGGCGTCGGTGTTTCCACCAGACCCAAAATTCATGCTAGTTTTATCCGCTGTTGGAAGGTTGTCAGGATCAAGCCCTGCTTTTTCAATTGAGCCGCGAAGATAATTTCCGTGCACACCTGTAAAGAGAGGAGAATAAACAATATCTTTGCCAGACGACTCGATGATTTCATTCTTATAACCGTCGGACGCATTTGCTTCTTTTGACGCAATAAACCGCGTACCTATATACGCAAGATCCGCCCCCATCGCCAAGGCTCCAGCAACAGAGCCGCCTGTCGCTATCGAACCAGAGAGTAATAGAGGCCCGTCATGAAATTTCCGAATTTCAGGTATCAGCGCAAAGGGAGATAAACGCCCTGCATGCCCTCCAGCGCCCGTGCAGACAGCAATCAAGCCATCCGCGCCCATTGAAAGTGCTTTCTTGGAATGGCGAATATTAATGACATCATGCAAAATTATCCCCCCATAGCTATGCGTCGCATCGTAAACATCCTGATTGGCCTGTAAGCTCGTAATAACAATAGGAACTTCATGCTTGCGGCAAACTTCTGTGTCATGTTCGAGCCTATTATTTGACGGATGACAAATCTGATTTACGGCAAAGGGAGCAACTTTTTTATCAGGGTTATCCTTCTGATATTGCTCCAGCTCTAACTTAATCCGAACAATCCATTTTTCGAGCTCTTCGGCAGGACGCGCATTAAGCGCTGGAAAAGACCCGACAATTCCCGCTTTGCATTGCGCGATAACGAGTTCAGGCCCTGACACAATAAACAAAGGGGCTCCGATGATTGGGAGTTCAAGGTTTTGCAAAATAGGGGGCAATGACATTGTGTTATATCCTTTGATGAATGTAGGTATGCAATTATATGCATATCCGTGGAAGTCTAGAGAAATTATTGAATATTAGGCTTATGCCGTTACCTAAAATCAGTCTCTGCTTCTGACGCCATCCACATCATAGCCGCAAATGCTGCAACGTTCTGGGCAATTTCATCTGGATCAATTTTATCAAATGTATCATCGGGCGTATGATGCAAATCGAAATAATCCGTGCCATCTTGCTGAAACCGCATGACAGGGACCCCTTCCGCAAACATAGGCCCGATATCGGGACCTCCATTGGTTTTGGTTTCTACAAAGGGCAGGCCAAGCGCCTCAGCGATGTTTTGAATAATGATCTTTCCCGATTTTACCCCTGCTTTGACTTCATAAGGCGGCTTGGCACCAAAATCTGATTCAGTTGCCAAAACATGATTATCCAAATCCGTGTCTTTATGCGCTTTGACATATGCAAAGCCTCCTAACAATCCTACCTCTTCTGCGCCAAAGGCGACAACGCGTAGCGTTCGCTTTGGCTTAAGGCCGCTTTCAAGAATTACCTGCGCCGCACCAGCAGAAATACCAATACCCGCCCCATCATCAATTGCGCCGGTTCCTAAGTCCCAGGAATCAAGATGACCACCAACTAAAATAATATCTTCCGGCCTTTCTGTTCCGATAATTTCCCCAATAACATTACCCGATTGTCGTTCCCCCAACCATTTTGGCGTTAGCGTCATTCGAATGCGTATAGTTTCACCGCGGCTTAATGTTCTTTCGAGCTGATCGGCGTCAGGAGCTGAGAGCGCGGCAATTGGAATTTTCTTTAGGTCAGGCGTGTAACGCATCATACCTGTATGCGGAAAACGATGACTATCAGTCCCGACAGAACGAATAACGACCGCAATAGCTCCGCGCTTAGCCGCCTCGGTTGCGCCTTGCCGCCTTTTTTGATTGGCGGGCCCGTAGCCAGCGCCATCAGGGGCTTTTTTCATTCTTCCCGAAATAAATACTATTTTGCCATCTAGGCCGCCTTGGGGCGCACTTTTCAAATCTTCGAAAGTTGGGAAATAAGCAACCTCAGCTTCAATACCGTCTGGCGAGGTTGCGACCGAACCTCCTAAGGATGTGATGTATAGCCGCTGCGGAAATGGCGCTGTTATAGACGCTGTTTCAACACCGCGTTCCCAGTAAGGCATTGTGAATGGCTCTATGCGTACGTTTTGCAGACCAATGGCTTTAAATTTTGCTACGGCCCATTCCCGCGCTAAGGCTTCTTGCGGCGAACCGCCAACGCGCGGACCAATTTCTGTCGTCAGGCTCTCAGTGATGTCATAAGCATGCTTACCCGCGAGAGCCACTTTGACCAACTTAGCCACTTCTGGACTAGCCTTGCTTGTGCTCGTTACTTTTCCGATTGTTGTTACGTCCGCCTCAGAGCTGATTTGATTTAACGCAGATGTGGGGGTTTTTGTATCACCGCAAGCAACCAAAGAAGAAGATAACAATAATGTTATAAAGAGAGCACGCATGGTTTACCTTTTATTTTTGACAATCTTATGATTAGACACAGTAGAATGGTTTTCAATAGAAAACAAAATATAGGAATATGAATTATGACGCGTCTTGGAATTTTAGGCTTAAGTGTCTCTTTTCTTTTCACAACAGCTTGCGAACCTGCAGTGACTCCAGAAACTGTTACCAAACCCCCAATTGCTTCGGCAGCGGATATTGGCCGGCGGATTGAACGTTTGGCGTCTGATGAATTTGAAGGCCGCGCGCCAGGAACGCCTGGCGGGCAAGCCGCCTCCCAATACATTGCTGATGAAATGAAAGCAGCCGGGCTTATTCCGATGGGTAAAAACAATACCTATTTCCAAAATGTCAGGCTCACCGAAACCGAAGTCTTGCCATCATCCTCTCTCACAATAACCAAAGAAGACGAAGTGCTAATGGAGGCTGATCAATCTACCAATGCCGTTTACTGGACAAAACGTCTTGACCAAAGTCAGAGCGTTCAGGATAGCGAAATTGTTTTTGTCGGTTACGGTGTTGTCGCGCCTGAATATGGCTGGAATGATTACGCAGACCTCGACGTCAAAGGTAAAACGGTCGTTATGCTTGTAAATGATCCAGGGTTTGCTTCTGGAGATGAGACCTTATTTAAAGGCAATGCAATGACCTATTATGGCCGCTGGACCTACAAGTTTGAGGAGGCTGGACGCCAAGGCGCCGCCGCCGCTATTGTTATTCATGAGACGAAACCCGCAAGTTATGGATGGGACGTTGTTTCAGGCTCATGGACAGGCGCACAATATGATCTAGTCCGCCCAGATGGCGGTGCATCGCGTACGAATATTGAAGGCTGGTGGCACAAGGATACGGCCGAAGCTCTCTTTACAGCTGCAGGCTTGAATTTTACGCAAATGAAATCAAAAGCGCTTCAAAAAGGCTTTACCCCCGTCCCAATGCCCGGACTAAAGCTAAAGGCAACGCTAAACCAAAACATCAAAACGGTGGAGAGCCGAAATGTGGCGGGCGGCATTAAAGGCACAAAATCCCCAGATGAATATGTCCTCTATATGGCCCATTGGGACCACTTGGGAATAAATGAGAACCTTCCGGGAGATGATAAAATTTCAAATGGCGCCGTTGATAATGCAACTGGCACCTCTGCAATTATAGAAATTGGTGAAGCCTTTGTTCAGCAAGGCACGCCAGAGCGCTCGGCTATTTTTGTTGCTGTGACAGCTGAAGAATCCGGACTTTTGGGATCTGCATATTACGCTGAAGACCCACTAATCCCTTTAGAGAACACAGTTGCTGGCATCAATATTGACGGCGTTCTGCCCATTGGGAAAACCAAGGATATGAAGGTTATCGGATTTGGAGCCTCAGAATTAGAAGACCGCTTAAAAGGCATACTCGACAAGCGCGATATGTATATTGTGCCCGATGATAAGCCAGAAGCTGGATATTATTATCGCTCTGACCACATTAGCTTGGCTAAAAAAGGCGTGCCCATGCTCTATTCAGATCCTGGTAATGATCATATCGTAAACGGCATGACTTACGGCGAAAATTTCGCCAAAACCTACACTGAAGAACGTTACCATAAACCCTCCGATGAATATAATAATAGCTGGGATCTTAGCGGGTTAGAACAAAGTTCTGAAATTTGGTTTGAACTTGGCTATGGCATCGCAAATTCCGAGGATTGGCCTAATTGGTATCAAGGCACTGAGTTCAGAGCCTTACGCGATAAAATGCTAGGAAAATAAAACACCGTCAAACCAACAATCGTGACGATACATATTAAATTTCTGGCCAAAGTTTCGCCAGATCAAGATGAAAATTTATGGCTTTCGTTATTCCCTAAACGAAAGCCCGTGATTGGAAATTGTCACTTTCATTTTAATTTAGATAAGCAAGACTATGATTGGCTTGTTGTTTATGAGGGTTTACCGCCAATTGAGGGGCAGAAGAAAATTAACCGGTTTGAACGCTTATCTTGCGCCAAAGAAAACACGCTTTTAATAACAACAGAACCCAGTTCTATCCGAATTGATGGGCCTTATTTCCTCCGACAATTCGGACACGTTCTAACGGCTAAAAATCCGAAATTTGTGAAGCACCCAAATCAGATAAAACAAACCCCGCCACTACGTTGGTTTTATGGGCGTCCCATGTCAGAGGACGACAGCGAATATATGGATATTGATAGCTTCAAATCACGTACACACGTGAATAAAAAACACGATGTTTCAACAGTTTGTAGTAATAAACGCATGCAACACACTATGCATGCCCAACGTTATGACTGCATTATGGAACTTAAAGAAAGGCTAGGTGATGAGCTTCACCTTTTCGGACGCGGGATTAATCCTATTTCCAACAAAGCTGAAGCCATGGATGATTTTAGATATCATATCGCAATTGAGAATCATATTGAAGCCGATCACTGGACGGAAAAAATTTCCGACTGCTTTTTAGCCTTCTGCCTCCCCTTCTACTACGGCCCGTCAAATATCACTGATGTCTTTCCCGAAGATTCCATTATTCCGATCGATATTTTCGACATAGACACTGCAGAAAATACAATCAGAGACGCAGTTAAAAGCGACCAATACACAAAACGACTTCCCGCGATTATTGAAGCGCGCAACCGCGTTCTTGAAAATCACAATCTCATGAATGTTGTCGCAAGCCTCGTTAAGAGCAAACATCGAGCATGCCCCTCCGCAGGCGAGGTAATTTACGGGCGTCACATTTTTCGTAAAAAACACCCTTTAAAATCAGCATTAGACGGCTTTCATCGCTTAAGGTTTAAATCAGGATAGTCTTTCCCCATTAACGCGAATTTAGTAGGATTTTGATATTAATTCTCCCAAGCTTAACTGCAAGCTTAACTGTAAAATAAAGCGGCAATAGAGTACGGGTAATATCTATGAGTGGAATTAAGACAGCTTTCAAATATGGTTTTGTAGCCTCTACGGCCGCCATAGGAACGATTTTTCTAACAGCTGAAGCCTTTGCGTCTGACGCAAAAAATTCTAAAGGTCCTGCGGGTAGTTACGGAGACCAAGTCGCAAAGTTCAGACAACTTGGGACAGAACTTCCGACCCCTAACATTTTTCGCAATGCATCGGGCGCTCCCGGTCCGGCCTATTGGCAGCAGCAAGCCAATGTCGATATCGACGCCGCGCTCGATGAAGATGATAAACGGATTATCGCAACGATGGAAATTGACTACGTCAATAACTCCCCGGATACGCTAAATTATATTTGGTTAGCGCTTGATCAAAACCGCTTCAAAGATGGCTCTTTGGCGCGCGAGTCGACAATTGCTTCAGCTGC
The DNA here is from genome assembly GCA_964463835.1 of uncultured Hellea sp. GTDB lineage: Bacteria > Pseudomonadota > Alphaproteobacteria > Caulobacterales > Maricaulaceae > Hellea. Next base: position 42,231 of record CAYXEB010000002.1, read on the forward strand.
AGGGTCTCGACGCGGAGATGGGAACGCAAGAGCTGACCGCGTAAGCTTTGGAACCATGCGCTACCATCAAGCTATGGAAGACCGCGAATATGGTTTCGAGTTTAAAGCTGTCACGGATGCTGATGGAGAAGACTTATCTTATATCATCAATGATTCAATGATGCGAATCGACCTTCCCGAAGGCTTAGGGCCCGATGAACGTTTCGCGTTCAATATTGACTGGGAACATAATATTATCGACGAAGAAGCTGTTGGGGGCCGCGGCGGCTACGAGTGTTTTACAGATAAAGACGAAGATGGAAATTGTATCTTCGGACTAGCCCAATGGTTTCCGCGTATGGCGGCCTATACTGATTATACGGGGTGGCAAAATAAACAATTTTTAGGCCGAGGCGAATTTACCCTCGAATTTGGAAATTATAACGTCAATCTAACTGTACCCAGCGATCACATCGTAGCCGCAACGGGGGTTTTACAAAACCCGCGTCAGGTCATGACAGCCAAGCAACGTAAACGCATGGATGAGGCAAATTCCGAAAAGCCTGTATTCATCGTAACGCCAGAGGAAGCCGAAAAGAACGAAGAGTCCAAAGCCGCAGGCACAAAGACATGGCGTTTTAAAGCCGAAAATGTTCGAGATTTTGCGTGGTCGAGTTCACGAAAATACATTTGGGACGCCATGATCCATGAACAAGAGGATGACAAAAACCCTGTTGTTACGGCGATGAGCTTCTATCCGAAAGAAGCGAATCCGATTTGGTCACAATATTCAACCCAAGCCGTTGTACATACAATGGATGTCTACTCCAAATTCTCTTTCCCTTACCCCTATCCTACAGCTCAATCCGTTAATTCCTGGGAACGCGGCGGTATGGAATATCCAATGATTACATTTAATGGTTATCGTCCCTATGAAGATGATAAATCAGAAGAAACCGTTTATTCACGCGGTGTAAAATACGGCCTGATCGGGGTGATTATTCACGAAATCGGGCATATCTACTTCCCGATGACGGTGAACTCAGATGAACGCCGTTGGACATGGATGGATGAAGGTCTTAATACTTTTCTGGAATATCTCGCGGAATATGAGTGGGAAGAAAACTTCCCCATCACGCGTAACGGTAAGCAAAATCCGCTGGACGATATTACCCGCTATATGAGGAGTTCCAATCAAGTGCCTATCATGACGCAATCAGATAGTGTGTTGCAATTTGGGCCTAACGCGTATTCAAAGCCAGCGGCTTCGCTTATTGTGCTACGCGAAACCGTCATGGGTCGGGAGCTCTTTGATTTTGCTTTTAAAGAATACGCAAAGCGGTGGAAATTCAAACGGCCAACACCAGCGGACTTCTTCCGTACCATGGAAGATGCCTCAGCTGTGGACCTCGATTGGTTCTGGCGCGGATGGTATTTTGGGACTGACCATGTCGATATAGGAATCTCAGATATGCGCGAGTACACATTATCTACGCAAGACCCAGAAGAAGAGTTTGATAAAGACCGCGCAGATGATTTGGAAACATACCCAGAGAACATTACCCAGCGCCGCAACCGTGAAGAAGGGCTTACGACTCGCCTTGAACGTTTCGATGACCTCAAAGACTTTTATAATGAAAATGATAAGTTTACGATCACCAATAAAGACCGCAACAGCTTTAAAATGTTTGTCGACGGGCTTGAAGGTTGGGAAAAAGAAACATGGGAACGCGCTCAAGAAGATGGAAATTATTTCTATTTCGTCGACTTTAAAAATCATGGCGGCCTCATTTCGCCTCTGCCGCTAAAGCTTACCTATGCAAACGGCGAAACAGAAGAGATGATGGTCCCTGCTGAAATTTGGCGTCGCAATAGTGAGTCTGTCACGAAGCTCATCATCCGCCAGAAACGGATTAAATCTATCGAGCTTGACCCAGCGCACCAAACAGCTGATGCGGACTACAGTAATAATAGCTTCCCGCCAGTTATGACACCGTCTCGGCTTAAGCTTTATAAATCGAACTTTAAGCAAAAAAGCATGATGGCCAATATGCTTGTCGAATTGAAATCTGATGAATCTAAAGATTCGCCAAAAGATAGTGAAAAAGACATGCCTATGTCGCATGGAAGCAGTTCAGACGCAGAAAGCCTGAAGAAAAGCGGCTCCAAAAAATCCAAAAAAGATGGCGTCGCCAAAATAGAAGAAATGGCAAAGCCCGACGAGACAATGTCCCAAAAGGCCGAATCCAAAAATAAAGGCAAGCCTGAAGACGCCTCAAACGACAACATGAGCGAAGAAATAAAAGAAGATGGTAAAACTGATAAAGATGAGAACAAAAACAAATCATCTCTGCGCCGCACGCTTGAGAAAATGATGGGTAAAAAATAGTCCGATATGGTGTTAACTCGTCGTCAAACATTACAATCACTAAGCGGAGCAATAGTCTTTGCGGCTTTGCCTTTATCTGCAAAGGCCCATCGCCAAAAGACAACTCTGTCACAAATAGAGTGGAGCGAAACGGACAAAGCGCTTTACGTGACGCATAGTTTTCATATGCATGACGCTGAAACCGCCTTAGCAGCGAAAGGCATTATTCATAAACCTGATCTCACGTCCTTAAAAGCGAGAGCAAGGTTGGCTCTTTATACGTCAGAACATTTTAACCTCTATGTCGGCGGCGAAAAAATTGAACTTGAAATCTTGGGCGCAGAGTTTCACGCAAGAACGGTCTATGTATATCAACAAATCCAACTGGAGGATAAACCTACAGTAATGACGATTTCAGCCGATATGTTACGCGAAATCATTCCGGGTCAAATCAACAATGTTGATGTGAAGCTCGATGGAAAAGTAAAATCTGTTCAATTTAAAGATAATGACGGTCCTAAAAAGGTACTTGCCTAATGTAAATTTCACGGTCACAACATCCGTATGATTACTGTGCACCATTTGAATAACTCTCGCTCGCAACGTATCCTCTGGCTTTTGGAAGAGCTCGAAGTTACCTACGAAATCAAACATTACCAGCGCGATCCGGAAACAAGCAGAGCACCAGCAGAACTTAAAGCTATTCATCCACTTGGTAAATCTCCCGTCATTGAAGATGGAGATGATATCGTGGCAGAAACAGGCGCGATAATCGTTTATATTCTGGATAAATATGGCGAAGGCAAATTGCGTCCAGAACGCGGCACACAAGAATATATTGATTATGTGCACTTCCTCCACTTTGCGGAAGGTTCCGCGATGTTGCCGATTTTGTTAGCGCTTTACACTGGTTTCCTTGGCGATGCCGCAGCGCCAATTCAGCCTATGATTATGAACGAGATCAAAGGCATTCTTGATTATTGTGAATATCGTCTAATCCGAAATGACTACTTCGCAGGGGACACACTTACAGGCGCAGATATTCAAATGATATTCCCGCTCGAAGCCGCCAAAGCTCGTGGCCGTCTTATAGGTTATGAGGCCTGTAATGAATTCGTTGATAAAATTCATAAACGCCCCGCCTATCTCAAAGCTTTAGAGCGCGGCGGCGCTTATGCTTACGGTCCTAAGTCTTAGCCTATCGGGTAATTTAAAGACCATATTACAAAACGGGGAATAACATGACGAACTCGGCGGTTTTTCATCTTGCTTGTCCGATAAAAGATAAAGAACAGACGCGCGCTTTTTACCGAGACATTATTAGGTGTGAGCAAGGACGGGAAGCAGAGAGCTGGATCGATTTTAATTTCTTCGGACATCAACTTAGCTTTCATGTAAAGCCAGAGAGTTTTTTACAGGTCGATGCAACTAATCAAGTTGATGGAAAGAATGTGCCTGTTCGCCATTTTGGCGCCGTGCTTGCCTGGCAAGACTGGCATGACCTGCGGGACCGCCTCATCAAAGAAAAAACGCCCTTCGTGATCGAGCCTTATATTCGGTTTAAAGGGGAGGTAGGCGAACAAGCCACAATGTTTTTTCACGATCCAAGTGGTAACGCCTTAGAATTTAAAAGCTTTAGAGACCCTTCCCAAATTTTTGCGACGTAACGGTCTTGTAATTCACCAAATATTTACCCTGTTTCCTACCGGTAATTTAACGGCTCTTTGGTAAAGATGCTCCAGATTAGGAAACTAGGGGGTTTTATGCGTATTCTTCTTTTAGCGCTTTCAAGCGTAATGTTATCGGGGTGTTCTTGGCTTGGGCTAGGTAACTCGGGCGGCCTATTAGGCAATTCCGGCGGATTGTTTGGGGCAAATTCGCAATCTTCGTATGGATATGGAGATGTCGGGTCACAATATGGTAGCCCCGTATCTTGCGACACAGTTAGCGAACCCGTGTATTATCAAGCGCCTAGCCAAAACAGTGGCTGCGCGCCCTCTAACAGCTACTCTGTTAGCGATACATCCTATTATACTGGTAATACTCCAACAACTTATTCTGACAGCAGCGTATCTGGATATCAAAGCTCAAGCGCTCCTTATAGTGCCGGTCCGAGCTATTCAGGCGAAAGCTACGGCTACAACCCAGCTTACGGCGCTGCAACTCTTGGAGCAGTCCCTGCTCTTCGGGGACAATATGGAGCACGCAATCGACAATCTCATTTTTACGGAAATGCTGGTCTTAACTGGTATGACGTAGATAGCGACGCCCTAGGTGCCCAGCTCCGCGCAGGTTACCAAGCCACAAGATATCTCGGCGCGGAAGTCGAAGGATCGGTTGGTTTTAATGATGACGTTGATTATTCCGTGGCTGGTTTCTTAGTCGGACGCGTTCCAGTCGTTAATCGCTTAGATCTAATAGGTCGTGTCGGTTACCATTATACAGATTTGGAATTCGGTTTTGACGAAGATGATATTGCTTTTGGTGTAGGCGCGGAATACGCGCTTAACCAACGCGATGGTATTCGGGTCGATTATACAATCTATGAAGATGCTGGAGAAGACAGCGTTGCCGTGTCATATACGCGCAAATTCTAGACAAAATATAATATGTCCCACGACTTTAAGGCCTGACTTTGTCAGGCCTTTTTCTTTGCATCACCCCTGCTGATCAAAAGCTATCAAAGCAATAAGGACGCGCGATGTAATTTCCAAAGATATTCGTTCATTTTTTATCTTACGTAGTCTAAACACGATGCATGAGATTAGATACCGACTCCCTAGGTGCTGATAAAACACCACCTCTTGGCTTAGCCTTAGGCGGCGGCGTTGCCAGAGGTTGGGCCCATATCGGCGCGCTCAGAGCCTTAATCGAAGCGGGAATCAAACCTGATATAATAGCGGGAACCTCCATAGGCGCGCTTGTAGGCGGCGTATATCTTGCGGGAAAACTCGACGTCTTAGAAAAATGGGCCCGCGCGCTTAATCGCCGTAGAATGATGAGTTATATGGACGTAAGTTGGGGCGGCTCAGGCTTTATGCGCGGAGAAAGACTAGGTCGCGTACTTCGCCATTACATGGCAGAGACGAGGATAGAAGATTTAGATCGCAAATTCGCTGCCGTCACATGCGATTTAAGAACCGGCTATGAAGTTTGGCTCCAGCGGGGAGAAATCGTTCCCGCTATTCGCGCCTCCTATGCTCTGCCTGGCGCTTTCGAGCCAATTAAGATTGACGGGCGTTACATGATTGACGGCGCGTTAGTAAACCCTGTTCCTGTCTCCGCTTGCCGGGCGATGGGCGCACATATGGTCATTGCTGTTAGCCTTAACGGAGATGCCTTTGGTCCTATAGGAAGCTCACACGAATTGGAAATTGAGGATGACGACGTGGCCGACCCCTTTGAACTCGCTGCCCAATCGTTAAATAAATTGCGGCCTGACCGTCTATTGCTTCAAAGCATGGTCGGGGATGCCAAATCTGGCAAGGGGCCAAAAATTGGATCGGTTATGATGGGTACACTTAATATCGTAATGGATAGAATTTCGCGGTCTCGTCTTGCCGGTGACCCGCCCGACGTTTTTGTGGCGCCGCGAATTGGACATATCGGCATGCTAGAATTCACTAAGGCCGACGAATTAATCGAACGCGGTTACAGAGCCATGCAACACGAAATTCCGCTTATTAAATCGGTCATGGATGTTTTAAGACAAATGCCAAGCGCAACAACTGCCGAAAAGGATTAAGCGCTATAACTTAAGGCAGTCCCAATTTATAATACGCTAAGCGCGAAGGCTTGTAATGCAAAAATTTATGTCAGATCAAGATGTTGTAGCCCGCATCTTGAACCATATTGCAAACAAAACAACTGACCGTGGCAACGATGTCTGGCACGAAGCTGTCGAAAATTACCGCTGTGAAGACAGACTAAGCCGCGAACTATCACTATTCAAAACACTCCCAACGCCATTTTGTCCCTCCACAGCATTAACGAAACCAGGGGACTATATCGCGAAAACTGCCGCTAAAATTCCGCTTATTGTCGTGCGCGGGCAAGACGGAAAAGCACGAGCGTTTAAAAATGCCTGCCGTCACCGCGGAACAGAATTAGTTGACGGAAAGGGCTGCACGGGTGCCTTCGTGTGTCCTTATCACGGATGGTCCTATGGCTTGGATGGTGCCTTATTAGGAATTCCACATGCAGACGGGTTTCCCGATTTTGATAAACTAGAAAACGGGCTAGCGGAAGTCTCCGTTATAGAAACAAATGGCATAATTTTTGTGGTTCAACTCCCGCCTGGTCAACTACCCTCCTCGGCTATCGATATGCTTAGCGGGCTGCCTGAAGTCCTAAAGAATGATCAGATTATTTTTAGCGAAACTGAAACCATTGTTCAGGCTAATTGGAAGCTCCACCTCGAAAGCTTTCTTGAGGGCTACCATATCAAACCAGCTCATAAAAACACGTTCTTTCCTTTCGGCTACGATAATTTAAATGTAGTTGAATTTTCCGGCCCTCATTCCCGCGTAACCTTTCCCTTTAAACGCATTGAAACTCTCGCTAACCTAGACCCCGATGACTATAAAGTGGCGGACAAGCTAACCTATGTCACGCATATGTTCCCAAATGTCATATTGGCCGAGCTTTCACATCATTATACACTTGGAATTCTTGAACCCTTGAACGTAAGCCAAACCAAAATCTCATCCTATCACATAACAAAATCACACGAACAGGCCGATAAAGAAGCCACTTTAGAGGCCGCGAAACGCGATCTAACCTTTGTAAATGAGACGGGTCAAAAAGAAGATATTGCGCTGGTTACCAGCATACAAAATAGCTTGGGTTCAGACGCAAATAAGGAATTTACATTTGGGCATTTCGAACTTGCCATTGTCCACTTTCATAAGCAATTATCTCAGCGCCTAAGGGTTTTATAAGAGCGTTCATCAGAAACCAGACTAGTGATCTTTGAGTATTTCGCGCGCCGCATTATGGCCTGGCGCGCCCGTGACGCCGCCGCCCGGATGTGTCCCTGCCCCGCAAAGGTATAGACCTTTTATAGGCGAACGGTAATTCCCATATCCTATCATTGGCCGCGCACTGAACATTTGATTTAAACTCATATTTCCATGCATGATGTCACCCTTAGACAAGCCAAAGACACATTCCAAATCAAGCGGGCTTAGAACTTGTCGACCGACCACAGATTTTTTGAACCCCGGCGCAAATTTTTCAACGGTGTCTATGATTAGGTCAGCGGCCGCTTCTCTATGTTTGTCCCAATCCGTATTGGGGTCAAATTGTTGGCAGAAAAGGCTTGCAACATGCGCACCTTGCGGCGCGAGCGTGGTATCTAATGTCGAAGGTATTAGCATTTCAACAATCGGAGCTTTGGACCAGCCAAATTGTTTTGAATCACGATAAGCTTGGTCAATATATTCACAGGTCGGCGCGATAACAATACCGCCTGTTAGATGTTCCTCGCTGGCACGCGGTTGTTGTTCCATGCAGGTAAATTCAGGCAGTGCATTTAAAGCGACATTCATACGAAATGTCCCGGAGCCATTTTTATAATGTTTTATGCGGCGCGCAAAATCCTCAGGCAGGTCTGCTCCATCAACCAATTGATTATATAAAAGGCTGGGATTCAGATTTGAGGCAATAATTTTAGCTTCGACGACATCGCCATTTTCAAGCTTAACACCATAGGCTCGTCCATCTTTCGCCAAGAGTTTTTTAACAGGCGCATCCGTCTGTATTTCAACACCCTTGTCGCGAGCAGACTTCGCCATAGCTTGGGTTATCGCGCCCATTCCGCCTATGGCGTGCCCCCACACACCGGTCTGCCCGTTTATCTCGCCAAAAGCATGGTGAATCAGGACATAGGCTGAGCCGGGCGTTTCCGTATCGGCATAATTTCCCACAATGCCATCAAAGGCAAAGGCCCCTCGTACATATTCATTTTCGAAATAATGGTCTAAAAAATCCGATACGCTTTGTGTGAAAATATCCGTAACAATACGCTGGTCTTCGAGGGTTAGCTTTCTGACTCTATTCCCAAATTTTACAGCTTTAAAAATATCCTTGAGCCCACCGCCGACATTGGGCGGCGTTTCAAGTAGAAAGTGACGAATTATATCAGCGACCATATTTGTATCTCGGAAATAACGCTCCAATGCGTCAGCGTCCTTTTGAGAAAATCTCGCAATTTCTTCATAGAGTTTATCTTCCCCCAGCACAAAAGCGAGAAAATCGCCATTGTCATGCGGCCAAAAATTATTCACCTTCCGATGCACAATCTTAAGACCATTCTCCTCCAATTTAAGATCTCGAATAATTTTCGGGTTAAGAAGGCTTACCGTATAAGAAGCAACGGAATTTCTGAAACCAGGATGAAACTCTTCGGTAATAGCCGCTCCGCCAACCACACTACGGCGCTCAAGAACCCGAACTTTTTTCCCGGCCATCGCCAAGTAATTGGCGCACACAAGACCATTGTGCCCGCCCCCGATTATAATAACATCAAGCACTTATAGTGACCTTACTCATAACTTTTTCATTGTCACAATTGACCATTCATGAATATTGTCAAGAGATAGGGTTACGAACGGGTAAGTTAGTGTGAAAATAGAAAATTATGTTCCCGGCTTTTCCTTAAGTCAGTCCTTTTATAAAGACCCTGATATATTCGCCTTAGAGATCGAAAACATATTCCATCAGCATTGGTTATTTGCAGGTCACCTGTCGCAAATTGAAAAAACTGGAGACTTTTTCACGGTCGACGTTGGAAAGGAGTCTATCATTATTGTTCGCAGCAAAACAGGCGAGGTCAAAGCTTATGCAAATGTTTGCCGTCACCGTGGATCGCGCCTGTGTTTAGAAACTCGTGGGTCCAAAAAGCTTTTTACATGCCCCTATCACGCTTGGAGTTTTAATCTTGACGGTGACCTCGTCTCTGTTCGCAATATGCCCGATGATTTTGACTTATCGGAAAACGGGCTACATAAAGTTCACATCGAGCTCATTGGCGGGCTAATTTTTATAAGTTTAGCCCATAAACCGCTTTCACTGTCAAACCTACGAAAAGACCTGACCCCTCTATTAGATTTATTTGGTTTTGATCGCCTAAAATTAGCGGCGCACAAAAGTTACCCTATTGAGGCGAATTGGAAGTTGGCGGTTGAGAATTATCAAGAATGCTATCACTGCACGCCCTCCCATCAGGAGTTTGCAAAAATTCACGCCATGGCCCGCGATCCCAAAAACTTTGTCGCCATGAAAGCTGCTTACTTAAACTTAATTTCTGAAAGCCCCAAGGTCGCTGAATTAAGCTTCTATTTTGAACATGCCGCGCCGGGCCAAGAAGGCTATCAATATGACCGCAACCCCCTCCTACCCGGAAATGTAAGCGGAACGTTAGGTGGCAAGCCCGCTGCGCCTCTATTAGGTAAACTAACCGGCTATGACGGCGGGGCTTCGGAGCTCATGATAGGTCCGGTGACGTTTTTTCTAATTTATGACGATCACATTGTGGGGTATAGATTTTTTCCCACTGATATAAATAATTGTGTCTGCGATATATTTTGGTTGGTCCATGAAGACGCGGAAGAAAATAAAGATTACGCGCTTGAACAGTTGACTTGGTTATGGGACGTAACAACCATAGCTGATAAAACAATCATCATGAATAACCAAAAAGGCGTGAACTCAAAATATTATAGTCCGGGCCGACTATCAAACATGGAGAGCTTCCAGCAAAGCTTTTTATATTGGTACACAGAAAAACTTAATTAAATGTCGTCAGACACGGAAAGTGGGCCAATTGCAAACAAGTTCAGACCAAGTAAACACTGATAAACCCAAAATGGGGTTTTGGAAATGTTGGGCTATGTCGGTCGGTGTTATGATTGGCTCGGGGGTGTTCTTACTCCCATCAGTTTTGGCGCCATTTGGGTCCGTTAGTTTTTTAGGCTGGATTGCAACAAGCTCTGCCGCCATCATTATTTCGTTGATATTAGGCCGCCTGGCCAGCCGTACAGACCGTAGCGGTGGGTTTTACATTTATACGCAAGACGCCTTTGGCAACCTCATAGGGTTTCTAATCGCCTGGGGCTATTGGCTCGCAATTATTTTTGCAATCACCGCCATAAGTACGGCTTTTGTGGGCTATCTTAGTACGGTCATCCCAGCGGTGGGACATAGCAGTTTAACGCAAGCCCTGACAGCTGCCCTAATGATTTGGATATTTGCTGCAATCAATATTAAGGGCGTTAATGAAGGCGCGCTAATGCAATTGGTGACGACTTTTCTCAAACTTATTCCCCTTATCGTAATAATAATTCTCGGCGTGAGCGTAGGGTCGACGTCAAATATTCCTGTGTTCAATCCGCAAGAAAAGCCTATTTTCAGCGCGGTGGCTGCGACCGCTATGCTGACTATGTGGGCATTTGTCGGCCTTGAGGCAGGCACAGTCGCGGCTGCGGATGTTAGTAATCCGAAACGCACCATTCCGCGCGCGATTATAGCGGGCACGATAACTGTGACCTTTGTCTACATTGCGGCCACCGCCGCCGTGATGATGCTGGTGCCAGTAGACATCCTGAAAACCTCAGAAGCACCTTTTGTCGACGCGGCGAAATCGCTGGGTTCTATTGGCGGCGCTTTAATCGCCTTCGGTGCGCTCATATCAACAGCAGGCTCATTAAACGGTAATGTTTTTCTGGGCGGGCAAATGCCAATGGCTGTCGCAATTGATGGATTGGCACCCAAAATATTAGCGCGTAAAAATAAAGGCGGCGCCCCCGCGCCAGCCTTGATTATCTCCTGTGTAATCTCCACAATATTATTAGTATTTAACTATCAAGATGGCCTCATTGCAGCTTTTACATTCTTAATCTCCATGTCGACGCTTTGTACGCTATTACCATACGTGGTCTGCGCTATAGCTGAATTTAGAAATTCATGGATATCTTCAAAAGGTTGGGCAGCAATAGCCCTAATTGCAATATTCTATGTCGCGGTTGCAATGTTAGGTTCGGGACTAAAGGTGTTGGCTTGGGGTTTAATCCTCATCTTGTCAGGACTGCCGTTATATTATTTAAATAAGAATACGACCTCATAGACCCTGTAATGAAATTTGCGCACCATTTTCTTGTTGTTTAAAAAATGAAGTTGTATCATGCTAAAGATTATAAGAATGGGGGGACGACAGGCGGCAAGGAGAAGATATGAAGACCTTAGCACTCATGACGTGGACCGCAATCCCTACCCTGCTCCTAGCGTGTACAGCGCAAAGTACCTACGCATCAAAAGAGGCTATTAGCTCAGACTTTCAAGAAACCCTACAATTACAGCTATTAGACGCCAAAGCGGGTGATGTTATTACCATTCCAGACGGCAAACACTACCTGAACCGTAGCTTAAGCCTAACTGTTGACGGGGTTACCATTCGCGGCGCGGGTATGGATAAATCCATTCTGTCTTTCAAAGATCAAATCGCAGGTGCCGAAGGCCTTCTAGTAACAGCTAATAATTTTACACTAGAAGATGTCGCTATAGAAGATACAAAAGGGGATGCGTTAAAGGTCAATGAAGGTGACAATATTATTATCCGCCGCGTGCGTGTTGAATGGACAAATGGGCCAAGCACAAAGAACGGGGCTTACGGATTTTATCCCGTTCAAACAACGAACGTTCTTATGGAAGACAATGTCGCGATAGGGGCCTCCGACGCCGGATTGTATATTGGCCAATCTGAAAATGTCGTCGTACGTCGAAACCGGGTTGAATATAACGTAGCGGGAATCGAAATCGAAAATACTGTCAGAGCTGATGTATATGAAAATATTGCGACAAATAACACGGGCGGCATCTTAGTGTTTAATATGCCCAACCTGCCTCAAACAGGTAGTCATACGCGTGTCTTTAACAATCAAATTTTCGAAAATAATACCAAAAACTTTGGTCATAAAGGCACACCGGTTGCCAGTGTTCCTGCAGGGTCTGGCGTGGTTATTAATTCCAACGATTACGTTGAAGTTTTCGATAATGACATCAGAGATAACAAAACAGCCAATGTGATTGTCTCAAGCGTCTATTCGACAAATTATGCCGAGGGCGATTCTAATCCAGATTATGACGCCTACCCCGAGGCCATTTATATCTATGACAATCGTTTCTCAGGAGGTGGGAATTCACCTGATGGCTTGGACTTAAAAGCCCTGAAAACGGCGCTTTATGGCCTTAAAGGAAGCTTCCCAGATGTCTTATGGGATGGCTTTGCCGATAAAGCAAAAATGGTAGATGGTAAACTGCCGCGTGAGTTAAATATTTGCGTTAATAACGGCAATATTGCAGTCCTCAATGCCGATGGGCCGGGCGGATATAAAAATCCTGAAGAAACTACGCCAAACCATCTATGTGATTTAGAAAAACTCGAACCTATTCAGCTCGCAACATCAGGGTAGTGAGAAGTTTTACTGCACTTTTTTTCGCGGTTTTCATCCTTTTAAGCTGCGTTGTCCAAGAAGTTGAATTGCCCGTTTTTCACGCCGATGAAAATCCAAGACAGCTCTCTGATTGGCAAATCTTAGAGATTAATAATGATCGGTTAAACTTAACGGACCGCGTTATTCCATATGATTTGAATTCGCCTTTATTTTCAGATTACGCACATAAATTGCGGACCATTTGGATACCAGAAGGTCAAATGGCAGACTACCGCAAAACGGCAACATTTGACTTCCCAATCGGAACTATTATCTCAAAAACTTTCTTTTACCCTATCCCTGCAAGCGGGGGCTCTGATACCGTCCTGAAAGCAGACGAAAATACAAGCGCCCTACTCAAGAACGGCTTCGACCTTAAAACCATTCGTCTCATAGAAACACGATTGCTTGTGCGCAGGGACGCGGGCTGGGCTGCTTTGCCTTATGTCTGGAACGAAAACCAAACAGAAGCCTATCTAAAACGAGTAGGAGATATCCGGCCTCTAACACTCGTGAAAGACGGCCTTGCGCCAGAAGCATTCAATTATGTTGTTCCTAATGTCAATCAATGTGCGGGATGTCACGCAACAAATGCAACCTCGCGTGAAATCTTTCCAATTGGGCCCAAAGCCCGCCATTTGAATAAAACCTTCGACTATAAAAACGTCAAGAAAAATCAATTACGCGCCTGGCAAGATAAGGGCGTTTTATCATCACTGCCCTCCTCCACAGACATTCCCAAAAATGCGGATTGGAGCGATACGGGAGCAGCCCTTGATGCGCGCGCACGCGCCTATTTAGATGTTAATTGTGCCCACTGCCATAATTCAGTTGGCCCTGCGGATACATCTGGCTTACACCTTGAACCGCATTCACCAGACGGTTCAAGCCTAGGCCGCTGCAAGCTGCCTATCGCCGCAGGCACAGGGACGGGTGATCGGGCTTTTGATATCGTTCCTGGTAAACCCGATGAGTCGATTTTCACTTACCGTCTCGCCTCAACAGATCCGGCGGTAATGATGCCCGAACTCGGCCGTACATTGTCCCATTCCGAAGGCGTCACCCTTATCGCCGAATGGATAGCGGCAATGGAAGGAACATGTGATAAGGGATAGCAGTTATGCCTAACACGGAGGCTCCTAGCTGCTCTAGTCTCGCTAAGCCTAATTAGTCGGGCACTTATCATGAGCGTTATATTAATTGAAGTTTGTGCCAGAAGGTGGTGGCGGAGACGAAGGGATTCGAACCCTCGATACCCTTTTGAGGTATACTCCCTT
>CAYXEB010000003.1:0-50486 GCA_964463835.1 uncultured Hellea sp.
TGATTGCGCCGTCCGATGCGGGGGGCGCGCATTTGCGGGCCTTGGCCACAGTCTCACGCCGCCTGAGGCGGCCAGATATGCGCCAGCGTTTGCGCTCAGCGCCTAGCGCTGAGAGCCTTTTTACGATTTTAACCGAACAGCGACGGCCAGACGCCGCCTAATCAGCCTACGCTTTCGCGCAATTATCGCTTCAAATTATGGGGATGCATGTTGCTCATAAATCCGGCCTCTGTCATAAGGCCAGGGATTAAGGTCAATGTGGTCCAGTTTTGAGGAAGCGGCAAAATGAAGGCAAATAGTCCGCGCCGTTTTTTTAATCGGGAAATGTCTTGGTTGTTTTTTAATAGCCGTGTCCTTGAAGAAGCAAAAAATACTGACATTCCTTTACTGGAACGGGTTAGGTTTCTATCCATATCCGCTTCCAACTTAGATGAGTTCTATATGGTCCGTGTGGCGGGGCTTAGAACGCAAATCTTAGCGGGCATGAACGATGCTAGTTTTGATGGCTATAAGCCGCGCCGCCAGATTGAAAAAATCGCCAAGCGCGTTCGTAAAATTACCAAGGTGCAAACACAGTGCTGGCATGAGCTACGAAAAGAGCTCCGCAAAGATAAAATTAGTGTGCGTAAAATATCTGACCTTTCGCAGGAGTCATTAGAGGCGCTTAAACAAATTTATCAAAATCGTATATTTCCGCTTTTATCCCCGCTGACAATTGATCCCGCTCATCCGTTTCCTTTTATCCCTAATTTGGGGTTTGGCATGGCTTTGGAACTTAAGCGCAAAAGCCGCAAAGAGGTGTTTCATGCTCTCATTCCAATTCCAACCCATGTCCCTCGGTTCATTCAGCTCGGCCGTAAGGGCCGCGAATTTATACTGATCGAAGACGTCTTGGAACATTTCTCAGCCGAGCTCTTTCCTGATTTTGAAATCAGAGCGAGCGGCGTTTTTCGTATTACGAGAGATAGCGACCTTGCCATTGATGAAGAAGCCGAAGACCTCGTGCGCCACTTTGAATTTTTGCTCAAGAAAAGACGGCGCGGTCGGGTGATAAGGCTGGAAATGAATGACACCATGGTCAGTAGCTTGAAAGAGTTTTTGATCGATAGCTTTGAGTGTTGGGATGAGGATATTCATCATAGCGATGGTATGCTGGGGATGCGGGCCTTGTCTGAGCTCGTGCAGACAGAGCGAAGTGATTTACTATTTCCGCCCTTTAAAGCGCGCTTCCCAGAACGCATTCGTGAGTTTGATGGGGATTGTTTTGCCGCGATTGCGGCCAAAGATATATTGGTCCATCACCCTTATGAGGAATTTGAGGTGGTTGTGCAGTTCTTGCAACAGGCTGCGCTCGACCCTCAAGTTGTGGCTATCAAACAAACGCTCTACCGCACCTCTGAAGATAGTCCCATTGTCAAAGCGCTTATCGAAGCGGCTGAGCGGGGCAAGAACGTTATGGCTTTGGTTGAACTTAAAGCCCGTTTTGATGAAGAAACCAATCTACGCTGGGCTAGGGACCTTGAGCGCGCGGGCGCTCAAGTGGTTTACGGATTTATTGATTATAAAACCCACGCCAAAGTTTCATTGGTTATTCGGGATGAGCCTAAAGGATTGCAGACCTATACCCACTTGGGGACTGGAAATTATCACGCGCAGAATGCCAAGGTTTATACCGACTTGGCGCTTTTTACCAATGATAGGAAAATGGGCGAAGATGTCGGCAAATTATTTAATTATGTCACAAGTTACTCCCAGCCACGCGATTTAAATAAACTTGTTGTGGCTCCGCTAAATTTGCGTGAAACGCTGATCTCTTTGATCGACAATGAAATAAAAATTAGTCAAGCGGGCGGCACGGGATCTATCTGGGTGAAACTCAATGCCTTGGTTGATGAGCATATGATTGACAAATTATATGAGGCCTCCCAAGCTGGCGTCCAAATTGACCTTATTATCAGAGGCATATGTTGCCTGCGGCCCAATGTGGAAGGTCTGTCAGAGAATATTCGGGTGAAGTCAATCATCGGGCGTTTCCTTGAACATTCGCGTATTGTTTGCTTTGGTAATGGAACGGCGCTTCCCAATAGCAAGGCAAAAATTTTCTTCTCCAGCGCAGATTGGATGCCCCGAAACCTAAATCGGCGTATTGAAACCTTAGTGCCCGTCGAAGCCACAACGGTGCGTAATCAGATTATGAATCAAATCATGGTGGCCAATCTCATTGACGATACCAATAGTTGGGACCTAATGCCTACGGGGAAGTATATAAGGCGTAACTCTGGCGACGCCCCGTTTTCGGCCCATGAATATTTCATGAAAAATCCCTCTTTATCAGGCCGAGGTAAAGCGCTGAAGCTCAGCGCGCCCGTTAAATTAAACGTCCCTGTGCGCGGTAAGAAAAAAGATGTCTAAGGCGGTTAATTATAGCGATTTGACTTCCCGGTTGGGCGTTTTAGATATTGGATCAAACTCCGTTCGGTTGGTGATTTATGAGTTATTTGGCGCGCATTTTACCCCTGTCTATAATGAGAAAGTGCTCGCGGGATTAGGCCGAGACTTAAACCGTACAGGTAATTTGTCAGAGACAGGGAAAGTCGCGACATTAGCCGCGCTCAAACGGTTTAGGATTTTGACCGATACACTTCACTTAGACAACATTTTGATCGGGGCAACAGCCGCGCTTCGTGTGGCTGCTGATGCTCCGGATTTTATTGAAATCATAAAAGACGAAACCGGATTTGAGATTGAACCGATAAGCGGTTTGGAAGAAGCCAGATTAACCGCGATGGGACTGATATCGTCGCAACCAACTGCTAAAGGACTGGCAGCCGATTTGGGCGGGGCGAGTTTGGAGCTTATCAAAGTAGAGGACGGAAAAGCCGGGCAGGGGATAAGTTTGCCCTTAGGCCCCTTTGAGGTTATTGGTCGAGACCTTGCAGGTTTTACGAATTTTTCTAATTCGGAACTCAAGGAGAAGGTTGCGGCCGAGCTATCGAAGGCAAAGCTAGAAGGGCGTCAGGGGCAAGCACTTTATTTGATTGGCGGCGCGTGGCGAAATTTAGCCAGCGTACATCAAACCCAATCTGGCTATCCCCTTAAGGTCGTGCAGTCTTATAGCTTGTCACAACGGGACGCGGCGGAGCTTTCCCATTGGGCTTATACGCAGGGGCGCGAAACATTATTGTCCTATCCTGAGATGAAGGCTCGCAGAGCTGAGACCTTGCCTTATTGTGGCTTTTTACTCAGCGAGTTAATCAAGCATGTTAATCCAAGTGAAGTGGTCATTTCACAGACGGGCCTCAGAGAAGGTATTGTCTATGATCATTTATCTGACACGCTCAAAAGCCGCGACGCCTTGCTGGATGGTTGTCAAGACTTGGCGCATGGCAACCTTCAAGCGATCCATTTCGGTGAACCCTTATTCGAATTTTTAGAAGAGGCATCGCAGGAATTTATCAGCAGTTTTGATAAGGCAAATGAGACCAGACTGCGCAAAGCGGCCTGTTATCTGGCCGGGTTTGGCAAAGGGCTTCATCCTGATTATACGCCCGCGCTGGTCTTTGATGATATTCTCTATGCGCCGTTTAGCGCGTTAAATCATAAAGAACGGATTTACCTCTCGCTCATGTTATATAGTTCTTACACTCGAAAAGATCTGACAGGACGGCGCGCAGATATCATAGCTTTGCTGAGCGAGGAAGAACGAAAGGCGGCAAAAATTTACGGCATGGCCATGCGTGTTGGGATTGTAGCTTCTGGACGGTCCATCGATTTGCTGGCCCAGATGCAACTTATATTAAAAGACAATGTAATAAGCTTGGATATACCAGAGGCGCTGTCGGCGCTTTATACACCGCGTGTTAAATACCGCATGAAAAAGCTATCTCAGATCGGTGATTTCTCGTTGAGCAAATTGTCACCATAGCAAAATCCATTAAAAGAGCGAGTTTACAAAGATTTCATTTTCGCATTTTGCCGAATTAAGGTAACAAATTTCTATAAAAATTTATAAGATATATCCATGCTCGTAAAAATTAGAGATGCTTTGATTGTTTTACTTGTCTTTTTACTAAGCCTTTTTCTCGGGCTTTAAAGACGACGTAGTTAGAAATTCAACTCAGACTAAATTAGGTCTGAGCGATATATCTTGTTGTTTATGCACATTTATACCAGCTGAAACTTGATTTTAAAGGTATTGCCCCATAGCTATGCAACAAATTGCATAGGTGCTCCAAAATAGGAGCTAAAAGAATAGGACTAATAATGAGCACAGTAGAATTCAAAGACCGCGTTGCCATTGTGACCGGGGCTGGAGGCGGATTGGGGCGTAGTCATGCATTAGAACTAGCCCGCCGCGGCGTTAAAGTCGTGGTCAATGACCTGGGCGGTTCCGTTGATGGCGTTGGCGGGTCCGCGACAATGGCCGATCAGGTGGTGGCTGAAATCGAAGTTGAAGGCGGCATAGCAATGGCGAACAATGCGAATGTCACTAAAGCTGATGAAGTCGAGGCGATGGTTGCGCAGGCGATTGAAAAATGGGGCCATGTTGATATCTTAGTCAATAATGCGGGTATCCTGCGCGATAAATCTTTTTCCAAAATGACAATGGATGACTTTAGGCTTGTTGTAGAAGTGCATTTACATGGCTCGGCGACTTGCACCAAGGCCGTTTGGAATCACATGAAGGAGCGCGGATATGGCCGTATCGCTATGACAACGTCCTCGTCTGGCATGTACGGCAACTTTGGCCAAACAAATTACGGCGCGGCGAAGGCGGGCCTTTCAGGCTTTATGCGCACGCTTTGTCTTGAAGGCGCGAAATATGATATTCGCGTAAATACCTTATCGCCAACGGCGCGCTCGCGGATGACCGAAGACCTTATGCCGGAAGAAATTTTGGAAAAACTCACCGTTGAATCCGTCACTGCTGGCCTTGTGTATCTTGTCTGTGATGATGCGCCTAACCGCATGATTTTAACCGCAGGCGCGGGTGGCTACGCCGAGACGAAAGTCTTTGAAACTCAAGGCATCAACTTACGCGAAGGTGAACAAACAGCCGAGAATGTTGCAAAGCATATTGAAGCTATTCGTTCAATCGACGGACAGGAAGAATTTACCAGCGGGAGTCAGCAGGGAACAAAATTCTTAACCCGTATTCAAAAAGGTGATTTCGTTTAAAGTTCAAAGACAACTTGACCCTTACAAATTGTTTTGAAGACTCGCCCCGTCAGGCGGCGATCATCAAAGGGCGTGTTCTTTGAGCGGCTTAATAGAGCATCACTTTTACAAATCCACGGTGCATGCGGGTCGATGATTATCAAATCTGCTGGCGCGCCTTCATCTATGCGTCCGCTGTCAAGTCCTAATAAATTTGCCGGGTTACAAGTCATGGCAGCGAGTGCGGCCATGAGGTTAAGATTGTCGTCCGCGACCTGGGAAAGCGTGACAGATAAAAGCGTTTCCAGACCAACGGCGCCCGTTGTCGCCTCGGCATAAGGAAGCCGCTTTTCACCAGCGGGACGCGGGTCATGGGCTGATACAATTACGTCAATCGTTCCGTCATTAACGCCTGCCAATAGCGCAAGACGGTCACTTTCTTCGCGCAGAGGCGGGTCAAGCTTTGCAAAGGTGCGGTAATCACCAATATCGACTTCGTTGAGTGCGAGATGGTTTATCGAGACTGAGCAGGAAACTTCAAGGTCTCGAAATTTCGCGCGTCTGACAACCTCAAGCGCCTCGGCGGAGGAGATCATATCAATCAAAAGACGTCCGCCCGTGAGTTCAGCTAATGCGACATCCCGCTCTGCCATAATGCGCTCCGCCGCAGCGGGCGCGCCCGTCAGCCCAAGGCGGGAGGAGAGGTCACTTTCATGGGCGACAGCACCTTTGGACAATGAGGGGTCAAGGGCGCGGTTGGAGATAAGAGCGTTAAAGCTCGCCGAATAAGAAAGCAGCCGCCGCATCGTTTGCGAATCGCCAATGGGCTGGGCGCCGTTAGAGAACATGACCGCGCCCGCTTCGCTCATGAGGCCAATCTCGGTTAAGGTCTTACCGTCAAGGTCTTTAGTGAGCGCGCCAGCGGCGTAGACATTCACGGGTGCGTTTTCGGCGCGGCGTTTAATGAAATCAACAAGAGACATATCGTCAATTACAGGGTTGGTTTCTGGCATGATAACCATGGATGTTACCCCGCCTACCGCCGCCGCAATTGCAGCTGTTGCGATAGTCTCGCGGTTCTCGCGTCCGGGTTCACCTGTTGAGACGCGCATATCAATAAGTCCTGGCGCACAGATAAGGCCTTGGGCGTCGATGATATCTCCCTGCGCGATAATATCTGGACCAAATTCTATAATGATACCGTCTTGGGTTAAAACCGTGCCTTCGCGGTCATAACCGCTGGCAGGGTCAATAATGCGGGCATTGATGATGGATAGATAACTCATGCCCTTACACCCTGAACTTGAGCTCCATCTTGCGCGTTGGAGAGGGCATGTAGGATTCCCATGCGCATGGCCACGCCTGTTTCGACTTGCTGGGTAATGAGGCTAATGGCAGGATCATCGGCGAGGTCAGAGCTGATTTCCACGCCGCGATTCATTGGGCCAGGATGCATCACTTTTGCTCCGGCTTTGGCATAAGCAAGCTTGGCTCGGTCAAGGCCGTAAAAGTGAAAGTACTCGCGTTTAGACGGAACGAAAGCGCCGCTCATACGCTCTAATTGCAAGCGGAGCATCATGGCTACGTCACAGCCCTCAAGTCCCGTTTTCATATCATGAAATACATCCACGCCCCATTTATCGACATCGGTAGGAAGTAAGGTCGGCGGCCCAATGAGGCGGACTTCCACGCCGAGCATATTAAGCAGTTTAACATTGGACCGCGCCACACGGGAGTGCAGAATATCCCCGCAAATGGCGATGCGTAGCCCGTCCGTTTTACCGTCAAAAGCTTGGCGTAAGGTGAGGGCGTCAAGCAAGGCTTGGGTTGGGTGAGCATGCATGCCGTCCCCCGCGTTAATGACTGAGCAGCTTACTTTTTGCGAAAGAAGCGCGGGCGCGCCAGAGGAGCCGTGACGAACAACAAGTAAGTCAGGGTTCATGGCATTTAGCGTTGTTGCCGTGTCAAGCAAGGTTTCGCCCTTTTTAACCGAGCTGCTGGCAACTTGCATGGAGATGACATCTGCCCCAAGCCGTTTTCCTGCGAGTTCAAATGATTTTTCGGTACGGGTTGAATTTTCAAAAAACAAATTCACCAATGTTTTGCCGCGTAACACAGAACGATCAGGGTTCTTTTGAACGGATAAATCGAGGTAGTGCTCGCCCAGAGATAAAAGCGTTTCTATATCGGGGCGGTGGAAATCATCTATGGCGAGGCAATGCAGCTTTTCAAAGGGATATCCATGGCTGCTCATAGCGGGCGGCGTAATGGGAAAAAAATCATCAGGTGTGAGGTAGTGATCAAAGGCTTTGGCACTCTCAATCACATCTTGCCAATGTTTTTGCGGGATTGTACCTGCCGCGTACCACCCCTGAATAGTTGAGGCAGAGCGGTTAAGCGCGCGCGCGGCAGGCCGGATGCCGCCAAAAATGTCATCAATAATAGATTTTGCATATACCATATCGCGCTATGTACGAAAAATTCGTACAGAGTCAATAAGAGACTATGATTTAGCCAACATTTCGTTTGCGGCCTTCCCAGAAGGGCGCGCGTAATTGCCGTCGCAAGACTTTGCCTGAGGGGTTACGCGGAAGAGGCGCTGCGTGAATTTCAACGGACTTCGGGCATTTATAACTGGCGATCCGCGTCTTGGCATAGGCGATAATATCGGCTTCATTTGGCGTGGTCTCCGGTTTAGGCACGATGATGGCTTTCACGGCTTCGCCCCATTTATCATCAGGGATTCCCACGACAGCGACATCGGCGACGTCAGGGTGGCTAAAGAGGGCATTTTCGACCTCGGCAGGATAAATATTCTCTCCGCCAGACACGATCATATCTTTGACCCGGTCATGAATATAGAGATAGCCTTCCTCGTCAAAATATCCAGCGTCGCCCGTATAGAACCATCCATCCTTTACAGCTTCGGCGGTGGCCTCTGGACGTTTCCAATAGCCTTTCATAAGCACGTCAGATTTGATTGTGATTTCCCCGACATCGCCTTGGATGACCTCTTTCCCATCTGCATCAACGCAGCGGATTTGCGTGCCGGGATAGGGTATACCGCAAGAGCGCAGCTTGCCGCGTGCAGGGTCGTGATCTTCGGGGAGCATATAAGTTCCCACGCCTGCCGTCTCGGTTAGACCGTAAACCTGCGTGAACTGGCAGCCGAATAAATCGACCGCTTCAAGCAAGAGACTTTCGGCGATAGGCGAGGCGCCATAGGCCATAATCTTAAAGGAGGAGAAATCGCGTTTCTTTACCCCCGGAACCTGGGTGAGCATCATAATAACAGCCGGGACGAGGAAACCATGGCGAATTTTCTGCTGCTCAATTAAATCCAAAATCACCAACGGATTTATCTCACGCAAGATAACAGCCTTGGCTCCCTGGATGAGGCTAAGCAGGCCAATGTTGAGCCCGGCAATATGGAAGAGCGGCATGGCGTCAATCACAGGGTCGCCTACATCATATTTCGCCCATATCAGAGATTCAGCTTGGCTAAAAAAGGCATTAAAATTCTTATTCATTAATTGAACGCCCTTGGGCAGCCCCGTTGTGCCAGAGGTATAAAGCTGCACAACATCATCCTCCATCTCGGATGGCAACATCGGGTCTTTGGCCGCATGCTCATCTCGCCATGAGCTATAATCAAGCCAATTATCGTGACCCCCTTCAATGGCAATAACCGTTTTGATTTTTGGACAATCGTCGATGATTTGCGCGGCCATGTCATAAAATTCGTCGGAGACAAAAAGTACAACGGCTTCGCTATCATTTAGCACAAATTGAAGTTCTGGTGCGGCGAGGCGGTAATTCATGACGGCAAAAGCCGCGCGGGTTTTCACCGTACCAAAAAGCATCTCATAATAAACATCAAGATTTTTACCCAAGTATGCCACGCGCTCACCGGGTTGAACGCCTAAAGCGAGCAATCCATTCGCGGCGCAATTTGAGCGTTGGTCAAGCTCGGCGTAGCTTGTCTCCCGCTCTTCAAACCAAAGCGCCGTCTCATTAGGGCGCGTTTTGGCTTGGTGGCGAACAATATCGGCAAGGTGCGGCATAGACTTAACGTCAATCATAAGGGTCCCATCATTTATTATTTTTTCTTATTTTCTATGCGTCTAGTCAGCCCAAGGCAAGTAAACGATTTCATCGTCTGGGCCTAATTCTCCTCTTGTCATTCCCCCCGCAAAGTTCCATTTAGCGCCTATGGCAACGTTGATTGATACCCATAAGAATATTCAGCCGAAACAAAAGCTGCGGCATCCTGAGAAAGCGAATAATCCTGAGAGCGAAGTTCTACGTAAGCCTAAATGGATACGCGTAAAGGCGCCGACGTCACAGGGCTATGTGAAAACACGTAAGATCGTCAAAGACAAAGGCCTTGTGACGGTTTGCGAAGAGGCAGCCTGTCCTAATATCGGCGAGTGCTGGGAGAAGTCTCACGCGACCTTTATGATTTTGGGCGAGATATGCACGCGGGCTTGCGCCTTTTGTAATATCACCACGGGATTGCCTAACGCCATTGACCCAGAAGAACCGGCGAAAATCGCTGAGGCTGTCAAAGAAATGAAGCTACAACATGTGGTCATTACATCGGTTGACCGAGATGATTTGTCGGACGGCGGCGCGCAGCATTTTGTTAATGTGATTAACGCTATTCGCGGCGCATCGCCAAAGACGACAATTGAAATTTTGACGCCAGATTTTCTGCGCAAAGACGGGGCAACGGAAACCGTGATTGATGCGCGCCCTGACGTATTTAACCACAATCTTGAAACTGTGCCGCGGCTTTATATGAAAATACGGCCTGGCGCGCGTTACTTCCATTCTTTGCGCCTACTTGAGAAAGTCAAAGAGCGCGACCCGAGCCAATTTACTAAATCGGGCCTCATGGTAGGTCTGGGCGAGACTAAAGAAGAGGTTATGCAGGTCATGGATGATATGCGCTCTGCGGGCATCGATTTCCTCACCATCGGGCAATATCTCCAGCCCACGCGTAAACATGCCGCGATAGACCGTTTCGTTACGCCTGAAGAATTCAAAGCTTATGAAACCATCGCCAAAGCCAAAGGTTTTTTGCTGGTTTCCGCCACGCCCCTCACGCGCTCCTCTTATCATGCCGATAGTGATTTCGCGAAATTACAGGCGGCGCGTCAAGCTCAGCACAGCTAATGCCAAGCACGGCTTTCACACGTCATATTTGCCATGACGCGGATGAGTTGCTTGAGATGGTGGCTGATGTTGAAAATTACCCTCAGTTTATCACGCTCATTTCGGCATTGCGCATAACGAAGAAAATTAGTGACACCGATTTTGAGGCGGAAGCCATTGTCTCTTATAAAATGCTACGTGAGAGTTTTCGCTCTATAATCCATATTGACCGGGAGAAGAAATTCATCCGCGTAACGAAAGCCGAGAAGGGCGGGGCCGTTAAGACACTCGAAAACACGTGGAAATTTCATACGCTTTCTGACGGGACAACTGCTATAGAATTTTATATCGAAGTAAGCCTTAAAACCTTCCCACTTAATATACTTATCCGCGAGAAAATGGAAAAAGCGAGCGATGTTATTATGGGCGCCTTTGAGCGCCGCGCGGCGAAGGTCTGTAAACCTATTCAAAGTCAGGGACTAGATTTAAGCACGGAGTTGGGGGCGCTTGGCTTGGCAATGTAGGGCTGTATCCTGATTTATAAACTTGACAGTCTCAACAGTCTTTTTGATAGTTTCATCTATGCCGTCTCTTTTTTTAGTACGCCATGGAAAAACCCTATGGACCGAAGAAAAACGGTTTGCAGGTTGGGGGAATGCCCCTTTAAGCGAGCGCGGCCTTGATGAGGCTTTATCTGCTGCGAGAACTTTAAAAACATGTGGCGCTACCTTTGATATGTGTTTTACCTCATGTCTTGAGCGAGCCAAACATACCGCCCAAATCATAAATGATGAACTGTTAATGCCGATCGGTGATATCCAATATAGATGGCGTTTGAATGAACGACATTACGGAGCGCTCCAAGGTGAGCTCAGACGTGACATGGTTGAGAAATACGGTTCTTCCTATGTAATGAAATGGCGGAGCAGCTTTCATGATACCCCGCCTAAATTATCGGGCGATGATCTAAGATGGCACGAACAGCTTGAGAGGCTGCCCGAAGTACCGGTGGATCAACATCCGCGCAGTGAGTCTATGTCAGAGGCGGCGCGGCGAACGTTGCCTTTTTGGAGAGATGAGATTCAACCTGCCTTAAGAGCCGGTAAAAATATATTGATTGTTGCCCATACGAATTCGATCAGGAGCATTATCGGAGATATAGAAGGGTTCAATGACGCGCAATTAGCGGCGTTCCGAATTTCAACCGCGGTGCCTCGCCACTATGAATTTAATAATGATCTAAAACCCGTAAGGGTCACTGACATAACGCGCGATACTAAAGCCCGCATTCATCAATGGGTTAGGCAAAGACAGATGGATTGGTTGAGTAAGTTTACGCTTAACTAATTATAGGTGTTTCCTGCTTCGGGTTGCCTTTTAAAGCCAGTATTAGCCCGATGAATGATAGGAGCATGCTAAAGACAATCAATATAATATATAAATTGGCAACGCGGGCCGCGCGAGCTGGATCTGTGCCATTTGATATATTTCCTGCAAGTGACATCCACAACATTCCCAGTGTGAAGCCCCATCCTAAACACAATAATTTTGCACCATAATAAGGATGTTTCAGAGTCTTAAATCCACCGAATAACAATAAGGCTGCCGCTACATAATCAACTAGCCAAAATGGCCACCATTGCCATTGTCCCCAATTTACAAGGGTTTCAAAGCCAGCCAAACCTACGCCATACAATAATGCCATATAGGCAGAAATTAGTAATTTATTCATCAATGCGCTCCTGACAAAATGGTTTTTAATTTATCCACACGACAATTTATCCCAATGACGCCGTAAACCTCTTAAGTGCCTCAAAGCACGTAATATCTCGTACTTTGTTTCTTCCGATATCTCCAAAATCAAAACGCTCTGCCTGCACCCCGTCTTTCGTTGCTATACCCATCCAGACGGTTCCGACGGGTTTGTCCTGTGTGCCGCCGCTGGGGCCAGCTATGCCTGTTACGGAGACGGCGATGTCCACATTTAAGCCCTCCATTGCGCCCGCGGCCATGGCGCGGGCGACTTCGCGGCTTACCGCGCCGTGTTTTTCAATAATGCCTGCGGGAACATTAAGCTGTTTGTTTTTGACCGCATTATCATAGGCAATGATACCGCCTTTAAAGATAGTAGATGAACTCGGGATAGCGGTGATGGCCGCACCGATGAGCCCGCCCGTGCAGCTCTCGGCTGTGCCAAGCGTAAGCTTTTTTTCGGTCGCGAGAGTAATCAGTTTTTGGGCTTCAGAGAAAATATCTTTCAGCGTGACTTTATGGGGATTAGTCTCGCTCATGCGGGGAGCTTTATCGTCGCGCTGGCTTGGGCGGCGAGGCCTTCGCCCCGTCCTGTAAAGCCGAGCTTTTCCGTAGTGGTGGCTTTGACCGATACCCTATTGAGCGGCAGACCGCAGAGCTCAGAAATTCGCTCGCGCATAGCTTCGCGGTGAGGTTTGATTTTGGGTTTCTCGCAAATCAGGGTCACATCCACATGCTGAAGGCTACCGCCGCGCTCTGCGATGTGTTCAATGGCGTATATCAGGAATTTGTCACTACTCGCGCCTTTCCATTTGGGATCAGAGGGTGGGAAATGGTCGCCTATATCGCCGTGGGAAAGCGCGCCGAGTATGGCGTCTGTCAAGGCATGCAGACCTGCATCGGCGTCTGAGTGGCCAAGTAAGGTATAGCCGCATTCAATGGGCACGCCGCAGAGCCAAAGCACATCACCTTTTGTAAAGCGGTGGACGTCAAATCCTGTGCCAGTTGCGATATAAGTCTCAGTGGTGAGCATGGCTTCAGCTTTGGCAAAATCTTCGGGATATGTCACTTTGAAATTACTCGCGTCACCTTGAGTAAAGGTAATGTCCAGACCTGCACGATGGGCGACCTCTATGTCATCAGCAAAGCTGGCGTCTTGGGGTAGGGCGTCAAAGGCCGCTTTGATTTTACCGTAATGAAACCCCTGGGGCGTTTGAACACGGCGTAGCGTATCGCGGTCAAAGCTCGCCCCGTCTAGAGATTTCAGCGCGTCGGCGATGGGCAGCGCCGGGACAGCGGCTGGGCGGGTTTGGAGCGCGTCAATAATGCCGCAAATGATGGCTGGCGTCACAAAGGGACGCGCCCCGTCATGTATGAGGACGAAATCAGGCGGATTGTCTTGTAGCGCGCTTAGACCTGCCATGACCGAGGCTGTTCGGCTGGCCCCGCCTTTGACGGATTTGATATTTTCTAAATCGGAGATAAGCGAGTGAATATAGGGGTCGTTTTGGGCGACGACCACGATTGTCTGCGTGATACGCGGGTCTGATAAGGTTGCCTCGATTGTACGGCGTAATACGGTTTTGCCGCCAATAAGCTGGTATTGCTTGGGCAAGGAATTACCGTTGGCGCCCTTAGCGCGGTCACCTTTACCAGCAGCGACTAAAATTTGTGCAATTTGCGTCACGGGGACCCTTTTTCACGTGATGAAATATTGTGCAAACAGATTTTGCCATCTAAGAGCCTCTTCATGAACGCAATGCCTAAAATCGGCAAGCATGAATTGTCCTCGCGTGTCCTTGTGGCGCCGCTCTCTGGGCTGACTGATTTGCCCTTTCGCAGGATTTTACAAGAATTCGACCCAGGGCTTGTCGTTTCTGAAATGGTGGCGGGTGAGTTTCTCGCTAAAGGTCACGCAGATATTGTCGCCAAGGCGGCGGGCGGGGGAGAAATAGAACCTCTGGTGATACAGCTTGTCGGACGTGAGGCGAAATGGATGGCGGAAGGGGCTAGGCTCTCTGAAGAAGCGGGCGCTGCCATTATCGATATTAATATGGGCTGCCCAGCACGTAAGGTCACCTCGGGCCTATCAGGGTCAGCCCTCATGCGAAACCTTGACCATGCTTTAGAGCTGATTAAGGCGACCATTGGCGCGGTTAGCGTGCCCGTGACCCTTAAGATGCGTTTGGGCTGGGACTTTGATTGCCTTAATGCGCCTGAGCTGGGACGCCTAGCGGAAGCCGCAGGCGTTAAAATGCTTGTTGTCCACGGGCGGACACGCAACCAATTTTATACTGGTCAGGCGGATTGGGTCGCTGTGAAAACTGTCAAAGAGGCGGTGAGTATTCCGGTCTTTGTGAATGGCGATATAAACACGCCAGAATACGCGCTCGAAGCGATGCGCCAGTCGGGGGCAGACGGCGTTATGGTGGGGCGTGGTCTTATCGGCGCGCCTTGGAACCTTCGCGAAATTATAGCCGCTGTTGACGGCCTAGCTGCGCCAGCGTTTTTGCCCAATTCGATGAAAGGTCTTGTTGCTATCAGGCATTATCGCGATTTGATAAATTTTTACGGCGAGCGCAAAGGCATTCGTATCGCGCGAAAACATCTGGTTGGTTATGTTGAGTATTTAGGTTTAAAGAATGAGGCCCAGATTAGGTCAATCGTTTCTCGCTCCGAAAACCCAGAAGAGGTGGTGGCAACCCTTGCCGATATTTACGGCGTAGATAAAACCGATATTGCGGAGCAGGCAGCATGAACGAGCCTATTCCAGCGCCGCCGTCGATCTCTCTATCAGAAGATTGGCCCTTTCCGCTATTCTTAATTAATCCTGATACCGAGAAGATCATCTGGGTAAATCAAAGAGCGCAGGAATGGACCGGGAAATCTATTCGCCGCTTGATTGGCAAAACGCCGTGGGAACTATTTTCAGTCGACGCCGACGCGCAGCAAATCATCTATAAATGCGCGGACGCACACTCCCCTCTGACAATGCGAGATTGCCCGCTAGGGCGAGCCGATAAAGAGCAAGAGCTTTGTCATCTGACGGCATATCCCACAGAAAACGGAATTGGGCTTAGTCTGTGGTTTGCAGGTCCGCAGCCGCGCGAAAGCGGAGTTGGCGGTCAATTGGTGTCCGGCATGGGACGCATGATAGCCCATGAGCTTAAAAACCCACTGGCCGGGATTAAAGGCGCGGCGCAGCTTTTAAGGGACGATGTTGAAACGGAGGAAGGTCAGACCCTTCTGGACTTAATTAGTTCTGAAATTGACCGGATAAGACGCCTTGCAGACCGTATGGAAACGCTTGGCGATCAAGATCCTGATAATGTGGACCGTGTAAATATTCATGAATTACTACGCCGCGCGCGCCGTATTATTCAATCGGCTAGTCCTGACTTAGTCTTTACCGAGCGCTATGACCCCTCTTTGCCTCACGCTAAAGGGGATGCGGATACGTTGATGCAGGCATTGTTGAATATTATCAAAAACGCGGGCGAAGCTATTTCTGGTCACGGGAAAAAAGGTGAAATTATTTTAGAAACCCGATTTCGTAGCGGAGTTTCAAAATTGAGCGAAAGCGCGTCTCAGAACCTCCCGATTGAAATCCGTATTATCGATAATGGCCCGGGCGTAGCAGATGATATTAAAGCGCAACTTTTCCAGCCTTTTGTTACGAGTAAACCCGAAGGGCAGGGCTTAGGCTTAGCGCTCGTGTCTAAAGTCGCCAGCGCCCATGGAGGCATTGTTGAAGTGGATTCAATTCCGGGGCGAACAACTTTTTCGCTATTGCTTCCCATTCCTGAGACTGAAAATGATGGAGACCAATCATGAAATATGAAGTTCTTTTAGCTGACGATGATGACAGCGTGCGCCTTGTTTTATCCAAGGCCCTATCGAGAGTGGGCCATAATGTAAAAGCGACGGATAATGCCGAAACTTTGGTTAAATGGGCCCAGTCGGGACAAGGCGACATTGTTTTAACGGATGTAATGATGGGCGGGCGAGAAGTCTTCGAAAAATTACCTGAATTAAGTAAGGCGCGCCCAAATATGCCCGTGATCATTATAAGCGCGAATAACACAGTCAATACGGCGCTTAAATCTGGACGTCATAAGGTCTTTGAATATGTCCCCAAACCTTTCGATTTAGAGGACGTAACAGAAGCGGTGCGGCGCGCGGGGCAAAGCGTCAATCCACGTCGTAATAAAGTTAGTCCTGAGCTTGGTAAACTTCCCATGATAGGCCGCAGCCCTGCTATGCAGCCTGTCTATCGCGCGGTTTCGCGTTTTGCTTCAGGGGACTTACCTGTTTTGATACAAGGGGCGGTTGGAACGGGGAAAGATTTGGTTGCAAAACTCATCCATGATGGGGGCGGGCGCAAAGAGAGACCTTTTTTGCGTACGACAGATTTTGAAAATACCTCTTTGACACTTCAAAAGGTCAATGGTGGCGATATCTATATCGATGAAATCGCCGAGCTTTCAATGCAGCAGCAAGAACGTTTATTGGCGGTTATGACGGAGTCAGAACGAATTGCGCCCGTTGATAGGCCGCGGGTTTTATCTGCCACGCGCAAAGACCTCAGAAAATTAGCTGTCGATGGCAAATTCCGTGATGATCTATTGTTCCGGATTAATGTCGCGGAAATAAGAATTCCGCTTTTATCCGCGAGAGACAAAGATATCTATGAACTGGCCGAGAACTTTCTCTCAAATACCTCATCGGGGGGGAACCGGCGTTTTGAAACCGAGGCGCTGGACATATTGCACCGCCATAAATGGACTGGAAATGTTAGGGAACTTGAAAACTTGGTCCGGCGTTTGGCGGTTTTGTATTCAGATGACGTCATTACTGCGGATATGGTTTTGCTAGAGTTTTCAAAAGACATTATGAGCGAACGGGATTCAGAGGCTCAAATGAATATGGAAACCCAGTTGGAGCTAGCCTGTAGGCATTTGCTTAATTCAGAATCTGAAAATGAGGCTGACTCGTCCTATCAAACGGCTTTAGCCTGGGTAGAGCGGCCTTTAATAGTGGAAGCACTGCGCTTAACGGGTGGGAATCGTGCGAAAGCTGCGGATAAATTGGGCATTCACCGAAATACCTTACGTACACGATTAAAAACCTTAGATATTAGCTAAGGCGAAATAGATGCAGCTATGGACCCCAAATGTGTTGATTTTTTGCAACACTGCGATATTAGAGCGACAGTAAGGGCGGGTTTCGCGTGAATTAGGTTGGTTTATGAACCAGCAAAAACCGATAGCTATGGAGACGGCGCAGGCCATACCGCGCCTGAGACGCGGGCCTCAAATCGTGCGGTCGGCTGTTTTTATTATCGGGTTTGTAACGGCCATTTCTTTGACAATAATTGGGACATTGTTTTCGTTCTCTGATGACCCAACACGCTCAGCCAACGCGCTCTCAATTTTGATGTTCAATATGGCCCTTATCGCCATACTTGGCGGATATTTGGGGTATCGAACTTGGTCCGCTTTATTTGCAAGCTCTACCCGTCAATCAGCGCCATTACTTCATCGTCGCTTTGTCATTATCTTCAGTTTGGCCGCTTTGACACCTGCTGTTATCGTTGGTGCCTTTTCAACTTCTTTGATTACTCAAAATATCAATGATCTCTTTGGGTCTAATGTGCGCAGTAATATTGAATCGGCGCGGACTATTTTAGGCGATTATGTCGAACAAGAAATGTCCGAACTTGGCCGCGCTGTCAGGACTGTTAAATTAGAGCTTAATCGGCGGCCCGCTGTTATAAAATCGAGAATTTCTTATACGGCGGACCTTCAGGTTATGTCTCGCGTACGAGATTTAGACGCCGTATATATCATGAAAGACGACGGCTATGTTTTAACCCGGGTGGAAAGCCCGTCTGCGCCGTTATTTGAAATTCCTCTGCCTGCAGTATTTGACGGTTTAGAGGAGGGTGAAATTGCCTTTCAGCGACGGGATGACTTGGATTATCTCATCGCGGTCACGAAATTAGAAAATTACGATCAAACCTATCTCTATGTTGGACAACTTTTGCAGTCGGAAAGCCCGATTTTATCAAGCTTGACGGGTATCGCAGATGCGACGCGCGCAATCGATAAGTTTGCCAATAACCAAAGCTTGATGGGCCGCATCTTTCTATTGGCCTTTATTCAAACGGCATTGCTTATTTTATTTGCCGCCGTGTGGTTGGGAATTGGTGTTGCCAATAGAATTATTAATCCCTTGGGCCGCTTGATTAATGCAGCAGAACGTATTCGCGCAGGCGATATGGATGCCCGGGTAAACGTGGGTAAAGATTGGGGCGAAATGTCTGATCTTGGTAGTGCCTTTAACCGGATGACGAACCAACTTAATTCACAGCGCGCTGAACTTGTCAAAGAGCACGATATATCGGAACAGAGACGACAATTTTCGGAAGCGGTGTTATCGGGTGTGAGGGCAGGTGTTATTGGATTGACTCAATCTGGCCGCATTACACTTATGAACCAATCAGCGAGTTTATTGCTCGGAGCTGATGAAGAGGCCTTCTTAGGTTATCCGATTGAGGATGTTTTATTTGAATTTGCGCCCGCCTTTAAAAAAGCGCGGGAGAGTATTCTAAGTACCGCTGAAGATCAGGTAAATTTTCAAACCGATAACGGTATTCGAAATTTTGACCTACGTGTTTCGGCCTATCAAGGCATGCGCAATGATACGGGCTGGGTTTTGACCTTCGACGACATGACGCGTCTTGTTTCTGCTCAGAGACATTCCGCTTGGCGTGAAGTCGCTCGCCGTATCGCCCATGAGATTAAAAACCCGCTCACGCCCATTCAACTATCAGCAGAGCGCCTTTTGCGAAAATACAGCAAAGAAATCAGTACCGACCCCGAAGTATTTGAAAATTGTACTCAGACTATTATACGTCAAGTTGAGTCCCTTGAACAAATGGTCAATGAGTTTTCTGCATTTGCGCGGATGCCGGCCCCAAGTTTTGCGCCGGTTCCGTTTTATAAACTGGTTGAGGACATTCTTTTCGCCCAGGGGGTCGCCTTTCCGGATATTGATTTTGCTCTGGATAATCACCTTTTACAAGACACCCTTGTTATGTGTGATAAGAGACTGATCAATCAGGCACTCACTAATATCTATAAAAATGCCGCTGAATCCGTTTTGCGGCGTGTCAATGAGCTTGGGGAAGATGAACATGTGGGGATTATAAAAACTATTTTATCCGTCAATAACGATAAGATTGAAATCTTGATTTCCGATAACGGTATGGGGTGGCCTGTTCCAGATAAAGAACGACTTTTGGAGCCTTATGTAACAACGCGCGATAGCGGCACGGGACTTGGTTTAGCCATTGTTATGCGTATTGCGGCGGATCACGGCGGTGGGTTGAGCCTGCACGATAGAGATGATGGAAATCAAGGCGCCGTCATTATACTCAATTTGCCGCAAGGTGAGCTTGCTACTCACGCATTGGACACTCAAAACTTAACCTCGCAATTCGCGGACCCGTCCGTAGATAAGGCTTATAATGAAATATGATATTCTCATCGTAGAAGATGAAGGTGATATCCGTGAAATGATATCAGGGATATTGGCTGATGAAGGCTATGAAGTCAGGCAGTCTTCAACCAGTGACGAGGCTTTGGTCGCCGTTAAAGCCCGTCAGCCTTCACTTATTGTTCTGGATGTTTGGCTTAAAGGTAGCTCAATGGACGGGATTGAATTGCTTGATAATTTGAAAATTGTTTATCCCAACTTGCCTGTTATAATTATAAGTGGTCATGGCACTGTGGAGACCGCGGTTTCTGCAATACGCAAAGGTGCTTACGATTACATTGTTAAACCGTTTAAGGCTGATAAATTGCTGGTAACAGTCAGCCACGCGTTAGAAAACTCTCGTTTAAGACAAGAAAATGAAGAGCTTAAAGGTAAGACTCCGTCGGATGATAAGTTGGTGGGGACCTCACCGCACATCCTACAATTACGCCAGAAAATTTCTAAAGTCGCTCCAACCAATAGCCGTGTTCTCATCACGGGTCCTTCTGGGGCGGGTAAGGAACTCATAGCGCGTCTTTTGCATAATAACTCTGGTCGCGCAAAAGGCCCTTTTAAGGCTGTGAACGCAGCTTCAATGGTACCAGAGCGCGTTGAAGAAGAGCTTTTTGGGATTGAGCATGAGGATGGTACTCCCGCGAAAGTCGGATTGCTTGAGCGCGCTCATAATGGCACGCTTTATCTCGATGAAGTTGCGGACATGCCATTAGAAACACAGGGCAAATTATTGCGCTTGCTTGTCGAGCAAAGATTTCGCCGGCTGGGCGGGCAGGATGATGTGCAGGTTGACGTGCGCGTTATTACCTCAACATCGCGAGATTTATCTAAAGATGTGTCATTGGGGCGATTTAGAGAGGATCTTTATCACCGCCTCAATGTGATGCCCTTAGAGGCGCCTGCACTCACGGACCGGCGCGAGGATATCCCAGAGTTGGTTGAGTATTTTATTGAGCAATTGGCCGCGTCCACAGGGCTTCCAGCGCGAAAAATTGGAGGTGATGCGATGGCCGCGCTCCAAGCACATAACTGGCCAGGCAATGTTCGTCAGCTCCGCAATAATGTAGAGCGGTTATTGATTTTGGCAACAGGCGAGCCGCAGCAACCCATCACATTGGAGACCCTTCCGCCCGAAGTTTCAGTCGTGCGCAAAGCACAAGGCGCTAATGAAAACGAAAAAATGATTGCTTTACCTTTGAGAGACGCACGTAAACATTTTGAGCGCGAATATTTACAAGCTCAAATCGAGCGTTTTGGCGGGAATATTTCACGGACGGCAAGCTTCGTCGGAATGGAGCGTTCGGCCTTGCATCGTAAACTCAAATCTTTAGGGTTAATCGCGAATAGTCGAGACTAATAAACGAGGAAATTTGAGGCAATGCGTGTTATTATCTGCGGTGCAGGGCGTGTAGGTTATGGTTTGGCCACCCGTCTATCCAGCGAAAATAATACCGTAACGGTCGTTGATCTCTCAGCTGACCTTATTCGGCAGATTACCACTGAATTAGATGTTCGGGGTGTTGTTGGGCATGGGTCTCATCCTGAAATATTAAAAAAAGCTGGTATCGATAATGCCGATATGATTATCGCTGTTACCTATTCCGATGAGGTCAATATGATGGCCTGCCAAGTCGCACATTCATTGTTTGCTGTTCCCACTAAAGTCGCGCGCGTACGGGCTCAGAGTTATTTGCAAAGTGAATATAATGATCTTTACAGCCGAGAGAATATGCCAATTGATATTATCATTTCTCCAGAAATTGAAATCGGTAAAGCGATCCTGCGCCGCTTGAATACGCCTGGGGCTTTTGATGTCGTGGGCTTTTCTGAGGGCCGGGTGCAGATGATAGGCGTTCGAATTGACGAGGATTGTCCCATTATCGATACGCCAATGAAGCAAATTCCAGATCTATTTTCCGGGCTTCATGCGGCGGTTGTCGGAATTAAACGTGACGGCGAAATTTTTGCGCCCGTCCCTTCTGACCCACTAAACGTCGGTGATGACGCCTATTTTATTACACGTTCTGATCACGCAACCCGGTTGCTTGAAATTGTTGGTAATAGAGAAAATAAGGCACGTCATATCGTGATTGTTGGAGGGGGAAATATTGGTGCCTATGTGGCTAATGAGCTTGAAAGCATAGCAGGCATTCGGGTACGGGTTATTGAAAAAAATAAGGCCCAAGCTGAGAGGGCCGCTGCGGAGCTAAAACGAACGGTTATTTTAAATGGCGACGCTATGGACGCGGCAATTCAGGAAGAAGCGGGTGTGGCTAAATCCGAGATGGTGATTTGCCTGACAAATGACGACAAGACTAATGTTCTCTCTGCGGTACTGGCGAAAAAATTAGGTGCAGGACATACAATTAGCCTTATCAACGAAGTCTCAATGCAAGATATGCAAAGTGAGCTGGGCATTGATATGATTATTGACCCGCGGGCCAGTACGATATCATCTATATTACGACATATGAGGCGAGGCCGGATTTTGGATGTTTACTCATTAGAAAATGGGAGCGCCGAAGTTATGGAGGGTGAAGTTCTTGATACCTCACCTTTGGCGGGGAAGACCGTTGGTGAAGCCGCTATGATAGATGGCATTGCCATCGGCGCGATTGTACAAAAAGGTCAAGTACATTTCCCTGATCAAAATACTATCATTAAACAAGGTGACCACATCATCTTACTTTCAGAAAAGAGCGCCTTGAAAGATATAGAGCAAATGTTCAGGGTTAGTTCGGATTATTTCTAATGGAGTTTACCCGCATCATCCATTGGCTCGGGAATAGTTGCGTCATTTGTGCAGTCTTGATGATAATCGCTGCGATTTCGTCGTTAACGATGCTTGATATTCCTTCCGCCATGACACTGTCTGCGCTGACGATGGGTATTGGTGTGTTTGGCGTGATTTTAATTGCGACAACACATAATACGCCAGCGCAAGAATCGATTGCTGATGCCATGTTATTCCTCTTACTGTTTTGGATAAAGATGCCGTTTATAATGGCTTTACCCTATCTGGCCCTGGGAGTGTCTCCGAATTTTATTTCTGCATATTTTGAGGCGGTATCCGCGTTTACAACAACAGGTGCGAGCGCGTTAGATCCTGACAATATCCCGCAGTCATTATTACTTTGGCGCTCATTAATTCAATGGTTTGGCGGGGTTTGCGTGGCAACCTTTGCCATCGTGGTTCTGGCGGCTTTAAACCTATCTGGCACAGGGGTTCATAGGTCCTTATTATTTACGCTTGATAAGGAGGATCTATTTACCCGTCTTCTGTCGATTGGGCGGATTGTTATAGGGGTCTACGTCCTTTTAGCCTTTGCTTGTTTTGCTTTTCTGTCTTTGACGGGCACGGACATTTTTTCGGCTTTATGCCTGTCGCTTAGCGGCGTTTCGACGGGCGGGTTGATGCCGTTTTCAGGCAATATGAGCCAATATGTAGGCCGGGTGAGCGCCTTTATCTTGGCTTTATTTGCTGTTTTAGGGGCAATGAATATTGCTCTAATATGGGATTGTATTCGTTTGCGGCGTTGGCAGAGCTGTCTGTCCTTATTTCAAAATGTCGAGAGCCGCGGAATTTTCGTTCTCATTGGTGCTGTTTTTATTGCTGGGCTAGCGCTCATCGGTCCGTCGCAGCTTTTTACCATTTTAATAGAATCTATGTTTTTTGCAAGTTCAGCTGGCTTTAATTATGATGTTATTGGTCTGGAGATGTTGCCCTCCGCTATTCTTATAGCTCTCGCACTTATTGGCGGGTCGGCTTTATCTACGGCAGGCGGCGTAAAAATTATTCGATTATTGCTACTGTTCAAACATTTATCCACTGATTTGGGGCGTTTGACACATCCATCTCGGCTTATCCCCGTCACCTTTAACGGAGAACATATTCCCGACCGCTCATTTTTATCGATTTGGATGTATTTCTTTGGGTATACGCTATTTTTTGGACTATCAATTTTATCTCTAGGGGCAACAGGCATGGTGTTTGAAGATGCCGTAGTTACAGGTGCCGCCTCTCTTTCAAATATGGGGCCTTTATTGGATTACTCATTTCCAGAGAGTGGTTTGACTTATGCTGGCTTTAATAATGTTCAAAAACTGATCTCTTCTATTATTATGCTTATCGGCCGCGTTGAAGTCTTGGCAGTACTAGTCATTTTTGCCCCGTCTTTTTGGCAGAGATAAGCGCTAAAGGACTGCAAATAGTCAGTATATTATGAAAATTGGGCTTGCCATCGCGTAGAGTATTTTACTATTAAGTCTCGTGGGTTGCGATCAACGAATCGTATAAAACAAATTATAAGTAAGGGATACGCTATGTCTGGTGACAAGAAACAAAACCTTCAGGATACATTTTTAAATTCAGTCCGAAAGTCGAAGATGCCGTTAACGATTTTTCTCGTTAATGGCGTGAAGCTACAGGGCGTGGTGACTTGGTTTGATAATTTTTGCGTATTGTTACGCCGTGAGGGACAAATTCAGCTCGTCTATAAGCATGCGATATCTACAATTATGCCGTCAGGACATGTTCAAATGTTTGATGCAGAGGATGTTGAAGATTAATTTGCCTCACTTTGGGCGCATTGGGCGCACTCGTTTATGATTTCAGTTCAGACCCCCGTTGAAAAAGCGGCTATTATTCATCCGCGTTTTAGTAATGCGCGCGCCGATAATGCGGAATATGATCTTACAGAAGCGATAGGTCTAGCTGAGGCATTAGGGGTTGATACTAAAATATCGCGCATTGTTCCTATTCGAGATTTAAAAGTTGCGAATTTTCTAGGGTCCGGGCAAATCGAAAACATCGCGAGCGAGGTGAGGGCGCATGACGTCAGCATCGTAATCATAAATGCCGCGCTCACGCCTGTCCAGCAACGCAACCTAGAACGTATTTGGAAGGCAAAAGTAATTGACCGTACTGGGTTGATTTTAGAAATTTTTGGTCTGCGGGCAGCGACTAAGGAAGGTAAGCTTCAGGTCGAGTTAGCGCGCTTGGGTTATGAGCGTTCTCGTCTAGTTAGAACTTGGACTCATTTGGAGCGCCAGCGTGGCGGAACAGGGACGGTAGCCGGACCCGGAGAAACACAAATCGAAAGTGACCGCCGGGTCCTAAATGATAAAATTGCAAAGCTAAAAAGGCAGTTAAATCAGGTACGGCGAACGCGTGGCTTGCAGCGTCAGAAAAGACAACGCGCCCCCGAGCGCGTGGCGGCTTTGGTCGGTTATACGAACGCTGGTAAATCGACCTTGTTTAATCTGCTCACTCAAGGCGGCGTATTTGCTAAGGATATGTTATTTGCAACGCTGGATACAACGCACCGTGTCTTGTTGCTGCCCAGCGGACAGCCTGTTGTTTTGTCTGATACGGTGGGCTTTATTTCCGATTTGCCCACCGATCTCATAGATGCTTTTCGGGCGACACTTGAAGAGGTGAAAGAAGCTGATCTGCTTATTCATGTTCGAGATATCTCAGACCCGTTGACAGATCGCCGGCGAGAAGAGGTGATGCAAGTTCTAGATCAAATTGAGGCGGGACCCGAGCATGGTCAGGATATCATAGAGGTTTGGAATAAAACCGACCAGCTTACGGAGAATGAGATTCAGCATTTAGATGAGCGTGCTCAGGCCTCTTATGAATTAAAGGATATGATGGCTGCTTTTCCTGTGAGTTGCCACACTAAGGATGGGCTTGATAGGCTATTGCTTGGTATTGAGTCCACTTTGACGGCGGGTGATGAGGTTCTGCATGTGGATATTCCGCCGCAACAATATGATGTTCGCGCATGGCTCCACAAAAATGGACATGTTATTAAAGAGTCAACGCGTAAGAATGGTACCTGTGAAATGGATGTCAGGTTATCTGAAGCAGATGCTGGTAAATTACGCGCCAAACACCGTGATTTGGTAAGTTCTTCATAGGGCTTATTCGGATTTCGCTTTTCGCCAAAGCGTTTCCATTTCGTCTAAATTCATCTCATCCACAGTTTGGCCATTATTCTTGGCCGTGGTTTCAATATAATGAAACCGATTTGAGAATTTTGTATTTGTTCTGCGTAGTGCTTTTTCAGGGTTAACTCCGGTTTTGCGGGCAAGGTTTGTGACGGCAAATAAGAGGTCCCCAATTTCGTCTTCTATAGCGTCTTGGTCTTGAGATTTTATGGCGTCAGTGACTTCATGTGTTTCTTCGGAAATTTTATCAAAGACGCCGGTTAAATCAGGCCAATCAAACCCAACGCTAGCAGCGCGTTTCTGAAGTTTTTCGGCGCGCATTAAGGCAGGAAGCGCAAGCGCGATGTCATCGAGTATCCCAACTTGACCTTTGGCTTTTCGTTCCTCGGCTTTTATGGTTTCCCATGATTTTTGCGGGCCTTTGTCATTTATGATATTGGAGTCTTTCACAGTGTTTGGAAACACATGAGGATGTCGGTCTACCATTTTGCGGACCAAATTATCGCTGACATCATCGAGATCATATCCACCTCGTTCTTCTGAGGCCATTTGCGTATGGAATAAGACTTGAAAGAGAAGGTCTCCTAACTCTTCTCTGAGCCCCTTCATATCGGCACGGTCAATTGCGTCAGATACTTCATAGGCTTCTTCAATTGTGTAGTGGGCAATGGTTTGAAAGGTCTGCTGACTGTCCCAAGGACAGTCTCGACGTAGGCGCTGCATTAATGCCTTGAGTCGTTCATATGGGGTGTTTCCCAGAAAGGTAATATCTATAAGGTTCGCTTCGTGCATTACTGTTTTGGACTTCGCCAAGCTCTTACAACCAAGAGACCGAGTGTTAGGGCGCTGACTCCGTAGCAAACCCAGATATAGATGGCATGTTTTCCAAAATCTAACATAGACGTTTCTCTCGTTAGAGGGTTTCAATTATAGCGACGGCGCCGGCAGGTTTATTAATTCGCATATTTCGGGTCCTGATAATATCAGCTTCTATGCCGCGTAAAGAGAGCCATCCAAATAATAGGGAATAAGCAAGCATCATCACCATGAGGGGCCACAATATTTCTGGCGGCATTCCAGGCGCCCCGGGTGTTGAGAGGCTTGCGGGTTGATGCAATGTGTTCCACCAATCGACAGAAAATTTAATAATCGGAATATTGATGTAACCCACCATGGCGAGAATACTCGCAATGCGGGCTGCTTTTTTACGGTCGGCGATGACCGACCAGATTGATAAGTATCCCAAATAAATGAAGAGCAGGATTAGCACGGATGTCATACGGCCATCCCATTGCCACCATGTGCCCCAAGCAGGCTTGCCCCACATGCTACCTGTGATGAGCGCTAAAAAAGTGAATGCCGCTCCGGGCAAAGCGAAACTCTTAGCCGCGCTATCGGCAATAGGGTGACGCCATATGAAACTAACAAGGCTCGCGATTGCCAGCGTCGTATAAGCCATCATGGCACACCAGGCTGCAGGAACATGGACATACATCATTCGCACGGCGTGACCATGCTCTATGGCGGGCGGAGAGGCAATTAAGGCCAGATATAATCCCCACAATAAAGCGCCGGCTGACAGCCATCCAAATAAGGGCGTTGCCACTTTGGCGAATTTTAAAAAACGGATGGGATTTGCAAGGTATGTAATCATTATTCGAGATTTGCTTTTAACGCCGCGCTTGCGGCCGGTAAACCCACTGCAGTGGAAATCATGCTCAAACCCAGTAGCACACGATATTCTAATGTCAAAAGTCCAGCCTCTTTATAACCGTTAATGGCCTCAATGCCGAAAATAAACAATGGTATAAGAAATGGCGTGGTTATGAGGACAATTAAAAACCCTCCGCCTCGCCGCCCCGCCAATAAAGCCCCTGAGAAGACTCCGTAAACTGATAGAGCGGGAGCGGCGAAACCAATTGATAATAGTGTCGCAATGACGACGGGTGTCTGCATATCCAAGATTAAGGCAGAAATGGGGGTTGCAAGCAAAAGAGGGGAGATTGAAATCAGGAAAAAGCTTATGGTTTTAGCCACGCATAAACTCATTAAATTTTGACCTGAAATTTTAAACTGAGCAAGATTGCCATCAAGGAAATCATCTTGGAAAATTGAAGAAAATGAGAGCATCGCCGCGAAAACAAGAGAGAGCCAAATAATCGCTGGCGCTAAAGGGCGTATCATCTCAAACGACCCGCCGAGAGCTATCGCGCAAAGAGCAATAAAAACCGCGAAGAAAAACAGCCCAAATAACCAGGTACCGCCAGACCGTATTGCGAGTGTTATATCACGCTGAATAATAGCAATCATAAAGTCACTCACTCAGCGTTAACAAACGCGTAGATTGTGATAATGAACGCGGTTTTCCATGTGAGGCAATTATAGTGGCGCCGCCCCGAGAAATGTGTCGTGTTACAAGACTATCGATGAGAGCGACCCCCGTTTTATCAAGAGCCGCGGCTGGCTCATCTAATATCCAAACCGGTTTATCGCTGATAATTAATTTTGCAAAGGCCAGCCGCCGTTTTTGACCCGCTGAGAGTTTAGCAGTCCGAACGCCGGTTTGTCCGCCCAGCCCGACCATTTCCAAAACGCTTTTCAGAGGATGTCTATTTTTATGCAGTTTAGACCAAAATGCGAGGTCTTCTACTGCGCTCAAAACGCCTTTGGCGTAGCTTTGGTGAGGCTGGTAAGCTATGACGTCACCAGGGGAACAGTCTTGTTGATCTAAGTTCCATTTAATACGTCCCTCATCAGTGGAAAGCAGGCCAGATAGGGCTCTTAAAAGCGTTGTTTTTCCGATGCCGTTATCGCCGCGTATCCATAAGACATCTCCATTTTTTATGGATGCGGAGACATCAGAAAATAAAGTACGTTCGCCCCGGAACATGGTAAGGTTTTCAATCGAAATCCTTACGTCGCCAAATGGCGCATTAGTTTGTTTGCTGTACTCAGCCATAAATTCGAGTTATGTGTCATCCATATTAGTCTTTCAATAGGAATGTTATATGACCCCTCCGCATCAAAGACGACGCTTTGGATTGATTATAGGCTTTGGAGTTTTGTTATTAGGCGGCGTATTCCTCTTATTGTCAGCCCTAAAAGACAATACTCAGTTTTTCTATAACCCGAGTGATGTTATGGGTGAGGGGTTCTTACCATCGTCCCAGATTTTTAATATTGGAGGTCTGGTTGTAGATAACAGCGTTATCCGTGATGATAATCTGACAACAGTGTTCAAAATTAAGGATTTTGAGCGCGAAATGGTGACGCCGATAATGGTTAGCTATACGGGTGTTCTTCCTGACCTGTTTCGTGAGGGTCAAGGGGTTGTCATTACAGGGCAGATGGTGAGTGATGCTTCATTTTTAGCTGATAAAGTTCTGGCTAAGCATGATGAAAATTATCAGCCTGATATCAAATACCAATCAGAAAAATAAAAACGTTGAGATTGAAATTGGGCGAGCAGCTAGTTGATGTGGGACAACTTTGCTACTCGCCCTCCTATCTTACGATAGGATACCGATATACCGAGTAAATGACAAAAGAGGGTGATCGAAACCTGATGTTTTATTGTTTTTATTTAACCTATTGTTTTTATTTTTTTAAATTAGGGGTCGTTTAGCTACATATTTCGTTAGTCTCCATTATAAACAAATTTAATATTAACGGTATATTAATGGCATAAAAAACATCGATTTATTGAAGTTTAGACGCGTTTTTTTTTCATATTTGTCTTGAAATATGTGATAGCGACACGCGATGGGCAGATCACAACATCTTGAAGTTGATGGTCGTTTCAAAGATTTGCATATTGCAATTTTTGAGTCGCCTTAACTG
Organism: uncultured Hellea sp.; assembly: GCA_964463835.1. Lineage (GTDB taxonomy): Bacteria > Pseudomonadota > Alphaproteobacteria > Caulobacterales > Maricaulaceae > Hellea. The sequence goes on from CAYXEB010000003.1 coordinate 29,416, forward strand.
GAAATATTTTGGAGGATTATATATCTGAATATGACGCTGATATGATTATCGTCGGGGCAGGCTTGTCAGGTCTGCTGACGGCGTGGCGCTGTCTGGACGTTAATCCTGATTTGGGGGTTTTGGTGATTGAGGCCGCTGATAAGATTGCTGGAGACCATACATGGTCGTTTAATCTGACCGATGTGGATGAGAGCCTGCGCGAGTGGATAAAACCTTTCATTGCCTATCAGTGGGACCGATATGATGTGAGGTTCCCAAAGCGGGAGCGCACATTGGAAATTCCTTATTGTACGGGTAATAGCGAGAGTTTGAGGGCCTGCGTGGAGCCCCATATTGAGAGCGGGCGATTAAAGACCCTACTTAAAACGCGCGTGAGTGAGCTACGCTCCGATCACGTCGTTTTAGAAGATGGACAAAAATTATCAGCCAATTGTGTGCTTGATGCGCGCGGCTTTGAGCCTAATGATAATGTCTTTTTAGGCTATCAGAAATTTGTTGGCCGTACCATTCGTACGACAGAACCCCACGGTCTCAAACACCCGATTATTATGGACGCAACGGTTGAGCAGCTTGGCGGCTATCGTTTTGTCTATTGCCTGCCCTTTACCGAGCATGAGATTTTAGTTGAGGATACTTATTATACCGACGGGGCGGAGCTATCCGAGAATGAAGTCACCGCCCGTATTGATGATTATATTAACGCGAAAGGCTGGGGTAATCATGAATTGGTACGACAAGAGAAGGGGGTTTTACCGATTACTTTGGCAGTCGGTTCATTGGGTTTTAGTGAAATTGATATAATTGGAATTCGGGGAGGGTTTTATCATGCGGTGACGGGATATAGTTTCCCCTCAGCCATAAAATTGGCTAACCTAATTGCACAAGATATTGCCAGTAATATTGAAGATATTTCGTCTCCATGGCTTTCAGAGCATTTATGTTATTCACGCGATGAACATCTAGGACAAGAAACCTTCCTCCGCCTCCTAAATCGTATGCTGTTTCGCGCGGCTAAACCCGAAGAGCGTTATAACGTTCTGCAGCGTTTTTATGGTCTCAACCAAGGCCTGATCGAGCGCTTTTATGCTGGTGAATTAAAATGGTATGACAAAGCCCGGATCCTTATTGGAAAGCCGCCCGTGCCTGTGACAAAGGCGCTCTATAATTTATCGGAAAAAGCTTTTATCAAGCGCGAGAAAGCCAAAAGAGATTCCCGTAAGTGACACAATCATCTGATCAAAAACCAAGCGCGATTGTTGTCGGCGCAGGCTTTGGCGGCATTGCGCTCGCCATCCGTCTCCAAGTTATGGGATTTCAAACAACATTACTTGATAACCGTGATAAGCCGGGCGGGCGGGCCTATGTCTATGAGATGGACGGCTTTAAATTTGACGGCGGGCCGACGGTCATTACCGATCCCGACTGCCTTGAAGAGCTTTTCACTCTCGCGGGCCGTGACATGGAAGATTATGTGCAGCTTTTGCCTGTTGATCCGTTTTACCGATTGCAATGGGAAGACGGGGAGGTTTTGGATTATAATAATGATCAGGACTTTTTAGAGCAGCAAATTGCGGCGCGTAATCCTGATGATGTTGAGGGTTACCGCAAATTTCTTGCCTATTCCAAAGAGCTTTACCGAGAAGGTTATGAAAAGCTGGGCACAACAGCTTTCCTCAAAATGAGCCAAATGTTTGCCGCCGCCCCGCAGCTTATCCGCCTACGCGCTGACCGTAGCGTTTATCAGCAGGTATCCAAATTTGTGAAAGATGAGAAGACGCGCCAGCTCCTATCCTTTCAATCTTTACTTGTCGGCGGGAACCCCTTCGCCACCAGTTCAATCTATGCCCTTATCCATGCCTTAGAGCGCAAAGGTGGGGTCTGGTTTGCCAAAGGCGGAACGGGAGCGTTGGTTCAGGGACTCGTCAGCTTGTTTAAAGATATAGGCGGAGAGCTGCGCCTGAACGCCGAGGTTACAGATATTCATACAGAAGGTGACCGCGTCACCGGCGTGTCCTGCGAAGATGGCTGGAGCATGAGCGCTGACCTTGTCGCCTCTAACGCCGATGTTGTGCATACTTATTCCAAGCTCTTACGCGGTCATAAACGCGGACAGTCCTATGGCAAAGCACTGAAGAAAAAACGCCATTCGATGTCGCTCTTTGTGATTTATTTTGGCTTGAAAACCCCAACGCCAGAGCATCTTAAACATCACATCATTTTATTTGGACCGCGATATAAAGAACTCATCGCCGAGATATTTGGCAAAGGCGGTAAGCTCTCGGATGACTTCTCGCTTTATATGCACGCGCCTTGCGTAACCGATACGTCTATGGCGCCAAAGGGTAAGTCTTCATATTATGTCCTCGCCCCTGTGCCGCATCTGGGACATGCTGATTTGAATTGGGACGAGATTGGCCCGGCCTATACACAGAAAATTCTCGATTACCTTGAAAAGCACGCCATTCCCGGCCTTAATGAAAATCTCGAGGTCCTGCATACACTCACGCCATTTGGCTTCCGCGATATTATGAACTCCCATTTGGGCAGCGCTTTTTCAGTCGAGCCTATCTTGACCCAATCGGCGTGGTTTCGCCCGCATAACCGCGATGACGTTATCGGCAATATGTATATTACGGGGGCCGGCACCCATCCGGGCGCGGGTGTTCCGGGTGTTGTTGGCGCCGCCAAGGCTACGGCTGGCGTTATCCAAGAGGATTTTGACGGAGTTTTGTCGGGCCTAAAAGCCAAAGGCTGGCCCAGTAATAGCTAAAGGAGACCATATGTCTGAACTATCAATGTCTAATGCGATCAGCGCTCTGCCTATAATCTTGGGTAATCTTGAACATATTTTGAAAAAGGGCGAAGCCAATGCCAAGGAGCGCGGGATTGACCCAGAGGTTTTTCTAAACGCACGACTGGCCCCCGATATGCACCCCCTTTATAAACAAGCCCTTATGGTTTGCGATTTGGCCAAGATGGCCCCTTACCGTATCGCCGGATTAACCCCGCCCGTTTATGATGATAGTGAGCGCACATTTGAAGAACTATACGCCCTTATTGCGAAAGCTAAGAAAGACGTCACGGCGGTTAAACCCGTTCAATTGGATGGCCGCGAGGACGCAAAATTCACGATCAAATTAGGGCCCAGAGGTGATACTGAATTCACAGGAATTGTTTATTTATCTGCTTTCACGCTCCCAAATCTGCATTTTCATTGCACGACGGCCTATAATATTTTGCGCCATAATAGTGTGCCCTTAGGCAAAATTGATTATTTTGGAGGCGGACTCTAGTCCTCTGCTATGGACGCGATTACCGCCCACGGACATGCCTCGATCAAAAAAGGCTCAAAGTCTTTTGCTCTGGCCAGCCGCGTTTTGCCGCCGGAGCTACGTGATGATGCGTCGATGCTTTATGCGTGGTGCCGATATTGCGATGATGTCATAGATGGCCAAGAAATGGGCCACGGCCAAATCGCGGATTATAAAACGGGGCAGGGCGAGCGGCTGGACCGGCTTCGTCAGGATACGGCGAATGCCCTCGCCGGTAAACCGACGGATAATCCCGTTTTTGCAGGTTTGGCCCGCGTTGTTGAAACACATCAAATAGACCACAAACATCCCTTTGAACTGCTCAAAGGATTTGAAATGGACGCTGAGGACCGCGTCTATGAAACCGTCGATGACATATTGGATTATTCCTACCACGTTGCGGGCGTTGTGGGCGTGATGATGGCCAATATTATGGGCGTGCGCGATGCGGCCACGCTTGACCGCGCCTCTGATTTGGGACTGGCCTTTCAGCTCACCAATATAGCGAGGGACGTAATTGATGATGCTGAGGCCGACAGAGTTTTTGTCCCCCAGGATTTATTGAACAAGCACGGCGCGCCAATTGATGCGGCTAGCCTTACGCAAAAATACAATTGGCCTGCCGCCCATAAAGCCGCACTTGAGCAGCTCGATATTGCTGAGCAATATTATGAAAGCGCCAAAGTCGGTATCAAAGAACTCCCCTTTAGATGTGCTTGGGCGATTAGCGCAGCATTGGCGGTCTACCGCGAAATTGGCGAGCGTTTGCGGGCGGGAGGTTCAGACGCTTGGGCAGGACGGGTCAGCGCCAGTAAAGGCCGTAAAATTGGATTAGCTATCTCCGCGGCCAGGCCGGCGATCGGGCGTAAGTCGGTGCAAGCAAGTTCAAGAGAAGGGTTTTACCAGCGGCCTTAATCACCAGCCCCAAGGTGTGGGCGGCGCGTCAATTGGATTTGAGGTGTCAAATTCAATTCTGAAATCCCGGTTTGGGCGGCGCATTTCATAGGTAAAGACGCCGTCCTCTGGCCGCACTTCCATAGCCCAAATATTGGCCTTGGAAACGGGAATGTTTTCGCGGTCAAAAAGATCTTTGGTGGATTGGTCGGCGGGAAACTCCGCGCGGCTTGCCGTAATATTACCCAGATGACCGCCATAAAAGGTCAGAGCGTCAGGACTACCATCTTCATGGCGGTGATCATGGCGCAGCGCAAAGCCTTCATCTTCTTGCCTTAATATCCATGTGCGAGATTTATCATCGCCAACATGGAGCGCGATTTTAATCTCATTATCGCTACAATCTCTGACATGCATTTTAATGTTTTCTTTGCGCCACAGCTCATCTGCCGCGTCCGTTGTCACGATTTTTCCGGCAAAGGCTTGCCCGCAAAGTTTGCCGAGTGTGTCCGTGAATTGGCTCAGCGCCGATGGGCTTTGAGCCTTGCAGGCGGATAAGGCGGTCATGATGATTATTGACGAGAGAATGTGTTTCATTTTCGCAGCCTAGCCGATGATACTTGCTAAGACCAATTATTTTAAGCAAGGTAGGCGCATAATATAAATAAGGGGGTATCATATGTCACATTTTCTTACGCCAGCCTTGGCGCTCATTATCTGGACCTTAATCATGTTGATGGTCATGTATAAGCGGCGTATTCCGGCGATGAACGCGATTTCGAAACGCACGCAAGATTTTATCGATGATCCTAAGCTGGGTGAAAAAATGCCTGCCCCCGCGCGTTGGGCAGCAGATAATTACAACCATCTGCATGAAAGTCCGACGATCTTCTATGCATTGATGTTCACAATTTTCTTGATGGATAAAGTTACGCCGCTCGCCCTTTATTGTGCCTGGGGTTTTGTGATTATTCGGGTAATCCATTCCCTTGTGCAAATTACATCAAATAACGTCATGGTTAGATTTAGCCTCTTTTTGCTCAGCGTTGTTTTGCTTATCGTTATGGCGCTTATTACCGCGGCTAAGCTATTTTAGGCGATATTCTGCGCGCGGTTTACGGCCTCCCAGACCGCTGAGAGGGCAATAAAATCACAGCTCTCATCGGGGTCACGGTCATTGTTGAGATCCGCGGGGCTATTGCGGGTGATAACAATGCCTATGGGCCGACCGCTATCGGCGTCGACAACAGGGCCCCCGCTCATGCCTGTGACAACAGGCTCGTCGGGGTCTTCAATATGCGCAATCCAGGTTCCGGTACCCGCACCTCGTTCAATATAGACATGACCGCGGCGCGTTTCCATGGTCCGGGAACCAGCAGGATAACCTTTGATAATGACGCGCTGACCTATGATTGGGGCTTCGGGTCGTTTGGCGGGCAGGCGGCACCCCATAAGCGCGGCGTCCAGTCCGCCTGGCCAGGAAATTAACTCCCCTTTAACAAAGGGCGGGAGCAAGTCTTGAGAATCTGTTAGGCAGTGACCCGCCGAAATCCAACCCTCCCATAGAAAAAAGAAGCTAGCATAGCATTGAAAGTCGGGTTCATTGTAAAAATGGCGGCGAATATTTGGTTCGGCTCCTTGCGTTGCAGGATTGGGCCTTGATTGGGCGAAAGGCTTTTTTGGTGGCAAAATTTTGGACGGTTTTCGGCGGAAGAAATCAAGAAGAGACATAGGGGTGCCTACAAAACTTATCGCGCCAATGCAAAACTATGTTATATATAGCTTATGAAAATCCGTCTTTCCATCTTAGCTTTTTCAATATGTTTATCGAGTTGCGCCGAAGATGCGAGAACGCAATTTAAGCCTCTTGAGGCACAGACTGTTCATGCAAACCACAATGAGCCTACGCCTTATGACAAAACAGCGGATGCAAAGTCAGATATTGCCCAGACTTTAGCGGCAGCAAAAGCAGAAAATAAGAGAGGGTTATTGGTCTTTGGCGCCAATTGGTGCCATGATAGTCGCGCCCTTGCAGGGCACTTTGAGAAACCGCGGTTTCAAAATCTAATCCAAAATAATTACAAGCTTGTTTATGTCGATGTCGGGCAGAAGAACCGAAATATTGACCAAGCACAAAAATTTGGCGTCAAGGAAATTGTGGGAACGCCCACGGTCTTTATTACAAATTCTGAAGGGACCGTTTTGAACTCGGAAACAGCGCCTACATGGCGAAATGCTGCTAGCCGCCATGAAAGTGAGATTTGGGAGTATTTTGAAAGCTACGCCTTTCGATAATAGATTAGTTAGAAGGGGAGTGATATGTTTATAGGTCATTACGGGCCAGCGATTTGGGATACGCAGCGAGGTCATGCGGCTCCTTTAATTAAGTTGTGGCAGGGTTTTTTAGCTGTCCAAGCTATGGATGTCACCGCAGGCTTGCTGACAATATTTGGACTGGAAGGTACGGCTATAGTGGGTGGTGCGCCAGTATTTCACGTTCCGTGGTCTCATTCTCTTATCGGGGCTATTGTCATAGCTTTGATCGCGGGGCTGATATTTAACGCTTTAAAACCCAAAAGCGGCATGCGCGGGTTTTGGGTTATTGCGCTATTGGCGTTTAGCCATTGGCCGCTCGATTTGCTGGTCCATCGCCCGGATCTACTATTATATCCTGGAGCCAGTAATCCGATGGGGTTTTCGTTATGGGATTATGCATGGCCAAGCTTCTGGGCTGAAGTCTTGCTGTTGGGCGGTGCATTGGCTTGGTGGCTCAGAGTTACGAAAGGGCCTAGCTGGACTGTTTTAGCAACCGTCTTCCTTTTGCTTTTTATGTCGAGTTTGCATTATGTCGCGATTACTTTGGTTACGCTGCAAGTTCAGGCCGGTACTTTTGATCCGTCGCATCAGCCTCAAGGCGCGATTGCTGGGGTGATTATGTTGACTATTCTTTTCGTCATCACTGCCTTGATAGGCTGGATTGAACGATATCGGCCGTCACGTTTTCTCAAGTGAGTCAGGTTTGATTTTTTCGGGCAGCGATTTTGCTGATTTGGTTGATTTATTCGTCTTTAAGCGAAATCCACGTCCTGTAACGACCGCGTCCTTACCGAACTTTGCGCGCGCTTTGTCCGTTGCGCGTTCAGCAATGCCGCGTTTTATGGCCCCCGGGTCCAAGAGGTCTCCGCTATCGCCAATGGGCGTTGATAGGCCAGATATGCCCACGCCAATTAACCGAAATTTTCGGCCATTGGCTTCTTTTTCTAAAAGCGGTTCACAGGTTCTAAAAATAGCGTTGGCGAGCTGAATAGGTTGAGGCAGGGTACGTCTGCGCGTAATCGTCTCAAATTGTTTTGTTTTTAATTTAAGTGTGACAACCTTGCCTGCTAAGTTTTTAGCTTTGCTTCGGTCAGCTGTTTTGAGGCAGACTTGCCAAAGCTTATCTTTCAAAATTTCTATGTCGGAAATATCTTTACTAAATGTATTTTCCGCTGAAACGGATTTTCGTTTACTGGTCGATTTTACAGGCCGGTAATCTTCGGCGCGGGCCAGTTTTGCCAGATGTAATCCCATATCTCCAAACTTATCGGCCATGGATTTATCAGATTGCCGTCTGACATCAGCAATAGTCTGAATGCCAGCTTTCTTGAGGCTTCGGGTAAAAGCAGGCCCAACACCGTATATGAAACTGACAGGTTTATCAGCAAGAAAGTCTAGGGCTTCGGCTTTACCAATAATGGCAAAACCATTTGGCTTATCAAGGTCCGAGGCTGTCTTGGCCAAAAATTTATTGTATGAAAGGCCGACGGAGACGGTGACACCAACCTCTTTCAAAATTTTATTTTGCAAGCTAATTAAACTTTGAGCGGGGGACTGATTATGAATTCGCTCCGTCCCTGATAAATCTAAAAAGGCTTCGTCAATAGATAGAGGTTCGACCAAAGGTGTGAGATTTTCCATCATATGCCTGATTTTCGCGCCTTCGCGGGCATATTTACTCATGTCTCCTCTGACCACCACAGCATCAGGGCAGAGCTTTAAGGCCTTATACATCGGCATGGCGGAATGGACGCCGTAAATGCGCGCATGATAGCAGGCTGCGGAGACAACGCCGCGTTGACCTCCTCCAACAATTACGGGTTTATTGGCAAGTTCCGGATTATCCCGTTTTTCAACGGAACAATAAAAAGCATCGCAATCCACATGCGCAATCGAAAGGCTTAAAATTTCAGCGTGAGCAATTACGCGTGACGACTGACAGACCTGGCAGTCGTTTTTGAGCACAACTGAGCCACAGTCGCGGCATATTTTGGTCATGTTTTCTGTATAAGACAGATTCAGAAATCCTTAAATTATGTTCTTTATATGTTCCATTAATCGAGACGTGTGAAGAGGCTTTATGGTTAATTGAACCCTAAGACCAAACTCACCGTTGATTAATGATATTCTGCCATAGGATGGGCAATAATAGAAAAAAATATAACAGCGGGTAATCGCGTCCTGCAATTGGTGAACTGGAAATATGTTGAAAATCATGCCGAAAAAAGTCCTTATTGTTGAAGATAACGAGCTGAATATGAAATTATTCGCTGACCTTCTAGATGCCCATGGTTATGAAACGCGCCAAACACGCGAAGGGTTAAAAGCCATAAGCATTGCTAAGGCATTTCAACCTGATTTGATTCTCATGGATATTCAACTTCCCGAAGTTTCTGGATTGGAAGTCACGAAATGGCTCAAAGATGATGACGGTTTGTCTGACATTCCAGTCGTTGCGGTCACGGCTTTTGCCATGAAAGGTGATGAAAAACGGATCCGTGATGGTGGATGTGAAGCTTATATTGCGAAACCCATCACAGTTTCATCTTTCTTAGCGACCGTTCGGAAATACGCCGAAGCGGCATAAGGGGCAAAACAATGTCCGCTCGTATCCTCGTCGTTGATGATTTGGCGCCCAATATTCACTTGTTGGAAGTGAAACTCCAAGCAGAGTATTATGACGTTGTGACCGCCCGCAGCGGTTATGAAGCTTTAGAAATTGCGGGTAAAGAAAAACTCGACCTCATTTTGATGGATGCCATGATGCCTGGTATGAATGGTTTTGAAGCCTGTGCGAAACTCAAAGAAAATCCGCAAACGTGGCATATTCCTGTGATTATGGTTACCGCCCTTGAGGAAACAAAAGATCGAATTGCCGGATTAGAAGCAGGAGCGGACGATTTCATCACTAAACCTATTGATGATTTTAATCTCATGGCCCGCGTGAAGTCATTATTGCGGCTTAAGATGGTCACAGATCAATTGTTAAGTCATACGGGTCACACACATGCAAATTCTCGGCCTTTATTGGAAAGAATTGATAAGCGTTCAGGACGAATACTTCTTATTGAAGACCAGGAATTGCGGGGACAAAAAATTAGTGAACCTCTTCGCAAAATACACAAGGTGACGATTGAATCTGACCCAGGCCGCGCCATTAAAATGGTGAATTCTGGAACGGATCTTATTATTGTCAGCTTAGTATCAACTAATTTTGATGGGTTGCGAGTTTGTGCGAGCTTACGTTTCAATGAAGAGTCGCGGGATATTCCTATATTAGTGATCGGCGATCCAGAAGATGAGACGCGATTAGTCAGAGCCTATGAAATTGGCATAAATGATACGCTGATGCGGCCCATTGAAAAACAGGAAATGCAGGCCCGCGTAAACACATTGTTGCGCCGTAAATTTTATTCAGATAGTCTCAGAGAGAACTTTAACGATAACCTTGAATTGGTTGTTTCAGACCCCTTAACAGGGTTAGGGAACCGACGGTTTTTTGATCGAGCGATTGAGCCGCTATTTGAGTCTCTAGATGATAATGATGAAGCTTTTTCTATCATAGTCTTTGATATTGATCACTTTAAACGGGTCAATGATATTTTAGGCCATGATATGGGAGATCAAATTCTCAAAGAAATCGCCGCGCGGCTTGTCACTAATATGCGCGCTATTGATATTGTGAGTCGTTATGGCGGTGAAGAGTTTATGATTGCTATGCCAAATACCGACAAGGAGGCAGCAGTGGTTGCGGCAGACCGTATCCGGTCTTTGATCGCGGGGACGCCTATTTATGTTGACGGGCAGGCCTTAAAAATTACCACCAGCGCAGGCGTAGCTCAGGTCCATAAAGGAGAGCAATTAAGAGATGTTTTCAAGCGGGCTGACGCAGCTTTATATAAAGCAAAACAGTCCGGGCGGAACAAAGTTCTGCCTGCCAGTTGTAAAGACGCAGCTTAAGCTCAACTAATTCCACGCCATGACTCGCTTTGTTGCGCGTAAAGCTCTAGATTAGGAGCTATGCGTTTTGGTGAATCCTTTCTCGAAGAGATAAAGGCCCGTGTCCGACCTTCGGATGTGGTCGGACGTCATGTGAAATTAAAGAGACAAGGCCGTGAATTTGCTGGGCTCTCTCCCTTTACAAATGAAAAAACGCCAAGCTTTTTTGTTAATGATGAGAAAGGGTTCTATCACTGTTTTTCATCAGGAAAGCACGGCGACGCAATTTCTTTTTTGATGGAAGTTGAAGGGTTGTCTTTCCCTGAAGCTGTCGAAAAACTTGCCGAGATGGCGGGCATGGAAATGCCGAAAGTAGACCCTGATGCGGAGCGCCGCGCTGCGCGTAATAAGAAAACTATAAGCTGGATGGAACAAGCCCAAATTTTCTTCGAAAAATCTCTTTACGGAGATGTCGGCAGTGAGGCTCGAGATTACTTAAAGAAAAGAGGATTGACGAAAACGGCGGCGTCTAATTTTGGGATGGGGTTTGCACCAAGTCATTTTTCCGCACTTAAGGACGAGCTTACACAGCAAGGAGCTTCCGCTCGGATGCTGATTGAAGCTGGATTAATTATTGAGCCAGAAGATCAAGGGCGAGAGCCATGGGACAGGTTTCGCAATCGGATCATGTTTCCCATACACGATAGCCGAGGACGTCTCGTCGCCTTTGGCGGACGTGCTATGGAAAAAGATGCCAAGGCTAAATACCTGAACTCGCCTGAGACCCCAATTTTTCAAAAAGGAAAGCTACTTTATAATTACCACCGGGCCCGCAAAGCGACTGCGAACCCGCAAAATCCAGCCCGAGGCATGATTGTCGCAGAAGGGTATATGGATGTTATAGCGCTGTCTCGCGCTGGCTTTCAACATGCGGTCGCGCCGATGGGAACCGCGTTGACAGAAGATCAACTAGCTCTACTTTGGCGTGCGGGTCCTGAGCCCGTTTTATGCTTTGATGGAGATAAAGCTGGGCAAAGAGCCGCCTTTAGGTCGATAGAGCGGGCATTGCCGTATATTCGCCCGGGTCAAAGTTTACGGTTTGCCTTATTACCTAAAGGACAGGATCCTGATGATTTAATTAAGGCCAAAGGTAAGACGGCCATGCAGGATGTGCTCGATAACGCTCTGCCCTTGGTAGAAATGTTATGGCAAAGGGAAGTGAGCAAAGAGTCTTTAACGACGCCTGAAGCCAAGGCCGGATTGAAATCACGTATTTTTGCGGCGCTTCAAGAGATTTCCCATGAGGATGTGCGCGCGCAATATCAAACGGCCTTACTGGATAGGTTCGATCAGGAATACGGCCGACGAGCCCGCTCTAAGGGACAATGGCAAGGCCGCGGCGTAAAGAAAAAAGCTTCGCCTTTGATGAAGGCCGCCATGAAAATTGATGCAATCAATGCTGGACGTGAAAAAAAGCTTATAGGGGCTATTTTGCTATGGCCAGAACTGCTGCCAAGGGTGGATGAGACCTTATTTGAGCTTAAATTTTTGACCCCGTCATGCGTTCAGATGCAGCGGAGTTTATTAAAATACTGGCGGGTCACAAAAGCGGTTGAAAAGTCTTCCCTTAATGCCCATATAGACGACGAAGGATTGGGTACACATTCCCGCGATTTTGCACGTGACCGTTTGTTGATCAAAGCGGCCATGGGCGGAGCAGACGCAGATTTGGACACACGCACGGCTCTTTGGCAAGACGAAGCCGCCGCCCTTACTGGGCAAGACCAAACTGACGATGAGAGCGAGGACACACGATCTTTAATGGCGGAAGCTATCCGCAATGATAACTCTGACGCACTTAAGCGTCGGATGCGTGCTGTAAAAAGCTCGCAAGATTAAATTTCGGCCTTCCGGTCTATTAATTTTTGCTTTGCAAATTTTTAATATGAGCGGCGGGCTAAACGTATTTTTAAAGGCCTTGCAGTATTCAAGGCTTTTGCCGGAGTAAATATTTATGGCCAAAGCTGCCACTAAAACAAAGTCTGCCAAAAAAACGGCTACAAAAAAGCCCACTAAAAAGGCGGCATCTAAAACTGGGGTCAATAAGTCTAAAACTGCTGTAGATAAAACGCCAGAAGAACTCTCGGCAGATGCTGATGCTCTTATTGCTGCCTCTGAAACTGAACCGGCAGCTCCCAAAGTTTTAACACACCGGTTAAATATGGATGATATTGACGTAAAACGGATGATTGCGTCCGCGAAGAAGTCAGGTCTTATTACAACCAAAGAGCTTTATAAACATATCAAAATCGAAGGCATTACCGCTGAAGATATTGAAATTACATTAGCGCAGCTCTCCGAGATGAATATTTCGGTTATCGATGAAAAAGATGAACCGACATATGGGTCAAAAACCCTTGCGCGTCCTGAGACAACGACTGTTAAAGGGGGCAACTCTAAAGATGAGTTAGATCGAACCGACGATCCAGTTCGGATGTATCTGCGAGAAATGGGTGTTGTTGAACTTCTTTCTAGAGAAGGCGAAATCGCCATCGCTAAACGAATCGAAGCTGGCCGCGACACAATGATCAAAGGTCTGTGTGAATCGGCCCTAACTTTTGAAGCGATTATGGTCTGGCGTGAAGAACTTGAAGAAGGCCGTATTCTTCTTCGCGACATCATTGATCTCGATACAACCTATAACCGCGCGATCGGGAACATTCAGGAAGACCGATCACAAGCTGCTGTTCGCCGTGAAAAGATTGAAAAGGGAGAATTGGAAGCTACCGAGGAAGACCTTGCTCAAAAATTTGACAACGGTAAAACCAAAATCGAAATTAATAGGAATTATAAAGAGGGTGAAAAACCTATTGATGATGACGAGGATGAAGAGGAAGACAAAACTAATCTTTCTATGGCGAATATGGAAGCCGCTCTTCGGGATGATATTATGGCGAAGTTGGACCGTATTTCTCAAGATTTTGGAAGGTTCCAAAAATTGCAACAGATGCTTATTCGGTCTCGTCTGTCTGGTAAGAAAATGCGCCGCCCGCAGTTCGAAGAATTTGAACAAATTCAAACTGAAATTATCGAAGAAATCAAATCCCTTCGTCTCAACAATGCCCGTATCGAGGCTCTGATTGATCAGCTATATGCCATCAATAAACGCTTTATTAGTCTTGAAGGACGTTTAATGCGATTGGCCGATGGGAATGGTGTTCCGCGTCAGGAGTTCCTTAAATCTTATTTGGGGTCCGAGCTAAATCCAAAATGGTTAGAAGAGATGGAAGGTACATCCGATGCCTGGACGCGCTTTGCAAAGCGCGAAAGAACGTCGATTGAAAAAATTCGTGATGAGATTGGAGAGTTAGCTCAAGAAACAGGGCTGCCAGTCGATGAATTTCGCCGTATTGTACAAACCGTACAAAAAGGGGAGCGCGAAGCCCGCCAAGCCAAAAAGGAAATGGTTGAAGCTAATCTACGCCTCGTGATTTCTATCGCAAAAAAATATACAAACCGTGGATTGCAATTTCTAGACCTTATTCAGGAAGGTAATATTGGCTTGATGAAAGCCGTTGATAAATTTGAATATCGACGAGGTTATAAGTTTTCGACCTATGCGACTTGGTGGATACGTCAGGCGATAACACGGTCAATTGCCGATCAAGCTAGAACCATCCGCATTCCAGTGCATATGATTGAGACGATCAACAAAATTGTGCGAACAAGCCGTCAAATTCTTCATGAAATTGGAAGAGAGCCTACACCAGAAGAATTGGCCTCTAAGTTGTCTATGCCACTTGAAAAAGTACGCAAGGTTATGAAAATTGCCAAAGAACCTATCTCTCTTGAAACGCCGATTGGTGATGAAGAGGATAGCCAGCTTGGCGATTTTATTGAAGATAGTAATGCTATTTTGCCGATTGATGCGGCTATTCAGTCAAATCTGCGAGAGACCACAACACGGGTTCTAGCCTCTTTAACGCCGCGCGAAGAACGCGTGCTGCGGATGCGATTTGGAATTGGGATGAATACGGACCATACCTTAGAGGAAGTCGGGCAGCAGTTTTCGGTTACCCGTGAACGTATTCGGCAAATCGAAGCTAAGGCCTTGAGAAAATTAAAACATCCTAGTCGAAGCAGAAAGCTCCGCAGTTTCTTAGACCAATAGGTTCTTCAACTGGAAGTATCTTAGCATAATAAACACATTGGGCCGTAAGTGGTGAGCTGTCCTAAAAAGCTGTGTTGATGAAAGGTCTTGGCATTGCCTTGGGCGCGGCCCTGAATATAGCGCGTGCGTTTAAGCCGTGTGTTTTGATAGGCCTGTAAAGCGGCGCTAACGTCGGTATCCGGCTCTAACAAAACCTTGGCGATAACCCAAGCATCTTCGACGGCCATGGCTGCGCCTTGCGCGATAAAGGGCAGCATGGGGTGGGCGGCGTCCCCCATAAGGGCGGCGCGCCCGTCAACCCATCTCGAGCGAAGGGCGGTCAAATAGCGCCCAGCGGTAAAGGGTGGCTTTTTTATGCTAAGTTTTCTTTTCATTTAATAAAAAATTACTCATTTTGCACTAATAAGTAGTGGTAAATAAAAGAGTGGGTAGTGTGGCGCGTTTAATTGCATTGATACAAAAGTATGAACGATTTTTAGGCTTTGATACTTTCTCTACAAGTGCCGAATTAATGCGTGGGAGAGGGGTCTATTTGATCGGTTGGAGTTTTGTGCTCTCCCAGGTCGTTAATTTCATTTCGATGAGCCTTTCTTATGGTCGCTGGACGGTGGATCATACTATCTCTATTAGCGCGTCGGTATTTATAATTTTATTGATCCACACCTTACGGTTTTCAAAAAATTTTACTGCTTATGCCATTATATATTCTGTGGTTTTACTCGTGGGAGTTTTGGCCTCGGCTTTGGATCAGACAACTGGCATAAATTCAGCTCTATTGCCGCTTCTTTTAGCGGGCGCCATTATGAATGGATTCATTGCAAATTGGCGTATTGTTCTTGGGTATTCGATAATTGCTGTGTTGTTGGTATGGTATTTGTTTTATGTATCGTCAACTGGGGCCGTCGCAGCTATTGTAGATTCAAAATTTTTGGCGGACCGTAATTTCCAACGCGCCATGCAAGCAACTTTAGCATTTATTATTACGTCTTGTTCGGCAGCCTTTTTCAGTTTGTCGATGTTCCGTATGTTTGAGATTCTTGAAGGTAACATAAAGCGGGCGGAGATCGCAGATAAATCCAAATCTCAATTTTTGGCTAATATGAGCCATGAATTGCGCACGCCTCTTAATGGCGTCATTGGCATGAGCGGTTTGCTGCTAAAGACGAATTTAGATGATAAGCAAAAACAATATTCGCAAATCGTTCATGATTCTAGCCGCAACCTCGTAAGTATAATAAATGACGTGTTAGATCTGTCTAAAATGGACGCCGACAAAATGGTGTTTCAGCAAACGCAATTTTCGCTGAAAGATATTGTAGCGGGATTAGTATCACTTCACCAACCGGCGGCGCTTTCAAAAAAATTAGACTTAAATATGGTCTATAAAAACCATGTACCTCTTAATTTCATTTCAGATGATGGGCGTCTACGTCAGGTCATCAATAATTTGATTGGAAATGCAATCAAGTTTACGCCTTCGGGTAGCGTTACAGTTTACGTCGATGGCCAATACACAGATTCTTATTTTTTTGAGCTTTCGCTTTATGTCAGAGATACGGGTATCGGTATTCCGGTAATGGACCAAAGTCGAATTTTCGAGCGGTTTGAACAAGTCGAAACTGAAAAAAATCAGAATATTGACGGTACCGGATTAGGCCTGACAATTTCAAAAGACATCATAAGTGCCATGGGCGGACATATGGATGTTGTCAGCTATGAAGGTCATGGAACGACCTTTTATTTCAAACTCAATTTGCCTTTAGCAAAAGAGATTCAAACTCGGATAAGAAATGTTGGCTAAGGCCAGCCCGCTTCATTATATATTTTAATGGCTTGGACTTGGTTTTTACCCAGCTCACCTACATTAAGCTGATCTTCTTTGAAGACTCCTAACGCCTGAACGGCAGAAGAGTTTTTGCCTAAATCAATAATGGGATATTCATTATTACCGTCCGCAAAGTAACGCTGGGCGCTTTCAGAAGTCAAATATTCCAAAAACCGTAGCGCATTGCCTCGATTAGGTGCATGCCGTGTTAGGCCTGCGCCGCTAATATTGACGTGGGTGCCTCGCTCGCTTTGATTTGGAAAAATGATACCCAAAGATTTGAATATTTCTTGTTTTTGAGGCTCATCCGATCTGGCATATCGCGCCAAGTAATAGGTGTTCACCAGCGAAACTCCGCAAATCCCGGCGGCAACCGCTTCAATCTGGCCTGAATCATTACTTTGTGGTTTGCGGGCAAAATTTGAAACCATGCCTTGCGCCCAAGTTTTCGCTTTCTCTACGCCGTCATTAGCGATTATCGAAGAGAGTAGCGAAATATTGTATATGTTTCCGGAAGATCGCATGCAGACGCTATTTTTATGCGCGGGTTCGGATATATCTTCATATGTTTCCAAGCCTTCGGGTCGGCCCTTGTTTTTATTGTAAATTATCACGCGGGCACGCTTGGAAAGACCGTACCAAAGCCCTCCCGGATGACGTAAATGAGCAGGAACTCGGCTTGCAAGGATGTCTGAGGTTATGGGCTGTAATATCTCATCTTGTTCAGCGCGCCAGAAAACACCCGCATCGACAGTTATCAATAGGTCGGCGGGACTTAATTCGCCTTCGCTTTTAATTCGTTCCAGCAGAGCATTAGATTTAGCTTCAATTCGGTTGACTTTAATACCTGTTTGATCTGTGAAATCCGAATAGAGCCGCAAATCTGTATCATAATGTCTTGAAGAATAGATATTGACGACGCCTCTATCCTGTTCGACCGCGGTGTTGTTGGCCTCATGATCAGAGGGGGCGCAACTTACTAGTCCGAGAAGAAGGAAACTTAAAATGAGGGATTTGATGGTCATGGCGCTTCGCTAAATGAGAATAGTTCGCAACTAACTATCAGGTCAAATTATAATTTCAACTGAATTAATGCACGAAGGCGACAATGCTTTTTGGACGGGGTACAAGTCCTACGCTTTGCCCGAGGCTCCATTCGGGCTTGGTATCAACTTGAAAGCTAAAACTTTCTCTTTTAACCGTTTGGAGGGTAAGAAACTGAACTTGTCCCGTATTACGTACATCTTTGATGATGAGGTCTTGCTTATTCTTCGCTATAACAGGGGTAACACACCGGGGACGTATGAAGAGGTCAAGCTCGGTTCCGGATGAAATAATTGTCTGGTCCGTCAGGCAATCTAGAGGCCAAGCTCCAATATCGGACATCACATGATTGTTTTTAATATGGGCCTTTATCGCAGTACCATCGCTGGTAAGGCGTGCCACAGATAAGGATTTGGGAGCATGATAAATCTCGCTAGGTCTACCCGTCTGAATTATATGTCCTGTTTCCATAACAGCAATTTTGTCGCTAATTTCCATAGCTTCTTCTGGGTCATGGGTGACAATAATAGAATTGCAATTTTGAGACTTCAAAAATTGCCTAATGTCTTCGCGAAGCTGCCGCCTAAGAGCAATATCAATATTGGCAAAGGGTTCATCCATCAAAAGCACTTGCGGCTCGGGGGCTAAGGCTCTTGCGACGGCAACTCTTTGCTGCTGCCCACCTGACAAAGTATGGGGATAACGCGTTCCAAAATCAGGCAGTCCAATTTGATCAAGTAAATTTGCGACGACAGCCTTGTGGTCAGCCTGACGACTCAATCCAAATGCGATATTCTCGCTAACGGTCATATGCGGAAATAACGCCCCGTCTTGAAACACGAGTCCTATAGGGCGAGCTTCCGGGGCTGGACAATTGGAGGGCACGGCGAGTTGTTTGTCGTCCAGCCATATTTCGCCGTCCTGTAACTTTAACACCCCAGCGGCAATGTTAAGCAATGTCGTTTTTCCGCAGCCGGACGGACCGAGCAGGCAAAGAACCTCGCCAGGATGCGCGGTTAAATTTATATCTTTAAGGGCAGCTGAAATTCCATATCTATGGGAGATATTCTTAAATTCTAGGCCCATAAATTCTTATTAAAAAACTCTTTTGATAGTCATTTTCAAATGAGTTGTATAAGCCAATTAAGAGAAAAGGCCAGCAAGGATAGCCATAAGATGAGATTATTAGCTATACAAAAATCATCTGCCCTGATGGGCATGATAATGGCTGTGATAGCGCTTGTCTTACTTTTACCAGTCATAAGCGTCGGTTTAGCTTTATTCAATCCAGCTCCTTGGTCATCAATTTCTTCTAGTTATCTCGGGAATACATTACTCCTTATGGCAATGGTCGGGGCGTTAACAGCGTTGATTGGTGTATGCTGCGCTTGGCTTGTGACTATTTATGAATTTCCAGGACGCCAATGGTTGTCTTGGGCTTTAGTCTTACCCATCGCCATACCGGCTTATATCAATGCTTATACTTACGCCGATTTACTGGAATTTTATGGCCCCGTGCAATCGTTTATAAGGTCGAGCTTTGGATATGAATATCAAGATTACTGGTTTCCTTCGATCCGGAATCTTCCGGGTGCGGCCATTATATTAAGTTTTGCATTATATCCCTATGTTTATCTTTTATCGCGTGCTGCGTTCCTCAATCAAAGTCAGACTCAATGGTGGGCTGCGCGAAGCTTGGGAGCATCATCCTTGGCGGCTTTTTTTAAAATTGCGCTTCCAAGCGCAAGACCTGCTATTGCTGGAGGCGTTGCTCTTGTGCTGATGGAAACTTTAGCGGATTTCGGCGTAGCAGATTTCTTCTCTGTACAAACCTTCAGCGTTGGCATTTTTAGGAACTGGTTGATTTTAGGTAATAAAGGGGCGGCATTGAAATTAGCCGCCTTAATGCTGATGTTCGTTTTTATCTTGGTCCTGTTTGAAACGGCGACCCGCAAAGGTCAAACAGCCAGTCATGGCCGTAAAGCTGCGCAGACGGAGCGCGCACAATTAACTGGGCTAGGGCGTTGGTCGACCTGCTTTGTATGTTTTATCCCCGTCCTTTTAGGTCTTTTAATACCAGTCACGCGTTTACTATATCATGCGGTTTCGACGGGTGACCCTTTTACGAGCACCAATCTTATAGGCTATCTTACAAATAGCGTTAGTCTCGCCGTCATCGTTGGGATGATTGTGATGGCGCTTGCGCTAATCTTAACATGGGTCAAACATAATTACCCCAGCCGTTTAAATTTAACCTGGATGCGCTTGGCCACCCTTGGCTATGCCTTACCTGGGGCGTTATTGGCCGTGGGTTTACTTGCGCCATTATCGGTACTCGATCACAGTCTTACTCAAAAACTTAAAGCGGTTTTCGGCTGGGACGGCGGATTAATATTGACGGGGACGATTATCGCGCTTGTCTATGCCTTGACGATCCGGTTCCTAACGATTGCTTATAATGGGTTGGAAGCAGGCTTTAGCAATATACCCCGTTCGATGGATCACGCCGCACGGTCTTTAAATGCAACGCGGGGGAGGAGAATGGGGCGTATAATCTTGCCCTTATTGCGGCCCAGTCTGATATCAGCCTTTACTCTAGTCTTTATCGATGTCATGCGCGAGTTGCCCGCGACTCTAATTATGCGCCCATTTAATTTTGATACCTTAGCGACCCGCGTCTATTGGTTAGCCAGCGATGAGCGTCTCCCCGAAGCCTCAACGGCAGCTTTGATGATAATTGGTGTCGGGCTTGTTTCGACATTTATATTGAATGTTTTTCTCGTGAAAAAGACGATTTAGCTTTTGGACATTCGCTACATTATAAAAAGCGAACTCTAAAACTATTCTTTAAAGAGTGTTGCGAGAAAGCAACACTTTGAATTAATCGTTAATTGGTCATACCAATATTACTTAATTGGTCAACATTATTGTTGACAAATTTTACTTTAGAGGTTCTTTTAGGTCGCACTAAACCTAAAAGGGGAATCATCGATGGCAAAAGCACGCCAAAATAACTTAAGTCAACCTATAAGAACCGCTTTACTCATCGGTTCATCCTTTCCAATTCTTATGGCTTCCGCTGCCGTTGCTCAGGACGCGCCTGACGAAATCATTGCGACAGGGATTCGCCAATCACTCGAAAATGCTCTGATTCAAAAACGAGAGGCGGAAAGTCTTGTTGAGATAATCTTAGCCGAAGACATTGGTAAGCTTCCCGATCAAAACCTAGCGGAAGTACTCGAGAACATTACGGGTGTTCAAATCACGCGTACAGCAGGTGTGGGTACTAACGTTCAAATTCGAGGTACTGATGATAACCGTACAGAAATTAACGGAGTATCTACGTTGGGGTCTGGGTCTGGTCGTACTGGTATAGATTTTGAAGATGTAAATGCTTCAATTATCGCTGGAGTTGAGGTCACTAAAGTTCCTGAAGCTAAAACTATTGAGGGATCTGTTGGTGGTACAATTAATTTAAAAACCATTCGGCCTCTTGATTTGAATAAGCCATTAATTGCTGCGAGAATACAAGGTGAGGATAGCAACCTTAGCATTGAAGGTATTCAGCCAA
>CAYXEB010000004.1:0-46053 GCA_964463835.1 uncultured Hellea sp.
ACCGCTGGGCAAAAGGCACGATAGAAGTCATGAAAAAAATCTTGCCCGATATTTTAAAGGCCCCGATTTCTCTACGAAACAAAATAGAGGCAAGTTTGCACTTAACAGCCAATATAACCTATCTCTTGATGTTCATAGATAGCTTATTTTTTCTCCTCCCTTCTGTTCATATTCGTCAGGAAATGGGACCAAATTTGCTCGCCTGGTTAGATCTCCCAATTTTTGCATTTGCCTCATTGAGCCACGCCTATTTTTTCCTGAGCGGTCAGAAACGGCTACATGGACGGGTTATGGACAAGATATTTATTTTGCCCGCCCTGTTAGCCACCTCTATCGGATTAGGGGTTAATAATGGCCGCGCCGTTATGGAAGCGCTTATCGGGCATAAAACAGGATTTGTCCGCACACCAAAAGTGGGAAGCAAACCAGACAAAACATCCCTTAACAAAGCTTATGCAGCACATAGTGAAGGGTGGTCGACAAGCCTGGAGCTCTCACTCGCCCTTGTCTATACGGCGTTTCTAATCTGGGCACTCTCTCAGTCTTATTGGATTGTGATACCATTCTTAACACTATTTGCCGTCGGGTTTTTCTACATTTCAATTTTGAGTTTGAAAGAAAGCGCGGCGCAAATAAAAGCGCAGGCCCCTGAAAAACGGCCATCTTTAATTGTTTTGCCCCGAAATGAGCCGGAAAGCCTTTTTGCGCCTGCGGAGTAAAAATAAGTCTCTGGCTCAGCAGTGATACAAGCCTGATGCTTACCCGATTTAATAAAGCTTTATTTTGCGTCGCTTTCTTTGCCATTATCATCGGGATTTATGTCCTGCCCCAAGCTTTTTCTGCATCTATAGGCACTGGGTATATTGTGCTTTCACTTACCATGTCAGCCTTATCGGTCATGGCTTGGCGTTATGATGTTTTAACGCCGCGCGAGGCTCTATATATGGCCATTATCGGGTGTCTCTGCCTCATGCCCTTACTGCCTTATAGCTCCAACGACGCACAGCGTTATTTGTGGGATGGCGCGGTGTTTTTTTCGGGCCTAGACCCTTATATCACCTCGCCCAATAATCCCTTAGCCGCAGGATTGAGAGAGATTTGGTCTACCCCCGAGGAACATTCAAACTATGCCACGTTATATCCACCGGGCGCGCTGGTTTTGTTTGGTGTGTCTAGCCTGGCGGGGCCTTTGCATGGGATTTTAGTCTGGAAAATTATGACAACATTCGCGGTGATATTCAGCCTAATCGCAGCTTATAAATTATTGGTCTTTCGAGGCCTAACGCAGCATTTTTACTTAATCGCATTGTGCCCGCTTTTAATATTTGAAGCGGGCGTTGGCGCCCATCTTGATATTTTTAGCCTCTTAGGCATTGTCTTAGCGCTTTGGGCTTTGGACACCGACAAGGTGATTTTCGCCGGGATCATTATTGGCTTAGCGGCAACAATAAAATTCTTACCTGCCGTTATTGCTGGCCCTCTGTTATTCCTATTGCCGCCTCAAAAGGCGCTTAAGCTCTTCACAAGCTCAGCCCTGACTTGGCTGAGTGTTTATCTTTTGATATTTGGGCTTGGGTATAAACCCATAGGTCTTATCCCCACATTTTTTGAAAAGTGGCGCGGCGGCGCGCCCTTTTACCCTGTCCTTAGCGCCGGAAAAACATGGCTTGGTTTGCCCAACTCCATCTTTTTAATAGCCTTAATGGGACTGGCTGTGGCTGGATTTTCAATAGCGGCGAAACTCGCAAAAAAAGGACGGGGGGCAATCGCAATGGCCCTGTGTTTGTCTATGCCCTTATTGCTTAGCCCTGTCCTATTTCCTTGGTATCTGCTTGTTATAGTCCCCTTTTTAGCTTTAAGACCAAGCGCCACACTCTTCCTCGCCGTTACATTTGTCCCGTTTAATTATGTCGTGCTTAACAAATGGCTCACGCAAGGAATTTGGGACCAACCCGCATGGCCCGCAACCCTCTTAGCCATAGCCATCACGATAGGGTTAGTCTTCGATATAGTTACTACCCGCAATCAATTTGCCATATCATAGGCGCACCGGGCCATTCGTTGACTTGCGACGGTGTGACCAGATAATTTAGTCTCACCTTCCCCATATCAGAGACTAATCCCCACTTATAAACCCTGCCGAAAAAACGCATCGGCTTACACATTTTAAACCTTCCCCCGATATAGTCCGCTCAAATATTTAGGGCTGAGTAATTGGACTTAAGGCCAAATTACCCTATGATCCGCATTTAACGCGTGAAGGCCATCTTATGTCTATTAATTTTAAAAGCCAAAATTCTAATTTGGACGGTATTTACGCGGGTCTATTTGCGGCCAGCCAAGATATTTACGCCGTGCTTAAAAAGGGCGCGGGGCTTAAATTTGCCGCCACAGGTAATGAGTCGGGCGATGATCAGCTTGAGCTTGATATTATCGCTGATGAGGCCTTTTTCAAATTTCTCTCCCAAGATAGCCATGTGCGTTATGTGGTCTCTGAGGAACGCCCTGGCCTGAGCAAGCTTTCGGACGGGCCTTATTCGATTGCGCTGGACCCTTTGGATGGGTCGAAATCCGCTTTAATCGGGATTCCGTCTGGGGCGATATTTGGGATTTTTGAAAACGCCGATGTAGCCGCAGATTTTAATGGCGGCAATATCATCAGCGGGGGTTTCTTTGTCTTTGGGATGAACCTTGAGGCCTATTTCGCGGACGGCCCTGATGTCTATAAAGGGATTTATAATCAAGGGGCTGCTACATGGGAGATTATCGCTCTGCCTGACCCAATGCCGAGCGCGGATGTGCTGGCGATTAACGGGGCTAATCAATTGGTGTGGGATGAGTGGCTGCAAGCGCATTACCTCTCGCTGCTCGATACGAAGAACGGGACGATCAAGCCGCATAATATGCGCTGGTTTGCCTCTATGGTATCGGATTTAAAACGGCTCTTAATGCAGGGCGGGATTTTCGCCTATCCAGGCGCGAACCGTAAGGGCTATGAAAAGGGGCATTTACGTTTGGTCTATGAGGCCATTCCGATGTCATTCCTCATTCATGCTATGGGCGGGTCTTCCTCGGACGGGGGTCAGTCTTTGTTAAAAGCGCCCGTGACAGAGCTGCATCAAAAGACGCCTGTGTTTATTGGTAACGCAGATAAAAT
Organism: uncultured Hellea sp.; assembly: GCA_964463835.1. Taxonomy (GTDB): domain Bacteria; phylum Pseudomonadota; class Alphaproteobacteria; order Caulobacterales; family Maricaulaceae; genus Hellea. The sequence goes on from CAYXEB010000004.1 coordinate 3,158, forward strand.
CGCCGCGATTGAGGCAGCGAAAAGAAACGCTTAAACGACGCTTTTGGTTTTAAAGACCTCTTCATCGAGCTGCCCTTCCCATTTGGCCACAACCGAGGCCACGGCCAAATCGCCCGTCACATTGGTCACAGTGCGCATCATATCAAGCAAGCGATCAAAGGGCAGGATAAAGGCGATAATCAGCGTATATTGATCCAACGTGACGCCGAAGGTTCCCAGCACAGCAAAGGCTAAAAAGAGACTCGCAGAGGGAATACCCGCAGCGCCGATAGAGGTCAGGGTCGCTGTTATGGCAATCATGGCGTAATCAAACATTGACAGATCAATGCCGAGGGCTTGCGCCGCGAAAAGCGCGATAAGGCCGAGGTAAATCGCCGTACCGTCCATATTGATGGTCGCGCCAAGTGGCAACACAGAGCCCGCCACCGACTCGTCTATGCCCAGATTATCTTGCGCGCAGGAAATCGAAACCGGTAAGGTCGCGCTTGAAGAGGCAGTCGAGTAAGCCACGCCTTGTGCGTCAAGCACGCCGTAAAAAAAACGTGCTAAGGGCAGTTTTAAAATCGTCTTCACAATCAGGCCGCCGTATACCATTATGATATGAACAAAGCAGGCCAGATAAAGCGCAATGGTGAGTTTGCCCAGCGCCTTAAGAATACCCAGTCCCATATCTCCCATAACCCAAGCGATAAGAGCAAAGACGCCTATCGGGGCCAGCTCCATCACGAAAAGAGTAATTTTCATCACTACCTCTTCGGCGCTATGAAAGAAGGCTTTAAGCGGGTCGGCCTTCTCGCCAACGGCAATAATACCGACCCCGATGAGAATAGAGAAAAAGATGACAGCAAGGATATCCCCCTCTACCATCGCCTTAATCGGATTGGTCGGGATAATGGCGAGTAGCCGCTGGGCTATGGAGGGTGTCTCAGCGGAAACCCGCTCAGCGAGCATCGCGCGGGTAGAAGCGTCAACGCCTGTAAATTCCACGCCAACGCCGGGCTGAAAAAGTGTGCCAAATATCAAGCCAAGCGTGACGGCAAATAAAGTCGTGCACATATAAAGTCCGATTGTTTTCACGCCCAATGAGCCGAGCCGTTTCGGGTCTCCCATTGCGACAACGCCAGACACCAAAGTCACAACAATAAGCGGGACGATCAACATTTTGATGAGATTCACAAAAGCCTGACCAAAAGGCTTTATCCACGTCGTGATTGCGCCTGCAAATCCGCCGTAATGGGCCACAAGACCAACAAGCGCGCCCAGTACAAGAGCAATGATAACCCGCTTCCATAATGTAATCGCTTGCCATTTTTGAAACATGCTACTGTCCGTCTTTCAATTTTTGCATCAGATATGTGTGCTGCAGCGCGAAACGCTTGGCGGTTTCTTTAAGGTTCGCCGCCGCGCTGTGACCACCGTCTATATTTTCATAATAGAGAAAATCATGACCTTGGTCTTCCATCCGCTTGGCCACTTTACGGGCATGGGCGGGGTGGACACGGTCATCTTTGGTCGAGGTAATAAAGAAGACTTCAGGGTAATCGGCTTCGGGGTCTATATTATGATAGGGCGAAATCGAGCGCAGGAATATGCCCTCAACGGGGTCTTCGGGATTACCGTATTCGCCCATCCATGACGCCCCCGCCAGTAAGGTGTGATAGCGCATCATATCCAGAAGCGGAACCGCACAGATAACGGCGTTAAAGAGGTCCGGTCTTTGGGTGAACATGACGCCCATTAAAAGTCCGCCATTAGAGCCGCCCTCTATCCCTAAATGTTTGGGTGAGGTGATGTTCTTGGCAATGACATCTTCGGCCACGGCGATGAAGTCATCATAGATACGTTGGCGCTCGGTCTTGAGCCCGGCTTGGTGCCATTTCGGGCCATATTCGCCGCCGCCGCGAATATTGGCCAGCACATAAACGCCGCCGCGCTCTATCCAGAGCTTGCCGCGCGAGGCTGAATAACTAGGGTTAAGGGAAATTTCAAAGCCGCCATAGCCGTAAAGCAAAGTAGGGTTAGTCCCGTCCATATGTGTGTCTTTAGCGCGGACAACAAAATAAGGGACTTGGGTGCCATCGGGGGAACGTACAAAGAATTGCTCTGAGACCAGAGAGGCGCTGTCAAACCATTCTGGTAATGATTTGGCTTTGGCCTTTTGCGCCGTGCTTGTATCATATGTCCACAGCGTATCAGGGGTGAGAAAACTCTCGGTCGAGATAAAGGCGATCTCTTCTTTATCATTGACCGCGCCAATCGTCACAGAGCCATTGGCCGGGAAATTGAGCTTGTCGGATGTCCATTTAGAACCGTTCCAGTCAAAGGCATAAGCACTGTCGGCGACATCTTTGGAAATACTCATAAGCACTTTTGACTTGGTAGCGCCAAAGCCGTTAATGGATGATTTGGCATCGGGCGAAAAGACGATGTTTATATCTTTAATCTCGCCGCTCGCCATAAAGTCATCCATGGAGAAGCTAACGAGATCACCTGAATTAAAGCCGCGCCAATCTTCGGCAAGGCTGAGCAAGACTTGGTCATTAAACTCGCCCGATAGGGAAGACTTTTCGGGCACAGGGAATTTCACGGCTTTGCCAACAGAACCATCATCATTGCGCGGGAACCAAAAAGTCTCGCTTTTATAAAAGGTCAAAGACCGAGTGGTCACAATCTCGCGGCGGCCATCGGAGAGCTCCCAAACGCCTGGCCAATATCCAACATCGGCCTGCTCGCCGCGGCCAATTTCAACGGCCTCTGTGATAGCTGTTCCGCGTTGCCATAATTTGGAAATCATCGGATAGCCCGAATCAGTCATTGTGCCTTCGCCAAAATCAACGCCGACAATCATTGTGTCTTGATCAACCCAATCAATAGAACCTTTAGACTCTTCGGTCACAAAACCGTCTTCGACAAAGCTTTTTGTTTTGGCATTAAATTCGCGGCGCACAACTGCATCCTTACCGCCATCCGAGAGATTAAGCATACAAAGCGCGTAGTCAGGGCCAAGGCAGTTATTGCCCTTGTAGACCCAATTCTTCCCTTCGATTTTTGAAAGCGCGTCATAATCCAAAACGGTTTCCCATTTCGTATCATCCCCCAGATAGCTATCCAGTGTCGATTTTCGCCAGATACCACGCACACTCTTTGCATCCTGCCAGAAATTATGCACTTCGCCGCCGCGATAAGAGACATAAGGAATTTTATCTTTGCTCTGTAGAATTTCTAGGGCTTCGGCTTCCATTACTTTAAATCGTGGGTCCGCCATCAGGCGTGCTAAGGAACGCTCATTCCATTGCTTGACTTGTCCTAAAGCTTTATTACCAAGAACCTCTTCGAGATAAAGATGGTCCTCATCGGTTTGGCCCGTCGTTTCATATTTTATCATTTTGTGAATTTCTTTACTGACGTCAATTTTACTTTGCGTATCTGAAGATGTTTGAGGTTGGCCACATGATACATTTAAAACAGTCACCATTGCTAAGAGCGATATTTGCAATAAAATTTTAGACACGCAAACTTCCCAGCATTATTTTTATTGAAAAGAATAAAGCCGAGTTTGGAGGTTAGTGCAAGCTTAGAAAAGCGCGCCTCTAACGCCGTCAAGGATGAACTGCGCCGCTAATGTCGCCAGTAATACGCCTAATACGCGTGTCAGTACATCGGTCATGCTTTTGCCCATTAATTTGATTAAAAAGCCGGAGACCAAAAACGCTATAAGTGTGACCAATAAGACCGAAGCCAGAGCTGCCAGAATAGCGAATTCTTGCAGGCGCCCCGCCGCCTTTCCCATCAAAATCAAAAGCGAAGCCATTGTCCCTGGGCCCGCGATCATTGGGATGCCCATTGGAAAGACTGATATGTCTTCAGGGTTGGCCGCATCTTCCAAAGCATCTTCTGCCCGGCCCTCACGTTTTTCAGTTCTTTTTTCAAAGACCATGTTCAAGCCTATGATGAACAGCATAATACCGCCCGCGATGCGCAGAGCGTCAAGACTAATGCCCAGCTTCGCGAATATCCATTCCCCTCCGTAAGCAAAGCTAAAGAGAATAATTGCCGCGATGAAAACAGATTTAAACGCCATTTGCGTTTGATGCTTGCGAGAGGTCCCTTTTGTCAGGGTCGCAAAAATCGGCGCGCAACCAGGCGGGTCGATAATTACAAATAGCACCGCAAAGGCCGATAGGAATAATTCCATGTCAAACATATGCGCCCATAACCTGCGCAATGGGTTAGGGCAAGCCTTGTCAATCTCATTATCTTTCGGCTAGCTTAACGCAGCGCTTATCGCTAAAGACAGGCCATGTCACATAATACATTCGGACATCTCTTTCGGTTTACCACTTGGGGTGAAAGCCACGGGCCTGCTATTGGCTGCGTGGTTGATGGCGCCCCGCCGCTGCTTGAACTCGCTGAGCCAGACATTCAAACTTACCTCGATAAACGCAGACCCGGGACCTCCCGCTTTGTCACACAGCGCAACGAGCCTGATCAGGTTAAGATTCTCTCTGGCGTCTTCGAAGGCCAAACCACAGGCACGCCGATTAGCTTGCTAATTGAAAATAAAGACCAGCGCAGCAAAGACTACTCAGAGATTAAAACCCGTTACCGCCCGGGCCATGCAGATCTAACCTATGATGCCAAATACGGAATTCGCGATTACCGCGGCGGGGGGCGTAGCTCAGCCCGCGAGACGGCCAACCGCGTAGCCGCAGGCGCAATTGCCCGCAAGATATTGGGCGATGTCGAGATTAAAGGCGCCGTTGTTCAAATTGGCGAAAAAACCGTCAACGCGGAAAACTGGGATTGGAATGAAGTCAATAACAATCCCTTTTGGTGCCCAGACGCAAAGGTTGCAAAGAACTGGGAAGATTACCTTGATAACGTGCGCAAATCTGGAAACTCCGTTGGCGCCATCATCGAAGTCCGCGCCTCCAATGTTCCCGCGGGGTGGGGGGCGCCCGTTTACGGAAAACTCGATAGCGATATCGCCATGGGCATGATGAGCATCAATGCCGCCAAAGGCGTTGAAATCGGCGCAGGTTTTGCCTCGGCAGGTTTTAGCGGCACTGACAACGCCGATGAAATCCGTATCAAAAATGGCGGCCCGCATTATCTATCTAATCATGCCGGTGGTATTTTAGGCGGCATCTCAAATGGCGATGAAATTATCGTCCGTGTCGCGATTAAACCAACCTCATCTATTTTGACAAAAGTCAAATCCATTGACGCAAGCGGTAATGAAATTGATGTGCGTACCAAAGGGCGTCACGATCCTTGCGTGGGTATTCGCGGCGTTCCCGTTGCAGAGGCTATGCTCGCCTGTGTTCTCGCGGACCATAAATTACGCCACCGGGGGCAAGTCGGTTAGCGTTTGGCCAAGAGGTCGACGAGTTCGGCAACTTTGGTTTCACGATCTTTAAGATCATCACTTGCGATAGCCTCTTTAATACAATGGTCGACATGGTCCTTTAATAATTCACCTTCCACACGCTTAAGCGCAGCCGTGATAGCTTTGATTTGCACGAGGATATCAACACAATAGCGATCCTCGTCTATCATTTTCTGAACGCCTCTGACCTGCCCTTCAATGCGGGCAAGACGTTTGGAACTATTTTCACGGCGGATAACTCTGTCAGGGACGTCGTATTGTTTTTGCATAATCTTGCCAAATTGTGAGTTGATTTATATTATTGTCTATACCATAGGGGGGTATGCGTTGCTTGGCAATATATCTTTCGCTTCTCTGCTTATCTTTACCAGTCACCACCGAGGCCCGCCCCGTTTCATATCCTGATGGCTGGACGCTCAACCTACGAAATGACCGCATTCAAAATAGCGCCCTCGCCCATTATACCCTTGATACAGAGCACGCCATTGGCGCGCGTCTGCGTTATGATCGCGACGGTGATTTCATATTTGTGGGCGCGCAGCTTAACCGCCTTATCAAACGCTGGAACAGGCCTAGTAGCCAAGCTAATATTTACGGCCGTATTGCGCTTGGCAAAGTCTTTGATGACGCCTCTGGACCGCTTAAACGCGATGATGATGAAGCGCTTTTTCTGGGCGTCTCAGGCGATTGGGAAACGCGCCGTTATTTCGCCTCTGTTACCGCCGAGCATTGGGAAAATGGCCGTTTTGGCGAGTTTTCAAACTTTCATGCACGGCTCGGCATCGCCCCTTATGTCGCCAATACGGGCGCTATTCACACATGGCTGATGGTCGAAGGTTATAATAGACCCGAAAGCCGTGATAAGACCGGGGCCATCGCCATCATACGGTTTTTCAAAGGCCCCGCCCTTGTGGAACTCGGTATAGACGACCAAGGCGAAGCTCTGCTAAATTACATACACCGCTTCTAAGGAGCCTGCTATGACACTCACTATGAAACTTCTAAAAACATGTGTAATCGCCACCATGCTCAGCGCTGCGCCAGTAACAAGTTTTGCCAAAGACAAAAAGATGAACGGCCCTGAAGTCGTTGAGATTGCGGATATTTCTGTCGGGCTTAACGGGCTTGTTTGCGACTTTTGCTCATTGGCGCTGAATAAAACCTTTAAGAAACGTGATGAAGTCCGCGGAACCTATACTGACCTTGACACAAAGACTCTCTCCGTTGCGCTATCCGCAGGCAGCAAACTTGCCAATGAGCAGATTATCGAGCTTGTCAAAAAAGCAGGCTATTCCGTCACAAGCATAGAGCATAAAGACGGCACAAACGCTTATACGGCACCTAAGAAATCACAATAATGAGTAAAGCGCGCCTTGCGATACGCGAAACAGCTGCGCCAACCTTGGCCCTACTCACAAGCCTTTCGACTTTGGTCTGCTGTACATTGCCTGCTGTCTTAATCACGCTCGGTATGGGCGCGGCGCTGTCCTCTTTAACGTCTACTGTCCCCCAGCTTATCTGGCTCTCAGAACACAAGCCATTCATCTTTGGCGGCTCTCTTATCTTACTATCCCTTGCGTGGTCCGCGAGACACTTAACCCGTAACAAGTCCTGCCCCTCGGACCCTGCACTGGCAAAGTCGTGTGCTCGATTACGCAAACTGGGTGGACAGGTATTATATTTAGGGTTTGCCGTTTGGGTCATTGGCGCCTTTACTGCCTTTGTGTTGCCAAAAATAATAGCTTAAACGATACCAAGTTCGAATATTGGTTAATTTTCGTGGCTTACTCCAAGCCATTAGTAGAAAATGCTATCAAAACCATTTTAAACACTAATAAAATACAAAAGTTTCTTTTGAAACATCATAGAGTGCTATCAGAATCTCAGGTATCTGACCCTGTGTGCAGGTCCGAATTAAATATAGGTTGTTATTATGAGCGCGATTTTACATTTAGCTATTCCAGCCGGAAGTCTTGAAAAGACGCTTCCCTTTTATACGGATGTCCTTGGCTGTGAACTTGGAAACCGTGAGGAAGGACGATGGGTGGATGTAAATTTTTGGGGCAATGAGCTTACCTTGCATGAAAGCGAAGAACGTCTGCCAAATGTGCGTCATGATGTAGACATGGGCGCTGTACTGGTTCCCCATTTTGGTATTCATTTAACCCAATCCGACTTTGATGGTGTTAAAGACCGTATCGCCGAAGCAGGATTGAATTATATTGATGAACCTTATCGCCGCTTTAAGGGTGATAAATATGAGCAAGAAACATTTTTCATCGATGATCCAAACGGGAATATCCTAGAGATCAAAACCATGACAAATCCAGAAGTTTTGTTTGAATAATTTCCCTAATTGGGTGTCGGGGCAGCAGCAGGGGCTGAGACCGCGTTTTCACCTTCAAATTCATATCTGACTTCCACCGCATCAACCGGCGGATTAGGATATTCTGAAATATAGGTCACCCGCCCATCTCTTTCTAATTGCCGTACCGTTGTTTCAACAAGCCATGAGGTAAGTTCAGTTCCCGATTTATCGTGTAAGGTAAATTTTATGAGTGGAACATCTTGGGGTTTTGAAGAAATATTACGCACGGCGCCGTTAACGACCAAAACCGCTTCATTATTGATAAGGGTCGTTCGAATGACAGGGTCTTCAATTGAAAGGCCTGAAAGGCTAACATCAACGCCTAACTGTTTATAAATTGTCGCAGTTTGAGGCATTTTACGTACGATATCATGACGGAAGAGAAACGCCATAGCAACAGCCAAGCTTAGAACAAATAAGGGGATTAACCAAATCAGTAAAACCGTGCGGATTCGACGGCGGCGGCGCTCAGCGTCGGCTTTATCTCTGATTTCAACATGCGCTCCGCGCGTGGGCAAAATTTTGCTTCTGTCTTCATCGCGTTGCTGCTTTGTATTTCGTGTCGTGTCAAAACCATCGTCCTTAGCCGGATTGCTTGAGCGGTCTAGGCTTGGAGTAGTTTGGGCTGATGCAGATTTTTCTTTTGGAATATCGGGAATATCCATCGGGTCTACAGCACGGAGTGTCTTTTTTTGGTTGTCCCTTAAAGTAAATTCATCCACCTCGGCGGCAACATACCACGTCGTTTGACACTTAGAGCATCGGACGGTTCTACCATTTTCGCCAATCGAATCGTCATTCGCCAAATAACGCGTGGCACATTCTGGGCATGTGAGTATCATTGAACTCTCGATTCGTTTCCTTTATATGTGCAAATAATATTGTGAAGTCCAGCCCAAGTCCACATTCGACCGACCTCATGTCAGCTAATGCCACACATGTTATACAGTTTGAACACGTCAGCGTTCGGTATAATCGTGGCCCAGAAATTCTGTATAATATAGATTTGAACCTTCAACCCAAAAGTTTTACCTTCCTAACTGGCAGTTCAGGGGCGGGGAAATCCACCCTTTTAAAACTCTGTTATCTCAGCCTTAAGCCCTCTCGCGGTCTGGTGCATCTTTTTGGACAAGATATTTCACTTTTCACGCGTCAAGAAAAACTTACGACAAAAAGGCGTATCGGCGTTATACATCAAGATTTTCGTCTCATTGATCATCTGAGCGTTTATGAAAATGTTGCCCTGCCCCTGCGGGTCATGGAGAAATCCCGCGAAGAGTATTCACAAGATGTGACAGAACTCCTTCAATGGGTCGGGCTTGGACACAAAATGGACGCCAAACCTCAAACCCTCTCTGGCGGGGAACAGCAACGCGCCGCGATTGCGCGGGCTATTATAGCAAAGCCTGACATTCTCATCGCCGACGAACCAACAGGAAATGTAGATATTGGTCTAGGGCGGCGACTGCTACGTCTATTTTCCGAAATGAACCGTATGGGAACAACGGTCTTGATTGCCACCCATGACACCGCCTTGATGCAAGAGATCTCTGCCGATATATTAACGATAAAGGAAGGTCAGCTTCTCAACGAGATGAACATGGGTTAATGGAAAGCATCGCAGACATACCCGATAGCTACCCTCTTTTGGACGTCAAACAAGATGACGCTCGAACCCTAATAATAGTGTTATCGATTATGGCCTTTTTAGCCAGCCTAGCTTTAATCTTTGCTCTTTCCGCAAAAAAACTAAAGGCCGATTGGCAAAAGGAACTTGAACAAAGCGCTACTATACAAATATTGCTCGACGACCCCGACCTTAGAGATATAAAAATTGATTCTGCCATAACGGTTTTACAAAAAGAATATCCGGCCGCGATAATAAAACCACTTGAGTATCAGCAGAGCCAAGATTTATTACGTCCATGGCTTGGGAGTGTCAACCTACCTGAAAATTTACCTATCCCTGCATTAGTAACCATAGATTTTGACGGCTCGGAGTCCCTTGATTTAGAAGCGCTAAAAACGAAATTATCCACCGAAGGTCTGCTAACTCAAATAGATGATCATTCTCGTTGGTCCGCTCAAATTGGAAGAACAGGACGCGGACTTTGGACCAGTGCATTAGCGATATTAAGTCTGATCTTTTTGGCCTGCGCGGCAGTTTCTGCCTATGCGACACAAGCCGCCCTTTCTGCACAACGAGATATTATTCGCGTTTTAATGCAGGTCGGGGCATCTGATCGTTTCGTTGCCAAATTATTTATTTGGCAAGCCAGCAAACGCGGTTTAATTAGCGGTCTGATCGGGGTTTTATGTGGCTTTATTTTAGCCCTATTTTTGCGATTACGTAGAAATCCTGATACAGCATTATTTCCCGATATGACCCTGAGTTTCACATATATCTTTTGGCTCATTTTATTGCCTCTCTTTATTGGACTTATCTGCGCGCTTGCCGCGGGACTAACCTCCTTTCGCCTCTTAGGTGAGGAACATCGCCGCGCATGAAAACCGCCAAGCTCAAATTATCAAAAACAGACAAGCGTCGGGGCCGGGTTAAGTTTGCGGGCTTCATGGGGCTACTCAGTTTAGTGATTTTTGCCGGAGGATTTATTAGCTTCGCGATAAAGATTGACCGCTTACGCCCCCCGTTTCCCTTACCCAAAGCGGACGGAATTGTTGTATGGACAGGCAAAGGCGGCGGTAGACTAGAAACAGGCGCGAAGCTACTCCAGCAAAAGAAAGGCGAACGCTTACTGATTTCAGGTGTCAATAAGGCAATCACACAAGACGCAATTAAGAAACTTGTTAATGTACCAGACCACATCTCAAAGTGTTGTATAGATTTGGACTATCGAGCCAAAGATACGGTTGGTAACGCGAGAGAAACGGCCCAATGGACTAAAGCTCTGGGCTATGAACACATTATCCTCGTGACCTCTGCCTATCATATGCCGAGGGCAGAAATTGAAATCGGCGCAGCAATAGGACGTGTCAAAATCACACCCTATCCCGTGACAGCGCAAGACGCGAAGCGTTGGTATAATAGTCCCTCTCGGTTCGAACGTATTTTTCAAGAATATGGGAAGTTGTTACTGGCCTTTATATCGGGTCCCGCCAGCCGCGACACAAATAGAGCCCCTCCACTTGACGACCCTACAGATGTCTCGAGCCCAAAGCCTTTGTCATCAAAAACGATAGAAAAATGAAAAAGGGTTTTGCAGCGCTCATAGCAGTGTTCGTTATTTATTGTCTATATTGGGCAACAGGTCGCTCTGTGATGATCGGTAGAATAACCACGAGTTTTGATAACCTTGAAACCGAGGGATACGTAATCGATCATGCGGGCCTTTCGGCTGGCGGCTTCCCCTTTTTATTTCGGTCATCCTTAACAGATCCGCAAATTATTTCTCCAAGTTCGCAGGCTAAACCATGGTCTATAAAGGCCGATTACCTGACATTACAATCTCGGACCATAACCCCGCTACACTGGCATGCCATGCATCATGGTGAAGCCCGGATAGATATGCGCGGGCCAAACCGAAAACGTTGGCTTTTTGACGTACAGCCATTTGCGGTCGATATAGACACGCGAGCCAAATTGAGCGGTGAGCTAAAATCGATTACCGCCTCAATAACGCGTCCAAAGCTAAAAGCCGTGATCGGAACGCATCCTCCGATAGTTGGCATGGAGAGCAGTGAGATTAAATTTAAATCCAAAGGCCAAAACTCAGTATTTTCAATCTCCATGACCAATATCATATTAGACCCAGATACATGGCCCAAATGGCAACGCGCTTTCACGTCAAATATTGATAATCTGGACCTAAACTTTACTGCAGAAGGGCTAACCTCTTTATCTCAGACGAAGCGAATAAAATGGGCGAAGTCAGGCCGCCTAAAGGGTCAATCCTGGACTTTAAACTGGAGTGATAATATTTTTACAGGGGATTTTGATATTTCCCTATCACCTTCGGGCGCAAACGGAACTCTGCGCGCAGAAATCGAAGACTTCTCCAGCGTTATTCATCAAGCCGAGCAGGCAGGCTTAATCTCAAAGGAACAAGCCTCAGTCCTAAACACGGCGGGCAAAATTCTTCCTCAGTCAAAAAATGGCACACATGAAATCAACCTCAACATAAGAGATGGAAATATTCTACTTTTTGGTCAGAAGGTTTTTAGTTTTAAGCCATAGCCTATTAGTCATCACGGCCAAAATTAGCGGCCGAACTATCTTGTCCTGCATCTACAATTTTTCGGCGTATATCACGGGTTTTAGCAAAATGCTCGAGTAACGTATCACCGTCTTGCCATCTTATTGCTCTTTTCAATGCAGAGAGATCTTCGATAAACCTGTCGACAACCTCCAGCGTCGCCTCACGATTACTCAGAAATACGTCTCGCCACATCACAGGATCTGAGGCCGCAATTCGGGTAAAATCTCGAAAGCCGCCGGCTGAGAATTTAACGACCTCATTACTCGTAACTGTTTCCATATCCACAGCAGTCCCTACCAAGGTATAAGCAATAAGATGGGGTACATGAGAGGTTGTTGCGAGAACAATATCATGGCGCTCCGGTTCCATTATTGTGACTTCTGCCCCAACTCCGCTCCAAAATGTCTGGAGAAGATCTACTGCTTTTTTATCTGAATTTTTCAGAGGGGTTAACACGCACCAACGGTCCTTAAACATTTCGGCAAACCCCGCTTCTGGTCCTGAAAACTCAGTGCCCGCGATGGGATGACCCGGAATAAAGTGGATATCTTTTCGCAGAAAAGGTGACACTTGCTTTATCACATCACCTTTAATAGATCCCACATCTGATAATATTGCTCCGGATTTCATAACAGGTATGACAGTTTCAGCCACCTCGCCCATGCGGCCCGGCGGGACGCATAAAACGATAAGGTCTGCTTTGGAAGCGTAATGCTGCGGCGCATTTTCCGATACGCCGTCGGCAAAACCCAAGCGTTCAATTGCAGAACATGCGGTTGATGACTTATCGGACATATAAACAGTGTCTGCTTGTCCATAAGCTTTGGCCGCGCGTGCAATGGAAGATCCAATAAGGCCTCCGCCAATAATCAGAAGGGTCTTAATGGTCACAAGTTTGTCCCATAGGTTTTGGTAAGACACCAATTATTTTCGTCCCGTACGGGGCAGACTCACAAAATCCGTCCACGCTAATTAGCTTATATTCTCCAGCTTCCGCCCTTAAAACCGCGCCATCGATAGACCTAGGGTCTGAGGAAATCAATAATGTTTGGTCATGTCCAGACGGCTGAATATCTGCAGTAGAAACAGCAACTGCCCTTGGCCAAAACATATCTCCAGTTCTGGGTAAGCCCGCTAAAATATGCATATCAGGCATAGCCCCCCGCGCGCCAAGTGACGTCCACCAGCTATTCATACCGCCCGGCGCCGGAAGGACCGCCACACCTTCATCATCGGCGTAAGCCGCCGCCAGAGCCGAGCTTGTCGTCGGATAAGACATAGCCGGTATCGCGGCCCCAAATCTGTCACGGACCAAGGACCAAACTTCCAACGCATCGCCTTCAATCGCGACATGTAATTTCATCGGACCTTGCAAAGCCAAACTTGCGCTCATGAGTTCGGCCCATATTCGCGAGACCAGTTCGCCAGGCGCGTCTTCGGTCGCCGCAGCAAGCTCACGCACATGGCTTTCCTCGCGAGATGGTCGCCAAAACCTCGCCCCCGATTTGACACGCCGAACCGCTCCAGCTAATTTTAGCCGTTCAGCAATTAAAGCCAGTAGGGCTCGGTCCACCCGGTCAATTTCCTCACGGACCTGCTCAATTGTTAATGTTGTTTTACCCATCTGTTTTTCTTTACGAATTATGTCTCGCTCTATTTGCAATGGGCTTACTGCCAAAGCTAGGCCGCATAACTAATTTATTCATGTGTCCTTTTGGTTCGGCATAAAGGCGCTTTATAGCTTCGACAAGCACAAGGCCAGAGAACCCCGCCCATACAGTCTCTCCAAAGCTTTCGCAACCGCGAGTAATCGCCGGTTTGACCAACCGGCGAATAGGCGGAACATATAATGCACCGGACCATACAGTTGGTACAAAACCAGCTTCATTTAACGCCGCGCGCAATTGAGTACGTGAAAACGGACGTCCTGCGCCAAAGGGGCTGACATCAGATCTCGCCCACATGCCGCTACGGTTAGGCGCGATGACAACAATACGTCCTTCAGGCTTCGTGACGCGCCAAAGCTCTCGCAACAAAACAGGAAGGTCTGGCGCTTCTTCTGCTCCGTGTACACATAATACATTATCAAATCTACCATCTGAAAAGGGGAGATCATTTTCTTCAGTTAAGCAGGTTATAATTCCGCGCGGGCCCTCTTGCGCGACAGCCCCTTGCCCGCCGGGCATGGCTAATACAACCCTATTGGTTGATTTTAAATAATATCCCAGATAAGGCGTGCAAAACCCAAAACCCAACACATCATGACCCGACAAATCAGGCCATAGAGATGTTAGGCGGCGCATGACCATATCCTGCGCCGCGAGGCCAAGCCGCGAGGCATAAAATTTTTCCAGGGTTATAACGGTCTGGCGCATGCGTATACCTTAGCGTTATCTCAGAAAATATAAACGTCAATAAATTACGGAGTTATTTTAAGACGCGTCTTCGCCCCAAGCTGGCGAGGCGCTCGGGATACCAAACATATATCCTTGAAGGTAATCAACCCCTAGACGCTCAAGTAAATCAGCATCCGCCGAATTATCAACCATTTCCGCAACTGTCTTTACGCCAAAGGTTCGCGCAAGATCGACCATCATGCGTACAAAGGTTTGATTATTGGGACTGCTAGACAGGTTTTGAATAAACTTGCCGTCAATTTTTATTGTATCTGCTTCTATGGCCATAAGGTTTCTAAATGACGTGTACCCCGCCCCAAAATCATCAATAGCAAATTCACAACCCAGTGAACGGGCCTCATCGGAAAAGCGGCTCGCCATCGCAGGGTCTTCAAGCGCTAGCGTTTCCGTAAGCTCCAAAGTTACACGGCTCACGTCTGGGCCTAAAGCCCGAAGCGCGGCAATAAAATCATTTGCGATATCTTTGTTTTTCACAGTTCCAGCAGACACATTTAGAGCCAAATGAATATCAGGTTTTTGCCTTAAGGTTTCCCGTGCCAATTCAAGTGCCCGCCTATCAAGTAAATCAACAAGACCTAATTTTTCAGCCTCCATTATAAATCGCCAAGCCGAGATAAGTTCGCCCGATTGGGTTCTTAAGCGTAGTAAACATTCATAGTGATGCAGGTCCCGAGACTTTGCATAGACGATGGGTTGATAGGCTAGAGAAATGCGCCGGTCATTGAGAGCTTGTAAAATGTCATCTTCATCAATCTTACTCGATGGCCTCGTGGCTGACGCTTTGGTTTCCGGTCGTTCCATATCTGGTGTGTAAAGCGTCAGGCCTCCAACTGGTATATGGGTTAACGCCGTCCGGATTTCGCGCAATACGGCCTGAGCTGAAGAGGTCTGCGTGCACAGCTCTGTTGCGCCTATATCAATCTTAAGGCTCAAATTTCCGTGCCGCGTTTGGTAGGGTTGGGCTGACAAGGTGTTAGTTATTGTCTCTGCTAAACTGCCAAGTTCATTTGCGCTTGTAGCAAAGATTGCGAGTCCAAAACTTCTATCCGCTATGCGGGCCAATATATCAGGCGGCGAAATCATATCCCGCAAACGCCCTGCTGTGAGTTTTATCAACTGCTCTCCTGTTTCATATCCATAAGAATCCAATATTTCAGATAAATTGGACAAATTGACTTGCAGACAAAAGGCTAGGCTCTGATTTCGTTTACCTAAAGCTATTGCATAGTCCAAACCTTCGTAAAAACGCGATGAGTTCCAAAGACCTGTTAAATCATCATGTCGGGCCAAATAGGCGGCACGTTCCTGTGCTTCTTTAACCTCGTCAATATTGACAATAACGCCTTTAATTGTTTCAGGGTTATTATCATCACCTGCTGTACGAACTCCGCGTTCTTCCACCCAAATCTTGCGGGCATCAAGAGTCGTAATTTGATACTGCGTTTTATATTGCGCGCCATTCCAAGTCAGGCCTTGCAAAGCCTGAGAGCGCTCCTTGCGGCCAGAACCCTCAATCATACTCTCCCAGGCCTCCACCGTATTGGGCAATATATCAGACGCGACATGTAAAAAATCTTTGGCTAGTTTTCGCTGGGGCCAGACAAGATTTTTTGAATTAGAAATGTGGAATGGCACAGCCCCTAACAACGAAAAGGCGTAAGAAAATTCTTCGTCTTCCAGCGCTGCCCCCGGCTGGGTTTCAGGATTTATTTGATCACGCATATTACTGTTTATTTATCTCGAGCTTTGCCATTTTTAATCGACAAAGCCGCCATCGCCAACGCCAACGCCAAAATCTCGCCGCGCGGCCGCAATCGTCACCATAAAGCCAGCCATAACGTCTAACAAGGACATGAGCATGACGAGGAAGAAAACAGAAGTTGCGAAAGCTGGAAACATCAAAAACTCAACAATACAAACAATGAATAAAACCATGGAGAAGGCGTGGTTCATAACGGCGGCTCGGCCCGTTCCCGTTGACTTGAGTAATTCAAAAAACAACATAATCAGTGAAAGCGTAATCAAGGCATGGCCCGGGGTGATATCCCACGGGACGCCTGAGGCCATATGTATGGACATAAAATCCGTATCTAAACGTTCACGCAAGGCGTCCACTGTCGTGAAAGTAGAGCCGCCCAATGCCAACACATTATAGATAATCACCGGAATGATCATAAGCGGGAAAACTGTAAAAACGCGCATGGCGCTCACCTTCATGATTAGAATCGAATCAAGTCTTAATAGAATCTAAACTGTAAAGGCTTGCAAAGGGTTAATGGCTAACATCCCTCATAAAAATGATGGTAAGGCCCTGTGTTTGCCTGAGTCACCAATAATTTAGCCTAGGCCCCAGGGTCGCTCATGGCTTCCATATTGGCGTCCGCCTGCCGAATGGCAGCCTCTAAGCGTTCTTCTGCTGTTTGCAAATTTTTCTTAGGGTCTTGGTAAAAGGCTGTAAACTTCATGATTTGCAAGAATGCTTTATTGAGAAACCGTCCCCAAAATTTCATCGGGCGGTCAAAATCGTAAAGCAATATCACACGTTCTTCATCCGTATCATTCCAAACTTCATGCTCGTAAGTATCATCAAAGACAAATATCTCGCCTTCTTTCCAGGGCGTTATTGTCTCAGCAACTCGAATGCGGCATTGCTCTCGGTCCTTGGGGATTATCAATCCAAGGTGCGTGCGTAAAATACCCTTGGTTACGCCTTTATGCGCGGGGATGTGATAGCCAGGCGCGAGGATTGAAAACATCGCAGTTTGAAGGTTGGGAACATGGGTTAAAATCTCTGCGGTTTTTGGCGCCAGGCTCGCATTTTTCTCAAGCTTTTGCCCGAAACCATAAAGAACAAATGTCTTCCAATTTTGTTCGGTCGCCAGACGGTATTGATCAGGAGAGATTTCCTGAAACCCAGGAATAGCATCACGAAATTTCAGCACCTCTTTCGCTTCGGCCCGAATAATTTCCCAATTGTCAGTAAAGTCTTTGAGAAACGGAAAATGCTCATTCGATATTTTCGGCGTATCAGGGACAGTAGATTGACGTGTCTGAAAGGCAGCGATTTTACGCACAAGTTTTTTACCCGTCTTTTTTACAAAAGCGCGGCGCTTGTTTTTGAGATGCTTGGGTTTTTCAACAGTGCTGGCCATGATTGACGGTTTTTATGAAAGTTTCCGTTCTTCGTTTATCATATAATCGCGCGTCATCGGCAAGGCGTTAACGTCTTTAGCGAGCTGAATTTGGAAATTCATATGCTTGCCAACGCGAAAGGAAAGTTCACTAATGATGAGGTAAAATTCCCACATGCGGCAGAATTTTTCGTCAAACATTTCTGTCGCCTGCGCGCGGTTTGCTTGAAAGCGCTTATCCCACTCTTTAAGAGTCTCGGCGTAATGCAGCCGTAATATCTCACAATCTGTGACCCAAAGGCCTGCTTTTTCAATCTCCGCAAACGTCTCGGAAAGCGCGGGTGAATATCCACCGGGGAAAATATATTTACGTATCCACGCCCCCGTTGTGCCCGGCCCACCTTTACGGCCAATAGAATGGACAAGGGCCGACCCGTCTTCCTTGAGTAGTTCTTTGATTTTTGAAAAGTACTCCAGATAATGCGCGACCCCGACATGTTCAAACATGCCAACAGAGACAACACGGTCAAAAGTCTCTGGTACATGACGGTAATCTTGCAAACGGAGATCAACCTTATCTTCAAGCCCTAGCTCTTTGACGCGCGCGCGGCCTAGCGCGAGCTGTTCATCAGAGAGCGTAACGCCGACAACATGACAGCCATATTTCTTCGCAATATAAATCGCCATACCGCCCCAGCCGCAGCCAATATCAAGGACCTTCATACCCGGTTTTAGATGAAGCTTGGAGGCGATATGCGCTTTCTTAAGCCGCTGAGCTTCTTCGAGGGATATATCAAGGCTCGGCCAATAGCCGCAACTATATTGCATGTCCTCATCCAAGAAGAGCTTATAAAATTCATTGGATAAATCGTAATGATGTTGCACATTTTTACGTGAGGCTGACGTCTTGTTTCGTTGGTGCCATTTGCGAATTTTCTTCAGCCAGCCTTTAATCGCCTTTTGCATAGGCTGTCCGCGCAGCCCTTCACGGTTCGCCCCAAAGACATTTAAGAGCCCGCGAACACCGCCCTCTTCACAAATGAGGCGGCCATCCATATAGGCCTCTCCCGCCTTAAGTTCTGGATTGAGGAAAAGCTCGCGGTAAAGCTTCTTATCCGTCAGCCTAATTGTAGCGCTTGGCGTGCCGCCCGGCCCATGCACATGCGATTTTCCATCGGCGTCAATAATCGTAAGCTGCCCAACTTTCACGAAGCGTGCCATCATCGTATTTAAAAGTTTCATACTCACCTAAGCCTACGTTCATTTGGATAATGGTCCTGTCTATAAAAATTTCTCCCCAGCGTCCATATATATCTAATCACGATTTATTTGGGGCTGGCGAGTAGGAGCCACTCTAATCTAACGCGAGAAAGAAACTTAGTCCATTCCAAGCTCCTACTCGGTTATGAAAATTATTTGACTATCTATTTTTAGTCGTTAGCGAGATGTTATGACGGTTCAAACACATTTCAGAGTTTGTAATTTCTGTGAAGCGATGTGTGGCGTTGAGGTCAAATATGACTCTGACGCGCTTGGTGAGAAACAGATTTCTATTACGCCGGATAAACTTGACCCCTTTAGCCGCGGCAGTATGTGTCCCAAAGCCCCTGTTCTGGGCCCGCTCCATTATGATGGGAGCAGACTAAAATATCCCGTTCAGCGAAAGGGCGATAAGTGGGAACGCATTAGCTGGGGTGAGGCTTATGATACGATAGAGCGAGAATTTAACAGGCTTCGCAGCGACCACGGCGATGATTCCATTGCCTCATATCTTGGGAACCCGATTGTTCATAATTTGGGGATGTTATTATTCGTCAAAACCCTGACGAAAGCCATTGGCAGTAAAAACGTATTCTCTGCGACATCGATGGATCAGCTTCCGCATCACTTTGCGGCGCATTTCATGTTTGGGCATGAATTTAGAATTCCCGTCCCCGATATCGATCGCACGGACCATATGATTATTTTGGGGGCCAATCCGCTTGCCAGTAATGGCAGTATCATGACCTCTGCGGGCGTGACCGAGCGCCTCAAACATATTAAAGATAGGGGCGGGAAATTTGTTGTTATCGACCCGCGGAAAACTGAAACGGCCAAGGTGGCTTCGGAACATCATTTTATACGGCCCGCAACGGATGTTTATTTTCTGCTCGCCTTTTTGCATATTCTCTACCGCGATAATCATGTGAAATTGGAGCGCCTCGCCCCCCACATAAAAGGGGAAGAGGTCATTCGTGAATTGGTAGCCCCGTTTCGGCCTGCATTAGCCGCTGATATCACGGGTGTTCCAGAGGCGGAAATTGAGCGGCTGGCAGCGGAATTTACCGCGCAAGACAAGGCGGTTATTTACGGACGTATGGGCCTCTCTACCCAGCCTCATGGCGGGCTTTGTAATTGGCTTTTAAATACGATCAATATTGTGTCTGGGAATTTTGACCGCGCAGGCGGCATGATGTTTCCTGCGCCCGCGATTGAGCTGGCGCGTTCAAAAAAACAACCTTTAGCCTTTGGGCGGTGGACAAGCCAATCCCGGGGATTGAAAGAGTTTTACGGCGAATATCCCGTCTCTGGCATGGTCGATGAGTTTCATGCCCAGGGCGATAAGAAAATACGTGGCTTCATGACCATATGCGGTAATCCAGTTCTTTCGACCCCCAGCGGCAGCCGCCTTGAAACCGCAATCCCTGATCTTGAATTTATGGTCTCGATTGATAATTACATCAATGAAACGACCCGTCACGCTAATATCATTTTACCGACGCCCTCGGGGCTTGAAATTGAGCACTATGATATGATTTTCCACACCATTTCGGTGAGCAATAATGTCAAATTTTCCGAGGCTTTATTTCCTGTTGAGAAAGACCGGCCTTATGATTGGCAGGTTCTCAAAGAACTTATTAAGCGCTTATCGCCAAATGGCTTGGACCTTTATTCGCGCCTAATAACGCCGCGCCGGGCTGTGAATTGGGGATTGATGCTGGGCCGTTACGGAAAGCTTAGCCACCCCAAAAGATGGCTCTCCGGCCTAACGCTCAAAAAAGTTATCAAGTCGAAACATGGCATACGCCTTGGGCCTTTAATGCCGCGCGTACCGGAAGGTTTGATAACAGATGACCGCAAAATCAATATGTCGCCAGCTCCCTATATTGACCGCCTGAAAGAGATTATTGCCGATGAGTTTCCCGCCTTAATCAAGACGTCTAATGCGGTGGGGGCGGATAAGCTTCGCCTGATTGGGCGGCGTCATGTCAGCACAAATAATAGCTGGATGCATCAATATAAAAAGCTGAGCCGTTCAAAAATGGTGCGCTGTACGGCGATGATAAATCCTGATGATGCCAAGCGGATGCGTATCTCTGATGGCAGCAACATTCTTGTCTCCTCGCGTATTGGCGATATCCGTCTGCCCGCCGAAGTGACTAATGAAATGATGCAAGGCACAATCTGTATTCCGCATGGATTTGGGCACCACCGTAAGGGAACGCGCGTGCCTATTGCCTCTGAAAAACCAGGTGTAAGCGTTAATGATATTACCGACCATATGATTATCGACCCCGTGACGGGTAATGCCGCTTTCTCGGGACAAATTGTCAAAGTGAAAGCGTTGGAAGGCTTCCGCGCAGTTAAACAGGTCACGGGTAAACCTTTAAGTGTTATTTATGGCTCGCGCACGGGCAATGCAGAAGCGGTTGCCGTAGATGTCGCCCGCATGGCCGAAAGCCATGATATGGCCGCGACAGTTATGTCTATGGACGAGATTGATCTTGAGACATTGGCCAGCTTTGAACGGATCATGATTATTTGTAGCACATACGGCGAAGGAGAAATGCCCGATAATGCGCAGGCCCTTTGGGAGGCGGCGCAAGTGGAGAATGCTGTAGATTTATCATCCGTGAATTATTCTGTCATGGCCCTGGGCGACACAGCCTATGAGACATTCTGCCAAGCGGGCCGCGATTGGGATGCGCGCTTAGAAGCTTTAGGCGCGAAACGCATATCTGAACGTATGGAATCCTCCGTCGATTATACAGATAATGCGCAGACTTGGATAGGTAAGGCCTTGCCGATTATAACCCAGCAAGGCGACCAAACTCAGCGCGTCACGCAAGCCTCCAATGCTAATAAAACAAGTGCTGCGGGGACCAGCCGCGATAACCCGCTTACCTTCACGCTTACCCAGAAAAAAGCGCTAACAACAAAGGGCTCAAGCAAGGAAACCTATCACTACGTCTTGGAGCATGAGGGCATTGCGCAGCTCTACCAAGCGGGCGGCATCTTAAATCTGTTCTCCGAAAATGATCCAGAACTCGTCAATGACTTTGCGAAAGCCATTGGGGTGAATTTGAAACTGAAAAAGAATAAGGCCTTAAAATCAGACCTTTTAGAAAAGTTCGACCTGAGAACACCGTCCATTGATTTACTTAAGATGGTTGGGCTCACCATGGAAGATGACCTTGGCGGGCGAGATGTGCTCGATATTCTCGGCCAAATTCCCAAAGCTAAACGCGATGTTGCGCGGGTGTTGAAATGTTTGCGCCCGCTCATGCCGCGCTCATATTCTATCGCCTCGAGCCCTCATCAGGGTGATAATAAAGTTGATCTTTGCGTTGCCACTGTGCGCTATGAGTTACAGGGGCGTAAATATGGCGGGGTGGCCTCTACTTATTTGCAAGACAGGGTTGGACGGGGTGACAGCGTGCGTGGATATTTTGTCCGCAATAAAGCCTTCACATTACCCGAAGATACAGCGCGCCCCGTCATCATGGTCGGGCCAGGCACAGGTATCGCCCCGTTTAGAGGTTTCCTTCAAGAGCATAGCCTTCAGCAATATACGAGCCCCATGTGGCTTTTCTTTGGTGACCGAAACGCGCAGACCGATTTCCTCTACCGGGAGGAGCTTGAGGCCTTCAAAAAAGACGGCGTGCTGACAAAGCTTGATACGGCCTTCTCCAGAGACCAAAAAGAGAAAATATATGTTCAAGACCGTATGCGTGAAAATGGGCAAGAATTTTACGAATGGCTACAGAAAGGCGCCGCCCTCTTTGTCTGCGGTGATGCCAAACATATGGCCCATGATGTCGATCTGTCCTTGCGCGAAATCGTGAAAACATATGGCGGTATGAACTCTAGGGAGGTCGAGGCCTATATCGAGACGATGAAACGCGAAAAGCGCTATGTCCGGGATGTGTATTAGCCATGAAAGACTCTGCCCAAAATATAGAAATAAGCACCGCCAAATTACCGGGTAAACTGAGCGCTTATATTTTTAGGGATGCAGACCATCTCAGCGAAGAGGAACCTATTTATGCGATTAATTGGTTTAATACGAAAAGCAGCCTGATCTATGATTTTTACAATAAGCTTGCCGTTGGGTGCGTCCGGAAAATAGGCGGAGCGCCATTCTTCAAGGCAAGACATATCAAAACCCTATATGGGCGCGAAGAGGATAAACGCGATGTCTTGCTCGTGGTGCGTTATCCTGCGCTCACGAATTTTCGCTCTATGCTTGAAAGCAAAATATTTCAGGGTGTAAGTATAATCCGTATGGCTGCCGTGGATAATTTCACCTTTGGGTTTACTAAGCGCGACGATAACGGCGCGGATTTAAGTCCGATGAACCCTGATGATATACAAGACGTTTCTTATGGCGTTTTTCATTATTCAGACATGGCAGATATAAGTAAATTTATTGCAGAATTAAATTTAGACGCCTCTGTCGGAATTTTTTATAGGGGTATCATTAGAGCCCATATCGGAACGGGTGAGGCCTCGGACGTAGCAACACTGGTGCCCTGCGCAATGGACGGCATCATCATTTTCACAAGCAGCGATCGCCAGGCCTTAGAACAGCTCATTGATCAAGAGGCGTTTACCGCGGTCACCACACAAGCAAAGAGATCATTTTTTGGTCTCTATAGCCGCATTCTCTAAGCCGCAAGGGCCTATAAATGAGCGAAACTATGCAAGCCAGAAATGGTAAGAACATTGTTGTCACTGGCGTTTCCAGCGGTATCGGCCAAGAAATGGCGCGCTGTCTTGCGCGCAAGGGATACCGTGTTTTTGGTAGCGTGCGTAAACCTGCGGATAGCCAAGTATTAGAGGCTGAGCTTGGCGAACGGTTTCACACATTGGTCTTTGATGTCTGCGATACGCCAAGCATTAAGGCTGCGACGGAGCAAGTCTCGAACATTGTGGGTGATGACGGCATAAGTAGCATTGTCAATAATGCGGGACTCGCGCTTTTTGGTCCCGTTGAACTTCTGGATGATGAGGCTTTTGAGCATATTATGAAGGTCAATGTCCTCGGCACACGCTTCGTCACCAATGCCTTCTTGCCATTACTGCGCAAAGGAAATGATAAAGAGCGGGGCGCTAAAATTGTCAATATCAGCTCACTTTCGGGAATATTTAATACTCCGATGAACGGAGCTTACTGTGTTTCTAAACATGCGATGGAAAGTTTGGGCGA
This sequence comes from uncultured Hellea sp., assembly GCA_964463835.1. Taxonomy (GTDB): domain Bacteria; phylum Pseudomonadota; class Alphaproteobacteria; order Caulobacterales; family Maricaulaceae; genus Hellea. The sequence continues at coordinate 27,149 of CAYXEB010000004.1, forward strand.
GATTTACCGCAGGGAGCTGTTCGGTGAAGGCATAGATGTCGTCTCTATTCGCTCAGGCCCAATCCAATCTGAGATCTGGCGAAAAAACCTCGATGAGAGCAAAGCCTATGACGACACGCCTTATGCAATTATGGCAAAAAAAACGCACGGCATTATGGAACATGCTAAAAAGTCAGCCTTGCCGCCAATTGTAATAGCGGACCTTGTTTTGGACATTATTGAGGGCCGCAAGAAAAAGCTTAGCTATCATGTTGGAGAAGGCGCGCGCGTGTCGCAAATTTTTGGCTCCAGCCTTATGCCAAAGCGATTAGCCGATAAATTAATATACAATGCGCTGACTAAAAATAAGAAGCGGAAGACATAATGACCCCTCATTTTTTGCAATATATCGGGGCTGTGCTGGCCATGTGTGTTGGCCTCAATGGTTTAATTCGACCCCTGCATATGGGAAGGTTAGTCGGGCTTGCTCCTGAAACTAAAGTGGGGCTTGTGGAAATTCGAGTGTTATTTGGTAGCTTTCTCGTTGTCCTTCCCGCCTTGGCAATCCTGTCTCACAACAAAGATATTTTTGAGTTTTTTGGTATGGCAGCCCTCGCAGCGGCTATAATAAAATCGACATTTACAGTTCTGGATAAATGCCCGTTCAAAGCTATCTGGTTTGGCATTGCCGTCGATATTGTCCTCGCAGTCCTGCTCCTATCCTCGCACTATCTTTAACGGCTAAGGTCTGTTCAGACACTGAATGTTTTAAAAACCGCGCAGCGAACTGCAGCACAGCTGCATCTGACGCTTAGACTTAGAGCTCGCTTAAATCGCGGTGAAGCGTTTACGGGCCATTTCGCTATTCCCAAAAAGGTCTCGGCAAAATTCATAATCTTCAGGCGTATCAAGTTCCGCCCAAGTCGCCCCTTTAATATTGGTCGTATCGATATGCACGCCTTGCTCAGCCAAACCATGAATGGCCGAAAGATACCAATTTGTTATGCCGGCTTCGAGCCTCATCAGACGTTTTAATTCATCTCTAAATATTTTAGGGCCATCGTTCATGAACCGTAACATCCCTATAGACTCGCCGTGGGTCTCTCGCGCCGCGAGCGTTTTACCAATCGCGGTCAGCTGCGTCCCCGCCAAGGAGACTTTCATATCATCCCCGTCATAATAATCTTTTTGATCAATTGTGATCGTAATATCTTTTGCGGGCGCATTTAGCACCGTTTCCAGCACTCTAGGGCTAAACAATGTGTCACCATTGATAATGAGAAAATCAGATTTCATACTCCGGCGCGCCATCCAGCAGGACGCCAAATTATCGGCAACTTGATAAAACGGGTTATAAAGCGTTTTTACTTTTGGTCCTAACTCGCGAGAATTTATCTCTGCTTTTACCAGATGGTCATTAAAGCCCGTCACCACTGTCGCGCTTTTCACGCCGCATTTAAACAAGGTATCAAGCTGCAGGCTTAAAACCGTGCTCACCCCTATCGGCAAAAGGCACTTGGGAATATCTGTCGTCAAAGGTAACAAACGAGACCCGCGCCCCGCGGATAAAATTATTGCATGCATAGTTTTTAAGCTTAACGATTACCATTCGACGAGGTCGAAGTTTTCATCTCTCGCAGCCTCCTTTAGCTCTCTGGCGGCATTTACAGCTACACCTTTATCGGAAAACCGTAAAATATCAACATCGGCGTAACTATCTGTATACATAGTGATAATTGTGTTATTTTGTTTCAACTCCGGATTATCAGCCAATAATTTTTTTATACGAATCAATTTTTCAGCTCCGTAACAATTCTTTGTCGAAAAATCACACGCGAGACGGCCATCAATCCATTTCATTTCTGTGGAGACCCAATAAGCTATATTCAGTCGGCGACAAATTGCACCCACAATCACGCAAACGGCCGCGCTGGCAATGATTATCGTATCTCCCCTCGCTCTATGATTTTCGAGCGCTAATAAAGCCCCGGGCCGCAGCCCTGCTTTGATTTCTTTTTCAGCAAAATCCTCAGCCATGCGGATTAAATCTTCTTTTTTAGCCCCAACCATGCTCCAGCGCATCATTTCTTGCTTAACGCTTACGCGCTCAGTCTTGCCTCTCTTATAGAGCCATTGCGCTCTTGCAGTTCCAAAAGCAAAAGGTAGCAAGTAAAGTGGACGCGAGCGAATATTTTTTAAAACGAACCGTCCCCAAGTGCCCCGCTTCGTTATAGTGTAATCGAGGTCAAAAATTGCGATATCAGCCATAATTAAACCTCCATCCAGCTCTTCAAGGGCTTTCGCGCAATGGTCCCAACGCAAATAACGCCAATATTAAAAACGATGCAAAGCCACGTCCAAATAGCGACAGCGTAAAACCCCCATTTTCCGGCCTCTGGTAGCCATGGCATTAAGCATATGCCTATCATGAATAGGAACATATTGGGGTTGCGGCGCGCCGTAAAAAATCTCAAGGCCGAATTTATGGGCCTCCAAACATGAATATGAAAACCGTGCTGCGCGATAAAAACTCCTTCAATGATACGGTCGACTACATATCCAACAAAAATAGCGACAAGCGCAAAGGTCATCAGGTCGGACATAACATCGGGCCAAACAATCTGTCCCCCTAGCCCAACAAACCAAGCCCAGTACCAAAACGGCGGGTGGATAAGGTCAATACCGTGATCATAGATATTCCCCCAGCTCGAATAGGTCATAGTCGTTCGCGCCAATTTGCCATCGACGGTATCCAGAAAGGTCATCAACCATCCTGTTAGAAAGCCTAAAAACCATTGACCATGCCAAAAATAGTAAAGCGCGGCGAACATCAAAATCAAGCCTATTGTGGTGACCATATTGGGCGTCAAGCGAAGAGCCGCGCAAAGGCGCGTGACATAAAAGGCTGGGAGCGGCCAAACCCATTTCGTTACAAAATCTGTTATTCCTTTATAAGAGCTTGAAAATTGCCTTTTCATTATCTCTACAGCATCTGTTTCATCTATGTTTAATGCATATGGCGGCTCTTTTTTGCGAAGAACTTTATTATAACCATCGTCCAGATCATCTGGATATACCGAGGTAATTCCTGAACCAATCAACGCCGACGTTTTTTGACCGACATATTTAAGGGCTGTGGGTTCATTGACTCCGTTAATCCCGATTATTGTCTCATTCGCAATCAGGGCTGTCTTGTCCTGGCTCACGAAAGCTTTCGCCAATGCAGATGACAAAACCCAGCCCACACAAAAATGCAAAGTTTTGGGAGAAGTTTTTTGAGATACACCCGCTTTTCTGAAGGCACGTTCTTGCCATTGTTTAATCGGCATGCCCCATATCATAGCTGGTGAATGACCTACTAAATTTAAGGCCGGTAAAATAACTCCCTCGGCTGTTTTTTCACTAACAAAATTTTGTTCGCGTACTTTTCGCTTTAGTGTCGCGTTAGCCAAAAACACGACAAATATCACGGCAGAAGCATTGGCCAATATTGCCGCCCACCCTGGCGCCATTTTGCCAATCGTAAAACTAAAAATGAAAAAAGAGACGATATAAATGATAGCCCCTGTCCCACGTGCATAAATCGCGCGTTCAGGTTTATCTGCGGCGTAAAGCACGGGATAAAGTGGCGCTACAATGCCCGTAAATGCCGCAGCTAAGACCAGCAAGGACGCTAAAGGCGCTGCCGGCAAATAATCCTCAGAGAAAATGACAGTTAATATATCTGGTCCCGCAAATGTTACGAAAGCCGCCATAATCAAACCAAACCCTAGCAACATAAGCGCAGTTCGTGTGACCAAACGCCAAATTTTTGAAGCTTGTCCCATGCTCACTAATTTGGCGAGCTCCGGATAAATCACCTGATCTAAAAGTTTAAAACCTTCCGAGAGAAGTTTCGCTGCTTCTTCTGCAATTTTATAAACAGCAACCCAAGCCGACCCGAATACACCCATTACGAGGAGAGCAGGAAGATGCATATTCATAGCAGCCAAAGTTGAATCGATATTGGATTTAATCACGAAAGGCCAAATACCCTCTCGCGGCGATTTTATCGACGTTCGCGCTGTAAATACTGCTTTAAGTAAATGACGGCGTTTGAGCTCTAACATTGCCATAGTTGGCAGAAAAACATAGGCGGCCAAGGCGCCGCAAAACCACGCTATAAAGAAACCCTTAAATCCTGCACTTAGAGACGCAGCTATCATCACGCCAATTAAGCGAAATGATGGCTGAACCAAACCGCGGACAGCCAACACATTAAATTTATCGAAAAGGCGGAAAATTCCTATTGATACGCCGCGTTGTTTAAAGAGCAATAAGACACAATAAATAATAGAATATTTCGACAACGTTTTAATATCGAAAGCGGCCCTACTTTCATATTTTTCAGGAAACCCTGCAGCAAGTTTCACAAAACACATTAATACCAGCATAGATAAAACAAAAGCTAGGACTGCAGCGAGGGCATCCAATTTTACGCCAAAGTTTAAGAGATTTGAGAGCTTTTGAACGTCGTTTTCTTTTACATCGTCTGTGCCAAAGCGGATGATGGATTGCCAAGATTGGAATGTCGCCACTTCCGAGAAAAACAACATATAGGCATGCAGAAAAATAATGGTTCCAAGTTCAATAGGAGAAATTGCTTTGGCCGCAATTGAGAGGCTCCCTAGACCCAAAATTGCGGCTAGCGCCTTAGATCCCACCATCAAACCCGTATTAGCTGCGATGCGTTTTCCAACAGTATGCTTAGAGTTTATAGATAAATCGGGTGTCATGCTCTTTAGCTAATATATGTACCAGATAAAATAGCTTCAACCAGAACTTTATCCGAAGGTTTATCAACATCAATCGCGGCTTCCGGTATAGGAATAATTACAGCACTAGCCTTTATATCTAAGATACGCGATGCATAATCGAATGCGCCTGACAAACTCAGGCGCTTAAACATATATTTAAACAAGACCTGCCATCCCAGCTTTCGTGCCAACTTTAGAGGCTCCTTGCGCAAATGCTGAGCTTGTTTCCAAAATTCAATCGCTGCCAAGCCTCGGGCATTTGCAATATAAAACAAATTACATCCAGAAACCGATTTATCGGAAAAATTAATATAAGTCCGTTTCATATTTGGATATGCAGGTTGAATAACTGATTTTTCTGCCAGCCCCACACAAAAATCGGCGCCAGATAGCGTTGCAGTCTTAATAAAATGGTCTAAAATCTGCGCCGACAATAAAGGATGGTCTGCCGTGGTTATAATACAGGGAAACTCAATTCCTTCGCTAAGCGCAATGGCGCAACTATCTGCCGGACCAACCCCAGATCCAGCTTGAACCATGCGCTCATCAAAACCAGCGTCAAACCCGCTAACATGATAGGGCTTATTCAGCTTCACTCCATCTAAAGCTTCAAGCACATAATTGACCATCGGCTTGCCATTGATTGGAAGTATAGCCTTTCTTTCCACGCCTGCCTCGGCACAAAGAGGGTCGACAATACCCTCTCGTTGACCTGCTAAAATTAAGACAGAAACCCGCATCAGCCGAGCTGTTTCTCATACATGCGATAAGTTTTATAGCGCACCGCGCTTGCTTGTTCACAGATAGAAATCATGCCGGGGTTATCTTCTAATATCCAGGAAAGCTCACAATGTGTGAAACCTTTTTCCTTCGCCGCGTCAAAAACTGTTTCGCATAACTTGGCTACAATGGACAAACCCGTGCGCGTATTATGAAATTCTTTTCGTAGTCCCATCAGCGGTATACGAGCTTGCTTTAAGCCTTTAACTTTAAGGCGCCATAAAAGCTTTACCCATCCAATAGGAAACAGATTGCCTTTTAAGTCTCGAATAGCTTCGTTTAAATCTGGTATCATCCAAATATAAGCAATCGGGTCGCCTTTATACTCACCCACCCATAAGCCTTCTTTGAACATAATAGGTTTAATTTCCTTTGCCATATGCTCAATTTGTTTATCTGTAAAAGGAATAAAACCCCAATTTTCGGACCAAGCATCATTAAAAATATCCATGACAATACGCACTTCATTCATGAAATGGGGCCCCATCGGACGTATCCTCAAATCTTTATTGCGATCCGCTGATTTTACCATGACTTGCGCTATTTTGGGTCGTGGATAACCCGCATATAAATCAGCTTGATAGGCGAGCATATCAGTGGCTTTGTCAAAGCCTCGCGCCTCAATCATGTCTTGATAATCCGCCCGCCCATGCGGCATCATCACAACAGGCGGCGTAGAAAAACCGTTAATTAAAAGCCCGCACTCTTCATTGACGCTCCAATGGGCTGGCCCAATCATCGAGCTTGCCTCGCGTTCTTTAATCCAATTTTCTGCCACCTTTAGCAAAGCCTCCCCTGTTTGGGGATTGGCTTCACAATCAAAGAAGCCGAAAAAGCCTGCTTGTGTGCTATAGTGCGCATTATGAGCCGGATTAATAAAAGCTGCGATACGACCAACAAATTCACCATTTTTTTGAGCCAGAAATAATTGACGGTTTTCAATTGATGCTGCGCCAGGGTTTTTTTTCGGATTAAGATGCGCGGCTCGTTCAAATTTTAATTGTGGTCGCCATGCGGGATCGTTTGAATAGATTATATCAGGCATGGCTAGGAACTGCCGTGTCAGCTTAGGCCCAATTACGGGAATAACCTCTATAGATGATAACCGCACACAACCTCCGCGCAATTTGCGCTGTTGTGCTAACGTTTTTTCTTGGGGTCAACCAGATAGATTGTAATATCTGCGCCTTCTAAAGGCACATAAAATCCAGCTTCAGACCATTTAGGAAGACGCACACTGTCTATGACCGGGTTATTAGAAAGACCAAAGGGCTCCTTTGGCTTAAAATCCCAGCGTTTATCAAACCGTCTATCGCCATCGCGATCATGGTAAGAGGAAATCGCATAATCCCCCGGCACAGGAACATTAATACATACTGTTATGGGCTCATTTTCTGCAGGCACGCGAACTCGGCGCAATTTGCCCGACTTCTTCATGAAATCTTTCTCGCCAAAAAGCTCGACTTTCACGAGTCCTTCCCGTGTGGCACCTATTATGGTAGTTCGGATTTGCAAGCCCCCAGGAATACAGGCGTCTGCCACATCTTTGTCATATAGCTCTAAGCCGCGTTCAATACCAAGTTGTGAGAGGGGCGCTTCATCTTTATCTGCCGCGGCAGCCGAAAATGACAAAGCCGTAAGAATTGTAAATCCTGTCAAAAATCGCTTTAGAAAATTTGCTTTCATCATTTAGTCTCTATAAGGCGTTTCTATATTTGCAGCCAATATACAATTACATATGGTGATGCTTACTAGGTTAGTAAAGGCAGAAAATCAGTCCAAACACATATGGGTCGAATTAATCAATATCTCTTTAAACGCTCCGCAATAAGTATCGGTGGGCTCATCATATTCGCTTGTGCGGTCTTATTACTTGAACGCCTTTTAAGAATTTTTCAAATCGTATCAAATTCAACAAATCCGGCAGGAGACGCCGGGTCCATGGTGATTAACCTCTTACCTCATTATCTAGGCATGGCCGTCCCTATGGCGCTATTGCTAGGCGTCATCATCACCATTGACCGTTTCAGCCGATCAAGTGAATTGACTGCGGCTATGGGTGCTGGCGTATCCTTATTTCATATGACAAAGCCCTTTATTTTGATGGCTGTTTTTCTAGCCGGTATTACCTTGGTTATAGAAGGTCATATGCAACCTGTTGGCCGTTACAATTATCGGGAAGTTGTCCATATTGTAAAACAGCAATCATTTACGGCAGCTCTAAGAGAGGGCACCTTTACAAAGGTTGGCAACCGTACATTTTTCGCTGGAACTGAGCAGGAGGGCTCTGCAATTGGGCCCATTTTTATCTATGAAAATATCGTCGATAATAAAGGCGAACAAATGGGAACCCGCCTGACCACAGCCAATGAAGGGCAATTAATCGTCAGGGACGAAACTCAGGAACCCGTATTGCAACTTGCCGAGGGACAAAGCTATCAAATCGAAACAAACCGGCAACTTTCTGGTGACCTGAGTTTTGAAAGTAGCGCAGTTGCTGGAACACCTGATGTCAATACCTTCCGGGCGCGCGGGGATGATGAACGCGAAATGACATCACTAGAACTCTATCAAAACCGAAATGGAAACCTATTTAACTCTATCGACAAAAACACAAATAACGCTGCACTCCATTTACGTATGGCACGAGCTGTATTGCTTTTGATTTTACCCTTTATCGCAGTCCCCTTTGGACTAAATTATGGCCGCAACCCATCCTCCGCAGGTATATTTATCGGTGTGGTACTTTTAGTTTCCTTACAAAAAGCTCTTGAATTCGCGCAAAGTCTGGGTGCAAGTGGAACCATTCCGCCATGGGCAGGAATTTGGGGAATCATTGGATTACTCGCTCTTTTCGCCACCTATATTTTCAGAAAGAGCGCCTTTAAAATGGGCCAACCACCCCTGACATCTTTTCAACATTATATCTCTCACCTCCAAGGCCAATTAAAAACAAAGCTTTCCAAATGGCGCGGTAACCACGTGCAAACAATTTAATGCTGAAGTTTTTTACATATTTGTCAAAAATGTTCTTAACGACATGGCTCATGACCGTATTTGGGTTTTTAATCTTAATTGGCCTACTGGATAGTCTAGCAAATGGCAGCGACATCATGTCTGGCGATGGTGGGTTTTCTGACACCTTCAGGTATATGATGCTTCGCGCACCTGTTATTTTCGACCGTATTTTTATTTTTACAATCGTCGTTGCTATCCTTCTGACTTATTTAAAACTTATTCGACAGCATGAGCTCGTAGCGCTATTAGGATTCGGTATATCCGTCCCGAAACAGATAATGTTATTAACGCCCATTGTCTTGGCAGCCGGTTTCACCTCTATCACCTTCATTGATTACGCAATCGCGCCAGCCGTAAGATCGCTTCAAGCTTGGGGTATAGGAGAATATAAAGTAAAAAATATTACGCCAAATAATCCACTATGGCTCGAAGATAGCGGGCGTATTGTCCGGGCTGAGAGCCGTATAAGTTACGAAGAACTGGGTAAGCTAGAGATTTACCAACGCTCAGAAACGGGCCAAGTCGAAGATGTTTTATGGGCTGAAAAGGCCGTGTATAAAGCCCCGAATTGGGAATTAGTGGGCGTGCAGTCCTTGCCTGTCAAAGGAGCGGACGGTGACCCCAGAATGCCTTTGCGGTCCGCCACACCAGAAATCTGGGAAACAGCTCAAACGCCTATGACAATTGCCCGTTTGGCCGCCGAGCCTCGAGACTTATCGCTCTCTGAAATGCGCCAATTCAAAAAACCTGGAAACTCAGGGTCTAAACCACGTTTTGCCTATAGCTTTTGGCATGCTCATCGATTGACCCGACCTTTGGCTGCTTGGATATTATTATTATGCGCGGTGCCAATGATGCAGCGAACGGGAAGACAAGATACTGGTGACAAAGCTTTAATAGTTGGGGTTTTAATGGGATTTATTTTTCTCATTGTTGATGGCGCTATGGCAACCTTCGCAACATCCGGCGGTATCGGCGTAACAAGCGCTATCGCAGGGCCTCTTATTGTTTTCACGCTTTTAGGCAGTTACTTATGTTTGAAGGCGGAAAGCCTTTAGCTAAGGTAGGCCAAAATGAGCACGTCTGTTATTGCGATCTCAAACGCAAATGCCCGTAAGGTCGCAAGGCAAGGGTCTTCTGTTTTAGTAGACCTTCTACCTAAAGACGCTGAGCATCATTTCACGCATTCATTCGAGGACTTAAAAAAAGTTTTTGACGACGCGGCGAATACAAATTTAAATCACCTTGTCATAGAAGGTGGGGATGGAACAATACGCTCAACCGTGACGACGCTATTGAATTCTTGCCCTGAGTCAAAAGCGTTACCTGCAATCTCTATTGTACCAAGCGGAACAACCAACCAGATAGCCCGAACTCTCGGGGTGAAAAAACCTGCCGATTTAACCCATATTTTCCAAGGATCTTTTCAGTCTATTTCTATACCCTTAGTAAAAATAGACTCTAATTCAAATACTTCGCAATTTGGCTTTCTATTCTCCACGGGAGCCCTTCCTTATGTTAGCCAATTCGCGCAGGACAAACTCAACGCAAAAGGTGTTGGCGGCGGGCCGGCCGTTGTCGGAGCTGTCATCAAGGCCGTTACCAGTGAGCGAGCCGCCTTAATGCCGCCCGCTCAACATTGCTTAGAAGGCCTGCTAAACGATCAAGTCATCACTAAACATGACGGGGAGGCGTTAGGCACAGTTATGACGACGTTGCCAACTTTAATGCTAGGCCTAGACCCCTTTTGGGGAGGGGAAGATGCCCCGTTGCGCCTCACATGGGCCGACGCAACAAGCAAAAAATTAGGCCGTAACGTTGCGGGAATTTGGGCCGGACGTAAAAAGGACCGAAGCCGTGAGGGATATCATAGCCACAATATTGACAGGCTTGAACTTAAAACCAATGCGCCAGCTACATTAGACGGAGACTTCATAGATATCTCAGGACAATCGCTTCAAATTTCGGCCTCGAGACCCCTCACTTTTTGGATCAAAAAATGAGTTCTATTGCTGACCTTCTTCGTGAAGAAACGGCGGAACTCCCTCCGCGTGTAGAAGCTGTTTGTGATATCATAGAAAGCCGTCACCCAAGCCGCGTTCAAGCCTTTATTTATTATGGCTCATCCTTACGAGACCTGGAAAACCCAGAAAAAATGCTCGATTTTTATGTCCTAGTCGATAGCTACCGCCAAACGCATAAACCCATAAGGGCTCTACTTAACGCCATGATCCCGCCCGCTGTTTATTATGTCGAGCACACAAATTCTCATGGCGTGATGAGTACATGTAAATATTCAATTCTTTCCCTGGCTGCGTTTGAACGCCGCTGCTCAGCCAAAGCTCTTCTGTCTCAAACATGGGGACGTTTTTCACAACCTTGCGTGCTTATGCGGTCAAAATCAGACGGCATAACAAGCCGCATTATTCAGGCACGAGAGGTAGCCATTCGCCATATCGCTGCCGAAACCGACCCCCTCTTTAAAGAGGCCCCAACTCCACAAGAATTTTGGGCTCGCGCCTTTTATGAAAGTTACCGCACAGAGCTTCGCCCCGAAAGCTCGACCGAACGTACAGCTGAATTTGTCGGACAGTACTTGACCCGCTATGAACGGCTCTCCTCTATCCTCTATAAAATGGGTGAAAATAAAATCATCCTCCCGACAACGCGCCGAAAAGGGGCTCAGCTTCGCTGGTTCTTTCGGCGGGTTCTGGGAAAACCGATGACAGCCATCCGCGTAATTAATAGCGCCGCCACCTTTGATGGCGGTTTAGAATACGTTTTGCGAAAACTTAAAAACCACTCAGGCGTCACGCTTAAGCCAACTGCTTTTCAAAGAAAACATCCCGTCATTTGCGCGCCCATTCTTGGCTGGAAATTGTGGCGTAAAGGTGCTTTTCGGTAATCTAATTTACTCAGCCGCCTGCATCTTAGCGCCCATTTCAGCCATTAACTTACCCTGGTTATCTTTAAGATCGTTAAAGGCTTTAAGGATTAAATTAATATCGTCTTCGCTATGAGCAGCGGACAAGCTTATGCGCAATAGGCTAGAGCTTTGCGGCGTTCCAGGGGGGACAGCAAGGTTCACATATACGCCGTTTTCCATAAGGGCGTTCCACTCCATCGCGGCAACAGCTTCATTGGGGCGGCGCACGGCAATGACAGGACTCGGTTCAGCGCAGAGATCATATTGCATCTCGGCGAGACCTTTATGAAGTTGTTCGGAACGAGCTTTCAGATTAGCCCGAAGCGACGCGCCTTTTTTAACTTTTTCAACAGCCGCAAGAGCGGCGCAAATATTGGCGGGCGTCGCAGAGGCGGTGAACATATATGGCCGCATGATTTTGCGAAGGATTTCAAATTCGGGGTGACGCGAAGCACAAAATCCGCCTACTGACGCCAGTGATTTTGAGAACGTACCCGAGATAAAATCCACCTTTTCCAATACGCCTTGCTCCTCCGCGAGGCCGCAGCCCGTTGGACCAAATACGCCATAACTATGCGCTTCATCGATAAAGAGATAACCACCATGATTATGAGTGACTTCAACAAATTCATCAATCGGGGCAACGTCGCCAAACATGGAATAAAGCCCTTCAATCACGACAAGGGCGTTGCCGCCTTCAATCTCCCCTTGGCGTCTCAAGCGCTTATCCAAATCTTCAGGATTATTGTGCCGAAAACGTATCGTCGAGGCTCCCGTCAGGCGCGTGCCATCAATGATACAAGCATGAGCATCAGCATCCATAAAAACAACGTCCTTATCACCCGCTAATCCTGATATGGCTGACAGGTTGGTTTGGTAACCTGTTGTAAAGACAATACAGCTTGGCATGCCAAGGTGATCGGCTAAGGATTTTTCCAAATCAATATGTTCAGAATAGGTACCATTGGCGATCCGTGAACCTGTTGTTCCCGTCCCATGATTATCGACAGCGTCTTTGGCCGCACGCATACAGTCGTCATCAAATGTAAGGCCAAGATAATTATTTGTCCCTGCCAGTAGAATTTCACGATTGCCAATCCGGCCGCGGGTCGTGCTGATGATATCGTCGAATTGAACGCCAAGCGCATCTTTACCAATTTTCATCATGACATCGACGCGGGCCTGAAGCGGGGCATATTTATCAAAAAGGGACATGTTGGACTCTTACTCGGATGTTAGTTGAATAATGGCGGAGGCAAGCTCGCCTACCGTCTTAATATCGGAAACCATCTCCATAGGAATGGATACATCATAATGATCTTCAAGCCCCATGATAATGTCAAAGACCGCGGTCGAATCTACCTCAAGGTCAGACATAATCCCGCTACTCATTTCAATCGGGCGGTTCTTAGGATTATAGGGCTTTAACAGCTCACAAATCTTATCGTAGATGTCTTCACGTGTTGGCATTATTTACTTTTCTCACTTAGCATTCATACGAGGCAGCGGTTTCGCGCAGCGCATCGATAAAGGGTGTCGCGTCTTGAATAACATCCTGACTAGACCAGTCCTCATAACGGAACTCCCGCAATTTGCCTAGGGTCAAGTGCCCTAAACCAAATAGGCGTAATGTGACAGAGGTCGCCCCTGCGATCGTCTTAATAATAGGAATAGGGATAGGGTGTAGCTTCACCTTAATCCCCAAAGCCTGTCCTGCGCTCTGTGCAAAATGAGGCCATGTTAACGCGCCAATTGAGCAGGGAGTAACAATCTGACCATCATAATCACCTCTAACGGCCCTCTGGGTAATATCACGGGCAAAGTCTTTGACATAAACCATCGCCATTTTGCGCGATTTCCATGCCGGGCCGCCAACGACAGGCAACCGTCCATTAGCGATAAAATCGAAAAACGGCTTCGTCGCCACATCCCCTGGACCAACAACGGCAGGCGCGCGAATGAGCGCGAGCGCGTTATTAAAAACAGATGAGACGGCGTCTTCGCCAGCTTTTTTAGACGCAGCATAATCTGAAAGATGAGGCTGGGCCGCCGTTTGAGATGAAAGCAGAATAAAGCGCTCTACGCCCGCACCCTGTGCGGCCTTCGCCAAGGCGCCTGCGCCGTCTTTATTAACGCTCATAATTTGAGCGCGAGTTCGCGCCTTAATAAGCCCCGCCATATGCAGTACCGTTTTCGCGCCAGCTACTAATTCATCATCACATGATCCAAGGCTGCCTTGGCAAATTGTTAAATTTTCATGTTTTAAATCGGCTAACTTTGACGGTGAACGAGCCAAAGCTCTGACTGTAAAACCAGCTTCTAAAAGCGCCTTAACAACATGCCTGCCGACAAATCCCGTTCCGCCGGTAACAGCGATTAATCCCGCGTCTTTTACCCCCATAATGGGCATGAAGCGTTAGCCTGCCTCACTTGAGACAACACTCAAAGGACTTTCGGCTTGCAAGTCAATAATTTCGCCTTTGAGGTATTTATCTTTAACGCGGGCGCGTGAGAGTTTTCCGGATGAGGTAATAATCATACTTCCGCGCGGTACTAATTGCAATTTCACGGGAACACCAACTTCAAGACGGATTGCTGCCATAACGGTCTTATATATTTCGTCCAACAATTTCGGATCCCGCGTGCGGCACTCAAGTAATAGCATGATTTCTTTTTCATCACCAATACCGCCCATGGCAAAAGAACAAGCTCGCCCGCAACGGTGAGGCGCGGCGGCTTGCGCGGCCCATTCTATATCCTGTGGCCAAATATTACGTCCGTGCCATAAAATTAAATCTTTGAAACGTCCCGTGACAACAACCTGATCTTCAAGCCAATAGCCCAAATCACCCGTGTCCAACCATCCATCTGGGCTAAATGAAGCTTCCGTCGCTTGTGAGTTTCGGAAGTAACCTGGTGAAACACTTGGTCCTTTTAGGCATATGCGGCCGACCTTATTGCCCTCGAGGATATTATTATCAAAATCTCGTATTTCAATTTTATGATCGGGTAAGACCTTGCCGCAGGCGACAAATGTCCTGCGATGTTCCGGTTTCGTCAATTCAGTCGCCTCTATCGCCTCGGACGTTCGCTCATAACGCTCCATATCAATCGTATGCTTTAAGAGGCCTTGCCCCATCGGAGCGAAAGTGGCTGCAAGCGTTGTTTCCGCAAGTCCGTAGCTGGGCGTAAAGGCTCCTTTTGAGAAACCCATTGTACCAAATAAGGTTTGAAAGTCGGTCAGAGGTTCTGGGCGAACCATATCCCCGCCAATCCCTGCTGCCCGCCAGCTTGAGAGATCAAGTTCTCGGTCATCTCTCCAACGGCGCACGCAAAGCTCGTAGCCAAATGTTGGAGAATAAGAAAGCGTGCCTTTGTGATCTGAAATAAGCTGAAGCCATGAAATTGGGCGCCGCGTAAAGTCTTGAGGGTCGATATAGTCTACGCTGATCTGCGTCATCAAAGGGGTTAGCATGAAGCCGATTAACCCCATATCATGGTAAAGCGGCAGCCAACTTGTACACCTATCACTTTCCACAACTTCTAAACCATATTTGGCAATACCATGACAATTGGCCGATACGGACTTTTGAGTCCCTATAATACCCTTTGGTGAACTAGATGAACCCGAAGAATATTGAATATAACACAAATCATCCGCCCCAAATGGACGAAGTTTTTCACCTTGGGGTAAATTTTCAAGGTCCCCAAAAGTTATAATAGGCACTGCTTGGTCATTTAATGCCGAGCTCATAATGGTTTCCATTGAGCTTGGACATAAAAGGGCATGAAAATCACCCGTGTCTGCCATACGCTGCAATTGGCGTTCATAAGAAGTGCGCCCGCCCAATGTCACTGGCAGAGGTACAGGAGCAGGCACAATACCCGCATATTGGCAGGCCATGAAAATAACTGCAAATTCCGGCGTTGAGACAGCAGCCAAGCCAATCCGGGAATCCTTTTCCGCAAAAAGCACCAGGCGTTTGGCCAAATCACGTGCGCGCTTTTGAAGCTCACGATAGGTAAGAACCGTCTTTAAATTGGCTTTTCCGTCAAAATAGTTAAATCCCGTGTCACATGTGGCGGCATAATCAAGCGCATCGCACAAGTTCGTAAAATCGCCGTACCTAATTTCATTGCTACGGGCGGTCGGTGTCGGTTGCACCATAATTTAGTTTCCCACTTCGAAGACGCCTCTGATTTTAAAAGGTATAGGGCGTTCTATCAAAAATTTTCTTTAAGCCCTTGAGCCCTATAAGTAAAGTATGTCCTTTCTTGCGGAAACCGTCAAACTCTCAAGCCTTGCTACAGTTTGTAACAAACTGTTTAATGTCAGTCTTCACGCAATTGTGTGTGACAGTGAAGAAAAATAGCGCTAAAGGGCGGGTTATGAACGCTCTTATAGACCCAGAAAAATTTAAAAATCCGTCAGTTACGGCGAAAGGTGAAAAACGCGCATCAGTGTTTTTCAAAAAACTCAGCACGCTGTGGTTCAATTCAGGTTCGCTATGTAATATTGAATGTGCCAATTGCTATATAAAGAGCAGTCCAACCGCGGATCATTTCGTTTATCTGACCCCCGATGATATGGTGCCTTATTTAGACGAGATCGAAGAGCTTGGATATGGCGCAATTGAGATTGCCTTTACGGGCGGTGAGCCTTATTTAAATCCGCATATGATCCGCCTGTCCGAAATGGCACTGGAACGCGGCCATGATCTGCTTGTTCTTACCAACGCCATGAAACCCATGATGCGCCCACGCGTTCAGAAAGGCTTGCTTGATCTTCAAAGCCGCTTTCCTGGAAAAATGACCCTTCGCGTTAGTCTGGATCACTTCAGCCAAGAAGGACATGATCAAGAACGCGGCGACGGCAGTTTTGCAATTGGCTTAAAAGGCATGGCCTGGCTGACAGAGAATAATTTCACGCTAAACATTGCTGGGCGCTCAATGTTTTCAGAAAACGAAGAAAATGCCCGCGCAGGATATGCAAAATTAATCGCTGACGAAGGCTGGAATATTGATGCCTCTGATCCGGCAGCGACAATTCTCTTTCCAGAAATGGATGAAGACATTGATGTGCCTGAAATTTCTGTTGCCTGCTGGGGCATACTTGATGTTCACCCCGATAGTATGATGTGCTCATCATCGCGCATGGTCGTTAAGCGTAAGGGAGAAGATACACCCGCTGTTTTAGCCTGTACCCTGCTCTGGGATGATCCTCAGTTTGAAACGGGAAAAACGCTTAAGGAAAGTCTTGGCCCCGTCAAACTCAACCATCCGCATTGCTCAAAATTTTGCGTGCTTGGCGGCGCGAGCTGCTCAGCTTAATACTGCATAAATTCGCTACGGCCATTGACCTCAGTTAAGAACTTATCCAAACTTTGCCGGTTTTAGGATGTAAAGTGTTTTGACAACCTCAATCTTTGCGCTTGGTAATGCGATCCTTTTTCTCCGTAAAGTGAGGCAGGCGTTTCGCTCATCGCTTCGAACAATAATTTCGCTACGGGCTGTCCGTCTCGCATCAAAAATGGTACGTCCCGACCGCGCACTTCTAATACGGCGCGAGAGCCCGCCCCGCCCGCAGCCGTCACGCCAAAACCGGGGTCAAAAAATCCCGCATAATGCGCGCGAAACTCGCCAATTTCTGTTGCGATAGGCGCCATTTCTGCCGCTTGATCGGCCGGAATAGATACTGATTCTTTTGAGGCTAAGATATAAAATTCTTCTGGATCGAGAACCAATTGTCCTGCTTCGCTATAAAGCGGTTCCCAAAAATCGCGGGCTTTGTGCGCGCCGACTTTACCGACATCGATAAGCCCCGCGTGACGCCGCGCGCGCCAGCCGATAATACCGCTCTCATCAAAGCCTTTTAAGTCCAGACTGACCGTTTGGGTGCTCAATATATCCATAAGGCCTTGCCGAAAACGCATTTGTACAAGGCGGTCACCTGGCCGAACGAGTACCGAAAAGGTTCGCGGGGCGACTTCAACATATAACGGTCCCGTGTAGCCGGCAGCTATCGCATCAAATTGCGTGGCCCCGTCACAAATCACCCGTGTAAAAACATCAAGCCGCCCTGTCGAGCTTTTAGGGTTTGCCGCCGCGGCAATATCCGCGGGCAAAGACAGGTTTTCTTGAAGTGGCACCAAATAAACACAGCCCGTTTCCAAAACCGCGCCGTGTGTTAAATCGACCTCATGCATCTGTACCTCAGACAGACAGGCCTCAACCTTTCGGCCCTCCCCTGGCAGAAAACTCGCCCGAAGACGGCAAGCTTTATAGCCTAATGTTAAATCCAAACTCGCGGGCTGAATTTGAGGCGGATGATTGGCATCGCCTATCGCAGGCGCTTTAATCACTTTTTTCTCAATCAAGACCTCAATTGCTTGTTGAGGTAATATGCCTTTACCCGTTATCATAGCCCTGACCTACCACTCCTTTCGCCTAAGACAAGTATCATATGAAAAAATCTAGCTTTTACTGATTAATTCGCTTGCGTGAGCCTGTGCTTCGCTGCAGTAAATAGTTACGAGAGAGACGCGTGATAATTCGTATAATCGAGACACGCACACTAAGGAGAGATGGATGTCGTCAGACTGTCCAACGTTCGAGCAACGCACAAAAGATGTTATTGTTAGAGTTGAACCAGAATTCTTAGCAGAGCAATCTAGCCCCTCTGATTCTCGCTTTATCTGGGCCTATACTGTTGAAATCGACAATCAGGGCGCAAAAGACCTAACCGTCACGGACCGCTTTTGGCAGATAGCAGATAGCCGCGGCCAAGTTCAAGAAGTTCGGGGCAAGGGTGTTGTTGGCGAAAAACCCGTTGTGAAACCTGGTGAAGTCTTTCGCTATACAAGCGGCGCTCCACTCACAGCGCCGTCGGGTATGATGCGCGGCAGTTACACAGTCGAAGAAACGGACGGCGAGAGCTATGATGTGGATATTCCCGCCTTCGTCCTCGATAGCCCGCACGAAGGCTTGGTGTTTAACTAAAGCTTGGCAACCGACAAGCATTAAGCCTTACGTTAAAATTTAAGCGTAGGCATGTCCTCAGATTGTCCTTCTTGCGCCCAATAGGGACAATAACCATCGGAGCTTGACGGCCATATAAAGGACGTGATTGCCCCGACTATTCTTAACGGAACAGAAAACACGCTTAAAGCCTTTGAGATAAAGCTTGAGTCGCGCTGTGCTTTAAATTTCTTTTCCACAAACCTTAATTATCATAACGAAGTAAAAATAAGGTTGAGAAAATTTAGACGCAGCTGTGCTGCCGCCAGAACCGGATTTTTTGAAAAATCCGTAAAAAGTTCTCCGCCCTGTCGATTTTTTCTTTCGGAAAAAATCAACTGGACAGCCCGCGAGGGTTGCCTCCCGAAGGAAGACCAAAAAAAATTAAA
>CAYXEB010000005.1:0-8209 GCA_964463835.1 uncultured Hellea sp.
CCCGCGCCTTGCATCCCAAAGGCGCCTTTAAAGATTAATCCAAAAGCGGCAGGCACTTCGGAAATATTAGCCGCAATGACCACCAGAGCCGCGCCGATATAAAGCAAAGCCATAAAAGGCACGAGCTTTGACGCGACAGCGCCGATACGCTTAATGCCGCCAAAGATAACGCCTGCAACAAGCACAGATAGGATAAGGGCGACTATTCGCGGGTCAAAATTATAGGCGCTTTTCAGCGCGTCAGCGATGGAGTTGGCCTGAACCGCATTACCTGTCGAGAGAGAGCCGATAATCCCGAACAGCGCAAAGGCGCTCGCCAGCCACATGAATTTAGGGCCTAAGCCGTTTTTAATATAATACATCGGTCCGCCGACGCGGTTCCCGTTCGCGTCAATTTCGCGGTAACGTACAGCAAGGACGCCCTCACCGAACTTCGTGGCGGTCCCCAATATCGCCGTCACCCACATCCAGAAAACAGCGCCCGGTCCGCCAATGGCAATCGCCGCTGCAACCCCGGCAATATTGCCCGTGCCGACAGTAGAGGACAAAGCTGTCATCAAAGCGGCGAAAGGTGAAACGTCGCCTTCTTCTGCCGCGCCAGTCCGCTTCTTAAAGAGCTGGCGAAACCCATAGCGTATTTTTAAAATCGATATAAACCGAAGACCAACAGTGAGGAAAGCGCCAACGCCCAGGAGTAAAACCATCATAGGCACTCCCCAAACGAAACCATTCAAACTTTCCATTAATGACGCAAAGAGTTCCATGAACATCCCCAAATATTATTTTTTATATAGGCGACCATAGGGCGGTAAAAAGCCAAGGCCAAGCATAAAAACAACCCAGAGGCAATTTACAGGTAGCTATAGAACCCTGATTGATTAAGCCCCCAAACAATAAACATGGCGACAGACAAAAACGGCCCAAAGGGAATTTTGTTATCACGAGCCTTACCCAAAGCGATAATCCCAACTATGGCCGCAACACTGGCGAGCAAAACAATCACAGGTAAAGCAAAGGCTCCGCACCACGCGCCGCCAACCGCCAAGAGCTTGGCATCCCCGCGGCCGAGCCCATCTTTTTTGGAGAGCGCCTTAAATCCCTTTTCAATCGAGACAAAGGCCCCGTACCCAAGCGCGGCGCCGAGTACATTCATCCTTATATCGGGTGACAAAAAGTAAGCCTGCACAAAGCCTAGCAGTAATAAGCCATAGTTGAGTTGATTAGGGAGGCGAAAGGTTTTTATATCAATCCAAGATAAGGCGCAAAGCCCTATAAAGAATAGACTTGCAAATAAAAACACCATTTAGTTCAGCCTTAGAACGGCGTTCATCATTTTTCAAAAATCGCCATTTTCTGATGGCGCGGATGACCGAAGTTTTCAATATCAATCAAGGTAAAACCGTTCATTATTGCTACATCCGACAATTGCTCGCGCGAATAATGATAGGGGTCTTTATCGGGGTACGTTGTAATTCCTGGAATCTGTTCACGCGGCTTGTCTATAACATCGGCGCCAACTTCGAAAACAGTCGCATAGAACTTCCCGCCCTTCTTCAAAACGCCTGCGGTCTTTTTCAAGCAGATACTAAGTGACTGATAGTTTAGATGCGTGAGCAGAGAAAAACCCAAAGCCACATCCATTTGTGGCCAGCGCGACGGGAAATTGAAATTTTTTGCGGCGGCAAAGTTATCTATATGTACTCTATGGTCTAATCCCGCATTTTTGACTTCTACCGCTAGGCCCGCCTCAATCAATTTAATATTCAGATCAAATCCATAATAATGCCGAGGTTGCAGATAGGGTATGAATTTCAAACCACCTCTTAAGCTGCCGCATCCAATATCCAACAAATTATTCTTTGGTTTAAGTCCCGCGGTTTTTAAATATTCAAATTGCAATTGACCTAGTTCGTTCCACATACCGCCAACAATCAAGCGATGATTGCCCTGCTCAACTTTCTGTTTAATCAGCTCTGAGTCTAAATACCGACTTTCCATAAATTTAACCGTCATGCTTTCGTTCTGCGCGCATCAATAGCCAAGGCGGCCTTGATTGCCTGCTCGCGAACATTGTCGTTTATTACGCCATATAAAATAGGAAATGTTTTAGACGCCTGATATCGCTTTCCCCGTATTGCCAAATACTGGTCATCGTAAATCTGCCAAGTCGTTTTTTCCGCATTTTCAAGGCTTGGCAGACCAACTGCCCTAGAGGTCGTCACGCCGCCATGGTATTGGTGAAAACTGCCTTCATTGGCAAGCATGATATATTGACTTTCCTCACCCTCTACACAGCGTTTGAAAAAATCTAAATTCACCAACCCGCCTCCTGGAATATCAAATCTTTCATCAAAACCGCCTATTGCCTCATAATAAGACCTCTTAAGG
The DNA here is from genome assembly GCA_964463835.1 of uncultured Hellea sp. Lineage (GTDB taxonomy): Bacteria > Pseudomonadota > Alphaproteobacteria > Caulobacterales > Maricaulaceae > Hellea. The sequence continues at coordinate 2,389 of CAYXEB010000005.1, forward strand.
ATAAGAACATTGCTCTCGGAAATTTGGGACAGCCAAATGCCGAGCGCCGAACCTCCCAGGCTAGAAATTTCAAACAAATCATAAGGGTTATTTGGCCAGCCTATGGAGTCCAACAACTTATCTTCTACGTCTTGGTTATACCCCTCCAGAACATTTTCTTGCTGTGTTTTATGTCCAAGATGGTACCCTATCGTCGCAATTACAGGATTTTCATGAACTTTCATCATATCATGGGCGAGTTTAAAAACGCCGGGCGTGATCATTCGTGCCCCGTCAATTACAGGGCAAACCCAATCCCCTTTACTCATGGCGACGCCTTGATTGAGGGCTTTGGCTGGTGACGGGTGTGGGTTTTCGGCCTGAACATAACGGACACAACTAGGCCATGATGCGACAAATTCGGGATCAACCGGATGTCTCGACCCATTTTCAATGACGATTATCTCAATATCGTCCATTTCAATACCTAATTGGTAAGGCGGCAAAAACGAGTAGACGGTTCTCGGGATTTCTCGAGCCATATTATACGCAATTATTATAACGCTAATAAGGGGACGTTTTTGATTAGATCGCCCGGTCATTCAAATCCTCCCATATGTCTTTCAGCCTTGGAGGAACATTCAAATCTGCGGCTTCCTCATTCCGCAAGTCTTCTTGCCGAAAACCACTTGTAACTGGGGGCAAAAGGCCAAATTTTAAAGCTATCCTGATTATTTTATAATTATAAATTCTGGAAGCAACATCATATCGGATGATATCGAAAGGCTGCGAGTCATGAATGGATAAGAGTTTTTTATTATAGGCGGCCCATAAGTCGTAGCCCATTTCCATATCCATTACTTGTCCCCATTTTTTAGCCCGGCTTACCAAAGAGGCCGCAACTTCTTGCGGATGCCTAAAAGTCCCAACAAATTTAGGTGTTGTGACTTTCTTCCAACCGTCGAGCAAAAAAAGAGTTCGGGGGTCCTTTACGCCCCAAATTTCAACATTCTGATACGCCGAGAGTAGGCTAAGCAAATGTTTAGTCTCTTGTCGTGTCCAAGGCAATGTTATCACTGGAGGTCTATCCCATGTGGCCCCTACGCGATTTAAAATAGCCTCATGGTGTTCCATGATGGCCTTATTTTCACGGTTCCCCTTTTTATTAGATCCCGCCTCAGTATTAACGTCGCCTAAAAACAAACCGGCTTCCTGCAAACATCCTGTCAGACATGAGGTGCCCGAGCGGTGCATACCTAAAATCAAAATAGGCGACGTTAACTGCGTTTGGGATTGTGATTGGGTCACGTCATTCAACTTTAATTCTTGCTAATTTACCGTCTCTATAAGGAGGCAGTCACTGTTATGCACATTTAATATATAAAACGGAAATATAGTTTATATGACGCGTTCAGCGGTGCAAGACGGGGCGGCAAGTTTATATATTACTTTTCGTCCCGCGGGGCCCGTAAAAGAAATCACACCGCCAGAACATGTGCCATGTTTAGAAATTCTTATGATATCCCCATCCGCTGTCCAGTCCGGCGGAATATCGTAAGACGTAATTTTTATATCCTGCCAAGCTTTAAGGGTTGGGGCCTCTTGACTGGGCGGGACAACGATGTGTTCATATTGATTAAGCATAGAACGCACGCGCAACGTTTGTATATCGGCCACCGCATTTTCTGACATTCGATAAAATCTTGTAGCCTCAATAGCGGATGTCATGCGTGTCCCCACCAAGACCATCATGATACTCATTATCGCCAAAACAACGAGAATTTCTAAAAGGCTAAAGCCTGAATCAGACTCAATGCGAGCTATTTTACCCAGATATATCGGCATTTAAACCTGTACCGCCCACTTTATTATCGCTACCTAAAGAGAGCACTTTGGGACTTTGTGATCTATCACTTTGTTCCGGCGCCTGATAAATAAACGGATTGCCCCACGGGTCAGGCGGTACATCTCCTTCTAGATAAGGCCCAAACCAATTGACCTCGCCTTCGCTTGGCGCCGTTATCAAAACGGACAGCCCTTCGCTATCATCTGGATATCGTCCCATATCGAGCCTAAAGGAATCCAGGGCAAGTTTTAGCGTTCGAGCCTGTGCTTTGGCTGCAATCACTTTGGACTTATCGACATTACCCAAAAGGCGGGGCGCTACCAAAGCCATAAGGGTACCGATAATAGCTAAGACAACCAAAATTTCCAAAAGACTATATCCCGCATCCTTTGGCTTTTTCGTAATATTTTCTGGTTTTTTATTCATGGATTTTCCGGTCATATTCCACCTAATTATTAGAAAGTTTGAGTATCTGTACCGCATACACGTAAGACCTCAGTCAAAGATGTTATACCATTTCTCGCTTTTAGAATACCATCTTCTTGCAGGGTGATAAATCCTTGTTTGCGCGCAATTTGGTGTAACTGCTGAAGGCTGGCATTTTGTAGTACAGCCTGCGATAAAGCGTCATCCATCTGCGCAACTTCAAAAATCGCAACCCGCCCCTGATAACCTGTACCTGAACAATGGCTGCACCCTTTAGGTTCACGCCAATTGGGTTTAGTTTTCATTTGCTCTGCAATGTGCCCGCCCGATTCAGCGAGCGCCCAGATTCGGTCTTCCCCTTCGGGCTTTTTAACAGGCACACTACAATGGTTACAAAGTTTACGCACCAAGCGCTGGGCAACAAGCCCTTTAACGGCGGCGGTAATCATATAGGGCTCAAGGCCGATGTCGACGAGACGCGCCACAGCCGCCAGAGCTGAATTGGTATGCAATGTTGATAAGACTAAGTGACCCGTTAAAGCCGCCTGTGCGGCGATAGTCGCTGTCTCCCCGTCACGAATTTCGCCGACCATAATGATATCTGGATCTTGTCGTAATATGGCCCGCAGGCCCTTGGCGAAGGTATAACCGATACTGGCGTGAGTTTGTATCTGGATTATCCCGTCCATATTATATTCGACAGGGTCCTCAATCGTAATTATCTTGCGAACACCATTATTCAGACCCTGCAAGCCACGATATAGGGTTGTCGATTTCCCCGAACCGGTTGGCCCTGTGACAAGAATAACGCCATTAGCACTTCCCAGTAATTTAAGCAGGGTTTGCTGGGAATGACCTTCAAAGCCTAAGGCTTGTAAATCTGGCAGTTCGTTCTCTTTGCGTAAAAGACGCAGAACGAGGCTCTCACCCCATGAGCCTGGAACCGATGACACGCGTAGGTCAATATCTTGCCCTGCAAAACGGATGGTTTGACGCCCATCTTGAGGCAGGCGGCGCTCGGCAATATCCATGCCGGAGAGAAGTTTGACACGGCTAGCAACGGCGTTAAAGCGCGTGCTGGGCTCCGTTTGTTTATTATGCAATATTCCGTCGATGCGGTACCGGACAACAAATCTATTCTCATAAGGCTCGATATGAATGTCCGAGGCATTTTCTTTTAAAGCAATTGAGAATACGCGGTTTACAAAATCAATAACGGGGGCTTCTTCGGCCATCTCGCGCAGGCGAGCGGCTTCATCCGATGTAAAATCATCGCCTTGCAAAGCAGCTTCATCCTCGCTCTGTATATAAAGCATGGCAGTTTCTAATATTTGATGACTGCATAGAAAGCTGACTTGGTCAAGATTGGCGCGGTGGGCGCGTTGCTGGATTTGTTCTTGAATATCTTGATCAAGAATATTGCGAGCCAAAAGCTTAATCGGGCCGTCTTCTTCGCCTTGCCAAACCACACAATCTCGAGATTTAAACCATCTTGGCGGCAGATCCAAAAGCGTCATCGCCCGGTCGTAATCTTCCGCCTCATGGGAGATATCGGCAATATCGATGATAGGTAAATCGAGTAAATCGCCTCGCGCTTTGAGCAGGTCATCTTCTGAGACAGCGCCAATGCGAAGCAGAGCTTGACCCAAAAACCCCCCGACTTCTGATTGCAGACGTTGCGCCTGAGCGAGGTCAGCCGCGGAAATCAAATTGCGTTCCAACAGCCAATCGCTCGTTGTTTTAATTTTGGTGCTCATCATTAGGGGGCTTATAGAAGAGCGAGGAGAGAAGATAAACCCATCTTTATGAAGATGGCGTGTTCGTCATTAAATCACTCTGACGTTACAATTCATTGTTTCTCAGGCAAAAAAAAACGGCCCCAGACGGGACCGTTTAGAATTAGCTTAAATGAAATCTACTCGTTGCCATTACCGTTATCAAAGTCGACTTCTGGTGTACCTGAACCAGCAAAGAGGATGTTGTTATTTGCCCCATCGTTAAATGCGGTAATATTACCATTACGCGCTAAAAGTCTGTCAACGTCGATGGATGTATCTCCAGTTTCGAAGCAAATTTCAGCATCGCCGCGAACATATGCTACCGGATTGTCTACACCAAATAGGTTGAAAGACTGGAGGGCAATTTCACCATCATTCCCAGCAGGAACAGTTCCCTCATAAACACCATCAAATGCGCCATTTGGCGTATTCGTCAGCGTCACGTTATAAGGCGTTGCCGTCGCTGTTGGTAGACCTGTCACACGTAGAACTGTGTTCGTGCCACCGCCATTTGTAGATCCAACCCAGTCAAAGGTTCCAAATGTCGCGCCTTCGCGGTTTAGAGGGTCAAGACCGCCTGAGACAAAGTCTTTAGCTTCTAGGCCAGACCCATTGGTAAAGTTAATACGCGTTTCTACTGAAACAGGCTGATTTTGGATCGGCGTATTTCCTGCCGCACTTGTTACGAAAACATCTGTTGGGACTGTCGTAAAAGTTGAGAGAAAGGACGCTACAGTCCCAGTCCCGAAGGTGTCAGTTCCGCCGCTATGCGAGGCAGCCTGAAGCCCAGTTGGGTCTTCAACGGTAACTCGAGTGGTGACATTTGTAATGTCAGCCGCCGAAACCAATGTTCCAATTGCGTTTACAGCTACAGGATTAATTGTATGGGTGATCGTACCCAAGTCAGAGTTACTAATAGATACGTAATCTGGAACACCCGGCGTATTGCTTAGCGCGATTTCCTTAAATGGTGCGTCCGCCACGATTGTTGTTGAAGTCGCAGGTGCACATGTGGGGAATAGTAAATTCATTTCTGCAACACGCGGGGTTACCCCAGGACCTGAAGTAATAGCTTCATTGGTGTTTACAACAGCGTCGCCCTCAACAAAGAGGCCAGTCTGCGAGTCAATCATTATCACATCTACACCTGATCCATCTGGACATCCGCCAGAAACTTCGACGGCTAACGCGAAATCCACCTGCGTAGCTGGAGTGCCTGCTTCTGACAGAACAAATTGTACAGTGCTTCCGCCATCGGCTCCGCCGCTTTGAACTGAAGCTTGAGTGTTAACCGAACTATTTGATTGTACGTCACTACCTTGTACAGCCCCATCAAACACGACATTTGGCGGTAAATTTACTGTAATAAGTTGATCTTGCGGGAAATTACCCTGACTTGTTAGCTGTACATTAAAGGCCACGGTGCCAGGTATGGTGGGCGCGCCTGGATCGTCAAGGCATAGCTCTAAAGCCAATGGTGTCGAAAAGTTGATACCACTATTACGTATGTCTAAAGCATTTGCGCTAGTTGCCGTCATCGCCAAAATCGACGTGGCTGCTAAAAATTTTTGGATATTCATGTTCTTCCTCATAGTTAAACCAAAACTTAACGTGCGACCACGGCCACACTATAACTTACATGTTCCAGACAATAATTGGAAATGCGACACGCACACCTACAACGTCCCCTCATGCTAGCTTTCTCGTACATAGCTGATTTAGCCAAGTCAAGCATAACCCTCACTAATTTTTGAAAATTTTGCACTCTAAGTTTTTGAAAATCCTGCACTAG
>CAYXEB010000005.1:8309-32116 GCA_964463835.1 uncultured Hellea sp.
CCCTCACTAATTTTTGAAAATTTTGCACTCTAAGTTTTTGAAAATCCTGCACTAGTCATATTTAGTCTATTTTAGTCTATTTTAGTTTATTTTAGTTTTTATTTTAAGCTCACTCAAATAAAGATTGACTGTTTTCTTGTAATTTCCAAGCTACACGCCGCAACCTAAAGTTATCCAAACGCCCATCTGGGAACGATATTTGAACATTCACGTCGTAAAGGGCAATGTCATTCACGCTTGGCGAACCGCCATCATATATGGTTTTAAGGGGATAAACGGGGCGGGCTGTCCAGCTCACCTGAGCTTCGAGATGCTCATATGTCCCTTGCGGCATCTCGACCGGGTTTATGGTTTTAATTTTGTTGAGGGCAACATGCCTTATCTCTAGACGACTATCTGCCCGCTCAAGACTATTGACCGTTCGTGTAAATTGCGCCTGTAGGTTTAAAAGAGGCAATAATGCCGCCGCTAATAGGGCCATGGCTATCATGGCCTCCAAAACACTAAAGCCAGATTCGTTTTTTTGCCTAGCAAGTTCGGCGGGGCCAGCTTTAATCCTGCGCGTCTTTAGAGGCATTAAAACTGTTTTGGCAATAAGGTGGTCAGGCGGCTTTCATCCAAAACGGCTTGATCGATTCGGTCAGACAAATACCTCACAAATCTTGATTTATCCTCCTGACCTCGCAATACATAGGCCGTAATAAGGACCAATAATTCGGTGCGGGTTGTCGAAAGCGCGTCATTTGAAAAGACCTGCCCGATTAAGGGAATATCTTTTAATATAGGCACGCCCGTATCATCGCGGATGATATCCTCCTGAATCAACCCCCCCATAACTGCCGTTTGGCCATCTTCCAGGGATAGTTGTGTCGAAATCGTCCTATTGGAAATTGTCGGGCTATTAATCGTTGAGTTCGCTGTCGCCAAGGTTGAGGATACCTCTTGGATAATCGTCAAATCAATTCTGTCTTCACTAAACACAATAGGTTCGATTTCCATCAATACCCCCGTGCTGCGGTAATCGACAGCTTGTAAAATATCTAGCGGCCCGTCACCCGCTTGCGTACTTGCGGCCCGTTGCGACGTGATAATCGGCACATCTTGACCAACTTGAATTGATGAAGAGCCGCCGGATCTGGCAACCAATGTCGGCGTTGATAAAACTTTCACACGTGAATTACTGGCAAAAGCATTCACGGCCGCGTCCACATTGCCCGTAAGGACACTAAATGTAATACCGCTACTGCCCAGACCAAGCCCGCCAGTTTGGGCCGTGGCTTGAATAGTTTCGCTGCCAATGTCATCAATGAAAAACTCAACGCCATAGCTGGTTTCATCTGTTAGCGTAACTTCTGCAATCTTGACTTCGATCAGGACTTCTGGCGCAGGGGTATCGAGTTGTTTTAATAATTTAATGAGCTTTTCATATTCATTAGCGGTTCCTGAAAACAAAATTCGGTTTCCGATAAGATCGACAGTAAAAATGGTGCCGCCACCGCCACCGAAACCAGCTTGTCCCTGGGCCGCCTGCCCTTGAACTGGCTGTCCTTGAGCCGGGCCGTCGCCAAGCGCCGCGGGTAAGCTCACAGACCGACCCGTCAGAGCGGCATTTGCCGTTTCAGCTAATATTTCCGCATCAACATTGCGCACCTGATATATGTAAATTTGTTCTTGGTCCCCGCCTTGTACGGGCCTATCCAATTCGGTAAGCCACCGATCAACTCGCCTATGCGCAGCGGCTGTTTTTGCAAAAATAAAGAGGTCATTTGAATAGGTTACGGGCATAAGCGAAATTGTTCGCGTTTGATTCAATTCTGTTGCGACTTGCCAGCCCTCACGACGCAGAGCCTGTGCTAAGGCCTGACTCATCTCTTCAACATCCCAATATTTCGGGGTGTAACGGCGAACCTGTGCTCCCGCAAAATTTAATTCGTCAAGCTGACTTATAATGACGAGGGCCTGATCCACATCTTCGGGCAGGCCAGATAATACAGCATAGTTATTTTGTCGATCTGCTTCGATTGTTAGGCGCGGGTTATTCCGGCCAAAGGCTTGGCGTAAAACACCCGTGACATTAGCAGAGTCCAATGCCTGTAACTCGACAAATTGAATGATTGGACGCAAGCTGGTGGGCGTACCTACTCTCGCCCGCGACGTTATAAATTGCGGCACCCTCGCGCGCAAAACTTTATCTTCAACAATCCTATAAACTCCGTTTTCAGGACTAACCCTAACGCCATATTCTTCCAAAGCTAAGGATACGAGGTCTAGAAAGGCTTTTGAGGACATGGTCCCAGAAGAGCGTAAAGATACAACATCAGACATTGCCGCAACGTTTTTTCCAACGACATAGGATGTTCCAAGCATTTCACCAAATACAGCATCTATAAATTGGGGCACAGGGAGCGGGGCAACAAAGGCTTCGACTTTTTGAACATCTAACCGAGGCGCTGTCTCATCTGATTGACCTAATGGCTGTGAGCCACCAGACCCAATAAAGGGAATTTGACCGACTTCGGAATTTGTTTCAGTGATCTCGGGCGCAACGTTATTCGTTAGTTGGTTTCCTCTATAGGTTTTAGGGCCGCGAACGACATTATCAGCCAATAGTTCTTCTTGAATTGGTCTTTCAGAGGCCTTTTTTGCGGCAGGCTTTTTAAATTGCTCTTCCAAATGCGCACACCCAGAGACAAAAATTGTTACCAAAAAAGCAATCATGAACTGACACAGATAAAGCATCAGTTTTGACTTTGCTGGCGGCAAATTTGTAGCGATATGATTAAAGTTGGACATAATTAGTTCTTATTTTCGACCAGTTCTTCCCCGCCGGCAAACGGATCATATGATAATACAGGAAAATTATGTTGCTGGCCATCGAAGGCAGCCACTATATTGCTGAGTTCGACCTTAACGATCTCCCATCCATTTTCCAAAACGTCCCCAGAACGTGAGGATAATACAGATTTGTCGTCACTATACAACGTCACTTGAGGTACACCATCAATTATCGCCGTTGCCACAATTTGCGGAAAATTCGGCGCCTCCCCATCGTCAATGACTTCTACACTCTGACCAGACTTTGTTTGCACGTCACTGGTATTAGCGCCGATAGGTAAAATACCTGAAATTCTAATTTGCCTTGCAATCGAGCCATAATCCGGATGCGTAATATTTGTTTGAACCAAATTATTCCAGCTATCCGCTGTTTCAGAGCTCTCCATGCTTGAGTCTGAAGCTTTATGCCAACCCAAAACTGCGCTAAAGCCCAATGCGGCGAAGATTATAACAATAATTTTCTTGTTCATCTTATTGCACTTCATCGCCTGTAAGCTGTATTGGGATAAACCCCGACAGCACCACGCGTGTTGGACGTCTATCACGCGTGTCATTTATTATGTTCACATCATTGAGTATAATTTGCCGGTTGTTCCGAGCCAATTGCTCTAAAATATCTATTCCTCCGGCTGGGTTAGCTACGCTCCCTGTGAAATCAAACACGAGAGAATTTAAATCGCCGACCTTGGAAGGTTCAGGATCTACACGAATATTGGCATTGTTAATACCATTATCTGCAGTAACTTTTCTTAATAATTGCTGAAGTTCGGCGGCGATAACGCCGCTGGTTCGCGCCCGCCAGATGGTACTATCCAAATCCTCTTTAAACGACAATGAATAGGCTAATCGGTCAGCCCATTCATCTTGTGATTTTATATTTTCAACAACAGCACGGCGCACACGTAAATTTTCAGCGTCTTGGCTAAAATTATTTTTTATTTGATAAATACGTTCAACGCCTAACCAGGAGAGCATCACAAGTAAAAAAACTAGCCCATAGGCAACAATCGGCGTGACGGTTAAATTCAATTTTTGGAAAATTTTCGTCATAAACTATTGGCCAGCCCTCAGGCTTTCTTGCCTCGTAGAACCTAAATCAACTTGAGCATTAATAGTCAACAGATTTTCATTCCTAACGGACATGCTAACATTGGTAAGAGCTGATTTCGACTCCATATCCGCAACAAGAGTTGGGATTTTTATCGGAACTTCGTCTTCAGCGGGTGTGGTTGCGACTCCAATCTCCACATTCCCGTCGATATATCGCACCCAACTCAATTTTAAGCCCTGTCCTTTAATGACTTCAGTTATTTGATGCAGCGCAATTATCACACTGCCCTTGTGTCCAAGCCCGTCAAACCTCCGGGAAGACTTTATATTTCTAATGGCGCGATTGCGTTGGGAAATCACGGCCTCCGTTTCCGCAGAAACATTCTCGATTGTCTGTGTATGGCTTTTTATCTCGGACCAGTGATGAATAAGTTGCGCTGACGCGTGGACAGCGAAGCAGGATAGCGTTGTCATACCCGCAATAAGAAAGGTTTTGGGCGAGAATAACTGTTCCATTCTCTCGCGACTAACATCCCAAATTGGTATGTCGCGACGATAAGCCACTTTCTCTATACTTGGCACTACGGTGATACCTATATCAACCTCTGCTTCAACAGCGCGCGCAAACGAAAGCCACTCATTTTTTTGAGGCGGGACAGGCCACCAGCGGCTAGCAATTAGATTGCCCTCATACCAAATTTGCCCCTCGAAACCTTCAATGCACTCGACCAGTCGCCCACCATCTTTTAACGGTTGTCTAGCAAGGCTTTCCGGTAAATATCGAAGTCCGGGGTTTGGACTAGATTTTGGAAATTCCCACGCGCCAGCGCGCCCCCCCATTTTATCCGGTACAATCTTAAAGTAACCGTCCGTAGATAAAGCTTCCTTCTTTAGGCGTAACAATACCGCCTTTTTTGCGTTTCGACCTTTATTGACTAATCCAACTCGCCTAAATGAGCATTGAGATCTTGGAACAATGTAAACAGACTGTCCCAAAATTCCAGATTTACGCAGAACAACTTGCTGCTCATCCTTTTTATTGAGTATTAGGGAGGGCGTTAATAACATTTTTTAAACCGGTTATATCAAATTCTACGTCGGGAGAGTTTAGAGTTCTTTCATACACTAAAACACGCTTGAAAGGCGATATGAAATTACTTGATTGCTTATTTATCTCCAAAACACGTTTTTTATAGCGTCCCCCGCTATTTACCCAAAGACTAAGCCTATAAGCGCCAGAAGGTTCTTCAGTGCTCGCAAAAATTTCGTCAAAGCCAAACCTATCGTCAAGTTTAGCTGGACCTGACTCCGCAATTTCCAATAATTCAGGTGGCATAAAAGACTCGATAAGCCCACGTCCTGAATGCAATGAAGTCATATCCATGAATCTATACAAATCGAGATCGTCAAACACCTCCTCCCAACCCAAAACATTTAAAAGCTCGTCAAAATTACGCAGCGATGAATTCGATGGTGCCGCTCGGCGGCGAAGTCGGTAATCCGAGCGTTCAGCTCCTAAAAATTGACGTTTATTATCAGGGTCCACATAATCATTCAATTTTGCAGATAATGCACGAGCTTTATTTTTTGAGAATCCAGATGATATTAAAAATTTTTCAACCATATCGGTATCAAAATTTAAAGGAATCAACCCTGAAACATCCTGCAGATGTACCGCTACTGGTTGATTACCTTGATTAGCGCGCCTCACACCTCCAATAACCGACCATAGATCTGGCGGAATTGAGACGTCTTTTTGCAAATTTTCATCTGCAAGTATATCGAGTAATGTTATCTCAGGCGTCAATGGATTAATATCCAATGCAAAATCCTTCGGCTTTCCCGTCAAAATTGCATATGTCGCTTCAGATTCAGCGTTTAAAAGAGCTAATTCAATATCAAATTCACTTTCTATGACGGAAATATTTTGCGTTACGCTCTGCAATCGCTCTCCTAAAAGAATAGTACTTATGGATAAAATTGCGATCACCAATATAACGTAAGGAAGCACGAACCCCTCATTGTAACCATCATGAATTAATTCAATTTTATTCGAAAATTCACTTTTCATTCAAATCTCTCGACAGAATTTTGAGAATCGGGCACGTCTGAAATCCAGATTATCTGGCCATTTTTATCAGTTAATTGGATGGCAGTAGGTAATTTTAAATCATATAAATCAAGCGAATCATCGTCGAAGTTGCGCCGGGCGTAAAAACGGTTTTTCTTTGGTGGCCATACCGAAATCCAATTATTGGTTGGGGTTTGATATTGAAACTTTGAATTGGCTGGCAGGCCTCTTTGAATATCCCAAATTTGATCATTTAATTGGTAAACCAATTTAATATTATTTAAATTATCTTCCTCGAGACGAATTTGGAATGGCTTAACTCCCGCGCGTTCTAAAGCAAATAATGCACGTGACATGCCTGAAAACTCATTGGCTGTTCCAACAAATTCTACTTCGTCGGTATCCTGCCATGCAGGAACTAACTGGGCGATCAACGACATAATTTGATGCCGTGATACAGCACGGTCTACAAAACCTTCCCCGACTTTGGTAGCCTGGTCTGACGTTCTTATTAAAGAGCTTGAACTTTGAAACAACGCCAAGGATGCCAGAGACATAATCGCTAAAGCTATTAGGGTTTCCAGCAATGAAAACCCAGCTTCTATTAAACTATATTTATCAGAATAGTGATGATATAGCATAGCTTGTTTATCTTGTTTTACAATCTAATACACTACGTATTCCTAATATACTACGTAACTTAAAGACAAAAGTTAATTATTCACCATAATAGATAGACCTTGTCTACCGGATTTTCTATACAAGACCCTTATGCCCATTTTTAACTACAAGGCCTTCGATCAATCTTCTTCAGCCGTCAGCGGGGTGATTGATGCAAGCAATGAAGAAGTAGCCTATAGAAAGCTTTCTGACAGAAATTTGGAAGTCTTCTTACTTAATGAGCAGGATGAACAATTTCAGCTAAACTTTTCCAATAAGGTTAGGGACCGGGACCTCGCCCGTTACATAACCCAACTCGCCACGCTTTTGGGGGCAGGCGTTGGACTTCTCGAGGCACTAGATAGTCTATCTAAATCAAAAGTTCATGCCACTTTAGCCCAAGCGTCAGGCAAGATACGAACGGACCTGAGAGCTGGCGAAAATTTATCAGAAACAATTGTGAAACATTTACCAAATGTACCCAGTTATCTGCCCCGCCTTGTCGAGCTTGGAGAGGTGACCGGACAATCTGCCAAGGCTCTAAAAGACGCTGCGGAACGTATGGAATTTGACTATAATAACAAGAATGAAATCAAAACCGCTCTCTCATATCCGGTATTTCTCGCGGTTATTGGAACTCTCATTGTCCTGCTTCTTTTTATCTTTATCGTCCCTCGTTTTGAATCCCTTATTGGACCTAATCAGGATAACTTACCGCTTATTTCAAAAGTTGTTATAAATACTGGTACCACGCTCACGAATAACCTGCCAATTTTTGCACTAATTTTTGCTGCGATTATTGGCGGGATTATTGCACTAAGAAAAAACAAAAACATTCAACGTTTTTTCGCAACACTCTTAGAAAAATTATGGATTGTCGGACCCGCCTTAATTCAAGCCGACTTAGGGGGATGGGCGCGCACAGTGGGAATTGCCCTAGATAACGGAGCTGATTTATTGTCGGCTTTACGTCTAGGCCATGGCGGCGTAAAATCCAATCGAATTCGCGCGGGATTAAAAACAACTTATAATGAAATCAGAGCAGGACGGAATATTGACGAAGTCCTCTTGGAAAATATTCCGGATTTTGATCCGTTAACAATTGATCTAATCCGGACAGGGCGTACCTCTGGGAAGTTAGCAGAAATGCTTCTATTCGTTGGAGAAATGCAAGAAAAAGAAACACGTGAACAATTAAAACGCATTACAGCTCTTGCCGAACCGATTGCAATCTTACTTGTTTCCCTTGTTATAGGAACAATTGTAATTGGTATCGTGCTGGCTATGACTAGTTTATATAATTTCGACGTCTTATAATTGGAAACGCTAGTAAATCTTAACAGCGTTTTGAAATAAAAAATTGCCAAAAGATAAGCTTTACTTTACTCGACCCGCTAGGGATAAATTTGTGATTATGCATGGCTAAAACAGACAAAACTGGGCTGCTTATTTTAGGTATGCACCGCAGCGGAACATCGGCCCTCACCCGTGTTTTAAGCCTCATTGGTTATGCATTACCTAAATATGTGACAGGGAAGAGTGACGGGAACGTAACAGGTCACTGGGAATCCGCACTAATATCTGAACTCAATGAAAGTATTTTTGAAGAGCTTGGATTAGTTTGGTATTCTTGGGGCCCGTTTAAATTGGAGCGTCTAAACACAAGATATAAAATACAAGTCATAGATGACTTCGTGGATAAACTTAATGCAGAATTCCCAAACTCCGAAGACTTTGTGCTCAAAGATCCAAGACTATGTCGAACCGCGCCTATTTTTTTAAAAGCAATTAAAAATACTAATGTCTCTCCAAAAGTAATTATTCCCGTCCGCAATCCTTTAGAGGTCGCGGACAGCCTAGCAGCCAGAGATAATATTTCCAAAGAACAGTCTGCTTTGATTTGGCTCCGCTATATATTAGATGCCGAGTTTGCTTCTCGAAAACACCCGCGTGTATTTATGTTTTTTGATGAGTTGCTTGAATTTCCAGAACGTACTCTTAAGGTAATATTTAAAACTCTAAACATCACGCCCCCAACATCTATTAAAGATAACCTAAAAGAAATAGAACGATTTCTTGATCGAAAAATAAAACACCATAGCTATCAGAGAGGCGATGTTGTTCTTGATAGCACCATGCGAGGGTGGGTCAGCCGAACGTTTTCCGAACTCATTAAGTTAACTGAAAACCAATATGATGAAGTATCATTATCAAAGCTTGATGATATTCGTGGCGAATTTAATGAGGCAGCTCCGCTATTTGAAACAATATTAAATCACAATTTTGGTGAGCAACAACAAAAAATCAACGTTAAGACTCAAGAGGCTCATGAGGCCAACTTAGCTATCCATGCACTCACATCATCTCTACAAGTAAAAACAATTGAATTCACTCAAAAATTAGAACAACTTGAAGGGGAGGTGTCCCAACTTTCAAATACTCTATTGCAACGCAACCAAGAAATTATCGATGTTAAACAGGAAATTGAAGCTAAAAACCAAGAAATTATTGACGCCAATCAGGAAGTTAGCGCTAAAAACCAAGAAATTAAATCCTTGACTGTTTTTCATATGGAGCAAGTCAAACAGTTGGAACAAACAATAGAAGATTCTAGTGCTCAATTAGAAGTTTCTAATGCTCAATTGGAAGTTTCTAATGCTCAATTAGAAGTTTCTAATGCTCAATTGCGAACCCTCGAGGAAACCCTAACTGCAAACCAAGCCCTCCAAGAAGATCAAGTAAAGCACACGCAACAAGCCATAAAGAATTATGAAGCCCGTGATTTAGAAGTGCGTCATCTGAGGGGTGTGCTTGCAAAAGAACAACGGACAGTAATCAAACCAGCTTTAAGGAATTTACGCAGCACGGGTGGCACAGTCTTGCGAAGCCTACTTCCAAATAAACTTGTCGATCGCATGGCTTTCATGATCCCCACGGCCGAGCAGCAAGCCATTTTAAAAATGCGGGCAAAAGATAAAGGTACAGCAAGTGTGAAACCCGCGACACATAGGCAACTTGGTATAATTGGGAAAGATAAGAAACCCGACATCTTCATATTCGCCATTATCGGTTGGCATTTTCGAACACAACGCCCCCAGCATATCGCGCGCGAGTTGGCCAATCGCGGGCATAGAGTCTTTTACTTTGAAATGGATCCTCCGGGCACAAATACAGAAATAGAACAGCTCGGAGACAGGTTATACCGGATAAAACTAAATCTCGGTGATACGCCGCAAATCCCCGCCTATTCGGGGACTCCAACGCCCAAACAAGAAAAGGCTTGGCTTAAAGCCTTTTATGCCTTTTGCGATGAGTATAAGGCCACACCGTATAAAAACTTAATAATTCAACACCCGTTTTGGTGGCAATTAGCACGGCTTTTACCTCCCGAATTCTATACCCTTTATGATTGTATGGACGACATATCTGGATTTGCAAATTCTGATCAAAAACTCATTGATCTAGAACATGCATTTTTAGAAGGCTGCGATGACATGGTGGTGAGCGGTGACACCTTGATGCATAAATATAAGCGATATAATCCCATACAGGTGATACGCAACGCGACGGAAATAAACCATTTTTTAACACCGGATTTGTCAAAATTAACGGCTGAATTCATGCCCAAAAATCTCGTAAAAAATCCAAAAAAAATAAGGATTGGATATGTCGGCGCAATTGCCGACTGGTTTGATACTGAGCTCCTCAAAACGGTTGCGCGCGCTAGACCAGATGTTGAATTTCATTTTTGTGGTCATATTTCTGCCGATCATCCACATGAACTCAAGAAAGAACCTAACATTCATTTCTACGGGGAAATCCCCTATGAGCAGGTCCCCGCATTTTTAAGTCAAATGGATATTCTAACGATTCCATTTAAGATCATACCCATCATTCAAGCTTGTGACCCTGTAAAATTTTACGAGTATTCGGCACTAGGAAAGCCGACGATCTCTACCCCGTTACCTGAGCTAAAACGAGCTGATTTTCTCGTCTTTTTTGCAGAATCCGCAGAAGATTACATAGGGCGCATTGATACGGCATTTCAAGCAAAAGATGATAAGGATTTTATTGATGACCTTCAAAATTTTGCCAAAGAAAACACATGGTCTCACCGCGCTGACCAATTCCATAACATCTTAAATACGCATCCAAAAATATCTGTAATAATATTGGCCTACGGAGATCCTAACCTAACAAATTCGGTTATAAATTCTCTTAAGAGTAACGGTGACATTTACCCTAACATGGAAATAATAATCGTCGACAATGGCTCCACTTTCGAAAACATTGAGAAAGTGCGCAATTATGTTTCAAATTTCGATGATATCCAAATAATTGAAAATGGCGAAAACTTAGGCTTTGCGGCGGGAAACAATGTTGGAATTGAAGCTGCAACGGGCGAATATATTCTTCTCTTAAACAACGATACCTTTGTCTCACCTGGAACAATACAGGCTATGATGCTGCATTTAAAAAACAACCCCATCATTGGCGCAATTGGACCTTTAACGAATAACATTGGCAATGAGGCTAAACTCCCTGTCAACTACGCGACTATGGAAGAGATGATAACGACATCCCGCGCCCTCAAAACAGGTTACCGTGGACGATATTTTGAGACAAATGTTGTCGCATATTTCGCCGTTATGTTTAGACAGCGAGACATGGACGCTTTCGGACTGCTGTCATTAGATTATGGCCGAGGCATGTTCGAAGATGATGATCATTGCAATATGATAAAGTCCAAAGGCTTTATTTGTGCTGTCGCTGAAGATGCATTCATACACCATCATCTCTCGGCAACATTTTCTAAAATCAATGATGTAGAACGCCAAAAACTTTTTGATGATAATAAGGCAACATATGAAAGCAAGTGGGGGAAATGGCAAGCTCATAAATATAGAGAAGATCGACCACAGTCAGACCTGCAATTTCCAAATGATGATTTGTTATAATTCGTAAATTTATTTCTTCTTCACTTGCTCATTATAAAGCTCAATGGCGTCATCTATTGATCCAAAAAACAGCTGTTGCCCTTGGTTTAAAACAAGCCCTTTATTACAAAGTTGCTTGAGTAATGTTACGCTATGTGAAGCGATAACTAAGGCGCGGCTTTGATCAACAAGCCCTCCCATACGCTCTTTAACCTTTGCCTTAAAACGCGCATCACCGGCGCCCAACCACTCGTCCATCAATAAAATATCTGTTTCTATCATCGTCGAAATCGCAAAGGCCAAACGCAAACGCATTCCGCTGGAATAGGTCCCAAATATACGATGTATATTGTCTTCCAGCTCTGTGAATTCCATTATTGATGGAATTTTTGACTTAATTTCAGCAATTGTCATGCCCATTTGCAGACCCCTCAAATATACATTTTCTAGACCAGTTGCATCCAAGCTCATACCGCTGGAGACATCAAACAACCCTTTAGCCATCCCATTTATTTGAATATGTCCAGAACTTGGAGCATAGACGCCCGATAGCAATCGTAAAAGGGTACTTTTTCCAGCCCCATTATGGCCCAATATCCCCAATCGGTCTCCTGGGTTAACAACAAAGGAAAGGCCGTTTAAAATTTCAATGTTTTTTCGCGCCGGGCGAGATAAATAAAAATCAATAAGGAATTTTAATGGGTCGGTCAGTAACTTTCGATCCGCAGGCGTCAGGCTGGGAAAGGATAGGCTCAAGTTGACTGCGTTTATTAAAGGCCCGGCGGACGGCTCATCTGTTTCAGACATAATTAGAACCAAGTCGCAATCTGTCGAGAAAATAGCTTATTAAAAACAAATGCCGCAATAATTCCTATCGCTGTTATAGATAACACAACTATCCAACTAAATGTTTCCACGGGATTACCCAGGATTGGCGCGCGAATAATTTCCATATAATGATAAAAGGGATTATAAGTCAGATAAGGCCCTAATATTCCCCCTCTTCCCGAAGATTCAGGCATCCACAAAATTGGTGTTAAGAAAAACAACGCCCCCATTGCCGCCACAATGATTTCACTTATATCGCGAAACCTCAATCCAAGAATTCCGAAAACTACGGAATACCATACGCCATTTATTACAAGTAAACCCAATCCAATAAGGCTTACAAAAATCGCCGGGGTGACATCCCAGCGAAATATAAAGTATACTCCGAGGAGAACGATAATGTGATGAAAAAATTGCAACATCGAGACACATATATTTATCATTACAACATCGAGAAGTTTGACAGCACTATGAAGCATTTTAGGCCTATTATGATACAGAACGGTCGTTCCACTATTCATAAAAGATACGATAAGAGACCAAACAATGATGCCAACGGCCAAATGGGGAACGAATACAGCGGTTGAAACCCCTCCAATGGTTGCGTATAAATACCCTAGCGCTCCGATAAGTATAATCGGACCCGCCAAAATCCATAGAGGTCCCAATGTTGTTTTACGGTACCTTAGGGCTATTTGAAACCAAGAGGCATATAGCCAGTATTGCCAGCGCGCTTTACTTACCAGTGACATCGTTATCTTCTTGATTTTTCCAAGTCTATGCTTGTTTTAAAGCCTCTAAAATGCGTGCCGTCGCTTGTCCATCCCCATATGGAGAAACACCCTTCGCCATAGACTTAAAGTAATCTTCATCATCAAGCAATGCGGAGGCTTCATGAATAATCTTATAATAATCTGTCCCGACAAGTTTAACGCACCCCTCTTCAACCGCCTCAGGTCGTTCAGTTTCATTACGTAAAACAAGTACAGGCTTGCCTAGAGCGGGTGCCTCCTCCTGTACACCTCCAGAATCTGACATAATAAAGTAAGATTCCTTCATAGCAGCAACAAACTGCAAATACTCTAAAGGCTCGGATAAAATAATCTGATCATGGCCGCCCAAAAGACCGTCTACAACCGACTTGATATTCGGGTTTGGGTGAACAGGATAGAAAAAACAAGTGTCTGAATATTTTTTTGCTAATGCGAGAATGGCTTTACAAATATTCTCGAAGGGTTGCCCGAAATTCTCCCTTCTATGCGCCGTAACCAATATCATCTTTTTGCCAGCTGGAATTATAGGCGGCGTCAAATTTGGGGCATCTATCACCTTATACAGTGCGTCTATAACGGTATTCCCGGTTTTGAAAATTTTCGACGAAGCAATGCCCTCTTTCAATAAATTATCCACAGTAGACTGAGTTGGCGCAAAATGCCATTGCGCCAAATGACCCGCCACAACTCTATTCATTTCTTCTGGAAATGGATTCTGAACATCGCCTGTCCTAAGGCCGGCTTCCACATGTCCAAACGGTATTTTACGGTAGAACGCTGCCAGGGCGCTTACCATAACCGTCGTGGTATCACCTTGAGCCAAAACGATATCGGGATTTATCTCCTCCAAACATTTATCTAACGATGTAACCAACCTAGCTGTTAAGTCTGGCAAACTCTGATTAGACCTCATGACGTTTAAATCAAAATCAGGAATAATATTAAACAAAGAAAGAACTTGGTCCAATAATTCTCGATGTTGCGCTGTTGCCAAAACTTTCACATCAAAATCAGGGTCTTTTTTCATACCCAATATTACAGGTGCCATTTTGATAGCCTCAGGACGTGTCCCAATTATACAAAGTACCTTTTTAATTTGTGACTTAATTAGCATAGAATACAAAACTGGGATTAACGCTTCAATATTATTCGCGTAACGTTAGGGTCTTCATCTTTAAATTTAGCAAAACCAGTACCCTCCGCCATATATTCGACGGCCCATCCAAGTTCGGTCGCATTATCCAAAAATTCAGAATTTTTAATAAATCTTCGATAATGCCCGTCTGATCGTTCGTCATCTGAAAGGACTGTCCCACTTTTCGATCTTTCATCGTTGGAATTTCGAAATTCCAAATATATTTTTCCCTTTGCTTTTAGGATTTTCTTTGCCAATCGTAGAAATCGATCTTGCCCTTCTTGTGTAATCGCATGCATCACAAAGCGAGAATAAATTATATCAAATCTATCTGGGTAATTTTTTATCATACTCTGGACGCTAGATGTATCGTAAATATTAAGCACTTCAGCCTCAATAAGGAGATCTTTTTTCTTTCCTTTAGCTTTAACTATGTCCACAGCAGACTTAGAATAGTCGCAAGCTAAAACCTCATGACCAATTTGAGACAAAAACAAACTATCGCGGCCATTTCCACATCCAAAATCTAAAACTGAGGATGGGGCCTCAATTTCTGATGCACAAAAAGCCCCAAATTGACTAGGATAATCAGTCCACACATCATTTTGCGTTTTCTTGGAATAGTAATCCTCCCAGTGAGCTTTATTCTTGTTGACCGAAAATCCCTGAAACGGCCCCCAATCAATATCATTATATTTAAAATCAGGATTCGGGATTCGCCAGTCAGGGCCATAGATGACTTCCACCATAGCTTCCGCGTTCTTTGGTGCTGGAAGTTTAACCCCTTCTATTTCTATCTCCCCAAACGGTAATATTTCTTGGACAATTTTAGCACCAGGGATTCCAAAATATAAAAAGAAATCATCTTGATTGACCCATGAAACAAAAAATTCGATAGAAAAATACAATTTCCCGGGAAACATTTTTGCGGCCTTAAATTGACCATTAGATTCGACCTGTACTCTATGACAAGTACGGGTCAAATATCGTATGAGATTTCGACACTGGGTGACTATATCTTCTTTCGTCTCTCCCTCAACGTGAAAGCCTAAGTCAATGTCAAAGTCGTGCGAAATCATTTTCTTATTTCTGACTGCTCCTAAAAGGCAACCGTATGAAAGATAGATATCTATCCCAGTATGGGACTTAATTTCCGCCATCCAATCTGCACAATATTGCATCCTTTTACGGCGCTCATCATCGGATAACGCTGCAAATGAGCGAGCTTTGGACCCCCATTGCGTTGTAATAATATGATCATCTGCCAGCATATATTTACTTATTTTGGATTGATTAAAATATTGGTCTAAGCCGTGAAAAACTACGCCTTATCAGTAAGTCTGTGGGAAAAGTAAAGTTCTTTTCAATTCCACTGGCATATGTTTTTTCACTCCTCTTCAAGAGACAAAATGCAATGCATCATTGATAACTTAAATGGGCTAATAGATTTCGAATTTAAAAATATAAAATCCTTAAGACTTGATTTCTATTTACTTTCTAGCAACGATTAGACGCGACGCAGTATTCCAGTTTATCCCTCTTTCAGGCATGTTTTCATCATGTATAATCACAGTTTCAAAACCTGCCCAAGCGAGTTCCTCTTCTAGGCGTTCGCGGTGAAACAATCTGACTTCTAATGTCTTCCCCGGGCCGCCATGAAAACAGGGAGTTTCATCTATCATCTTCCGGCCATTAGCGAATTCAAGATGGACTAACCATGACCCATCAGAACGTTGTTCAGCCTCATAACTCCTAAGCCCCGGATAATGTTCCTTATGTTTACCAACATTAATGAATGGCACAGTCAAGATGAGATAGCCGCCAGGTTTTAAAATATCGAACGCGCCTTTAAATGCAAAACTTGGTGCCGCCAATACGTGCTCAAAGACATCCGCCGAAATCAGGGCATGATATTGCCCTATAATCTTCGTATCGGGATTAGTTATATCAAGAAAAGGTTTCTTATGGTAATAAGTATTCTTGTAATTGCATTTATCGGCTAATATCGCAGCATAAGCTGGTCCGTCGGATAGGCCAACTACCTTTATTTTCTTATTTTTTTGTATTTTTTTAAGTGCTACATCCCGTTGAAAGACATAATGAGTCAAAGCATATGCAATTGCTTGGCTTCTTCCAGACGCCCCGCAATCCAAACACAATGCGCCTTCTCGGAAATTTCCTGTTTTATCAAGACTATAAACCCCTCCACAAATTCCACAGGTAGCATTTATTATGGACGTACCGCTGATGTCTTTATTCTCCATACAAATATATTTACCGTTCCAAATATTTATTCAATTTTACGAATACACTCACCCCCAATGCTTATCCGCAACAATACAATGGAAGTAAAGTTTATTTCAGAATTCTCAAAGTAAGTTATAAAGCTAAATGAAAAAATGTATAAAAAGCTTTCGCGCAAATTATTAAGTCTTATAAATCCAGTCCACACTGATTGATCTAAGAAAATGAAAATTGAAGCCCTAGATATTCCCGCTGTAAAACTGATTATGCCGCAAAAATATGAAGACAAACGAGGGTTCTTTATGGAAACCTTCAGCGATACTAAATTCAATCAAACCTTGGATGAAAAGGCACATTTTGTTCAAGATAATCACTCTTTTTCCTTCAAAAAAGGAACAGTAAGAGGACTCCATTTCCAAGTCCCTCCCTATGCGCAAGGTAAACTCGTCAGGTGCATACGCGGCAGTATCATCGATGTCGCCGTTGATGCAAGACAGAACTCGCCTACATATGGGAGCCACATAAGCGCAAAATTATCAGCTAAAAATGCTCAACAATTATGGGTGCCTATCGGCTTTCTTCATGGCTTTGTTACGTTAGAACCCGACACGGAAGTGGTTTATAAAGTCACAAATTATTACTCCAAAGAATGTGATGGTAATGTTTTATGGAATGACCCTGACTTAGGCATTGATTGGGGACTTGACGAACGCGCTGCAATCTTGTCTGAGAAAGATATGAACGCGCCTTTATTCAAGAACTTTAAGTCTCCTTTTTGATGCAAAACTTCTATTTTACAGGATAAGTTATGCGGCTACTCATTACAGGAGGCGCGGGGTTTATAGGCTCAGCGGTTACGCGCATGGCAATTAGCCGAGGCCTATCGGTTATCAATATTGATTGCCTCACTTATGCAGCAAACCTTCAAAGCCTCAAAGACATTGAAGGTCACGAAAATTATAACTTTGAAAATATAAATATTTGCGACGCGGCTA
The DNA here is from genome assembly GCA_964463835.1 of uncultured Hellea sp. GTDB lineage: Bacteria > Pseudomonadota > Alphaproteobacteria > Caulobacterales > Maricaulaceae > Hellea. The sequence continues at coordinate 25,838 of CAYXEB010000005.1, forward strand.
AGTTGGCTGATGCGTTCGAAAAATATCAACCCGACGCCATCATGCACTTGGCAGCAGAGTCACATGTTGATCGGTCTATCGATGGTCCTGGGGCCTTTATCGAAACTAATATCATAGGAACATTCACTTTGTTGCAAGCCGCTCGCGCTTACTATGAAACATTGGCTTCGGATGCAAAAGACAGATTTCGGTTTCATCATGTATCGACAGACGAGGTTTACGGGGATCTTGAATTAGAAGACCCAGCCTTCGAAGAAACGACGTCATATGACCCAAGTTCCCCTTATTCCGCCTCCAAAGCCGCCTCTGACCACCTAGTCAGAGCCTGGGGAAGGACCTATGGTCTCCCAACAGTCATCACCAATTGTTCCAATAATTATGGCCCGTATCAATTTCCTGAAAAACTTATACCTGTTGTGATTCTAAAAGCGCTTCATGGCCAAGATATACCTGTTTACGGGACAGGCGAAAATATAAGAGACTGGCTTTATGTAGACGACCATGCCGACGCTTTGCTGACCGTTTTGGAAAAAGGAAAAATCGGAGAAACATATAATATTGGTGGGAATAACGAACGAACAAATATAGAACTTGTTGAGACCATATGCGCCCTCATGGACACACAAACCCCAGACACAGGGCCGCATAAAAGATTAATTACATTTGTAAAAGATCGTGCTGGTCACGACCAGCGTTATGCGATTAACGCCAATAAAATCAAAAATGAGTTAGGGTGGTCCCCTTCTGTAAGCTGGAATGAAGGCTTTGAAAAAACTCTTATGTGGTATTTGAATAATGAATGGTGGTGGAGACCTATCATGAAAAAAGGGATGTTTGGGAAACGTCTTGGCACAACATAATTTTGGACAACGCATGACATTAAAATTTGCGGTGATTGGAGAAACGGGACAACTTGCACGCGCCCTTAAAAAGCAGATCAATGAACATAATTATGAAGCGGTATTTTTTAACCGCCAAGATTTGGACTTGTCAGCCTCCCCACGGAAAATAAAAAAATTTATCAAAGTCATTCAGCCTGTAGACTCAGTTATACTGGCCGCCGCCTACACAGCCGTCGATAAAGCTGAAGAGGAAGTAGATTTAGCGATGGCGGTTAATGGCCGCGCGCCCGGCGTTATCGGCGAGGCCTGTAAAACATTAGGCCTTCCACTAATATATTTCTCAACGGATTACCTGTTTAATGGCACGTCAAAAATACCCTACAAAGTTGGCGACGAAATAGACCCGATAAATCTTTACGGCAGATCAAAACGCGCAGGGGAAGTCGGCATTAAAGCTTCAGGCTGCGATTATGTCATTTTAAGAACCTCATGGGTTTATGACGGTACAGGTAAGAACTTCCTTACAACGATGCTAAGGCTAGCGCAGACACGGGATTCTTTAAATATTGTTGATGACCAACGCGGACGGCCAACCTATGCTGGACATCTTGCCAAGGCAGCGCTTGCGGCAGCGCGCGCGTTAATAGACGGCAAAACGGGTAGCCAAGGTATTTTCCATGTGAGCAACTCAGGACCAATCATCAGCTGGGCCGATTTTGCTCAATCAATATTCGAAAACAAAAATATACCGATAGAGATTAACAAAATCACGACGGCAGAATATCCTACCCCCGCAAGACGCCCGTTATTCTCTGCTCTGGACTTAGAAAAATTTGAATCAATATTTGATTATAAATTACCGAACTGGCAGGAAGGGTTAAGAGCGGCGTTAGCCGAGAGGTAAACTGGAGTTTTTTGTGGACCGTAAAGGCATCATCCTCGCTGGCGGATCAGGTACACGGCTTCATCCCAGTACAATCTCCGTATCAAAACAGCTTATGCCAGTCTTTGATAAGCCCATGATATACTATCCCCTATCCGTATTGATGACGGCTAAAATCCGGGATATTTTAATTATCACAACGCCTCATGACCAAGCTGCCTTTAAACATCTTTTGCAGGATGGCAAAAGATGGGGTCTCAATATTGAATATGCCGTCCAGCCCAGTCCCGATGGCTTGGCGCAGGCGCTTATAATTGCGGAAGATTTTTTGGACGGCTCCCCGAGTGCGCTTATACTCGGAGACAATCTCTTTTTTGGTGTTCCCTTTACTGAATCCGTTAAGGCTGCCAACAGACGAGAAACTGGAGCCACAGTATTTGGATATGAAGTTAAGAACCCTTCAGATTACGGTGTTGTTGGATTTGATGAGCATAAAAATGCCATTTCACTTGAAGAAAAACCTGACATCCCTGCCTCTAATTATGCAGTCACTGGGCTTTATTTTTATGACAAACACGCCAGTGAATATGCTAAATCGGTAAAGCCTTCTGCAAGAGGCGAACTGGAAATTACCGCCCTAAATGAAATTTATCTCAAAGCCGGAAGTTTGAACGTTGAACTCCTGGATCACGGGACCACCTGGCTAGATACAGGAACACACCGATCTTTATTGCAAGCCGCTCAATTTGTAAGCGTTATAGAAGAACGTCAGGGCAAGCGTATATGCTGCCCCGAAATCATAGCCTATGAAAATGAGTGGATAGACCGGGAGCAGCTTACTAAATTAGCGGTAAGCTTGAAAAAAAGCGGGTATGGCGAATATTTTTTCAAATTTTTATCCCAGTAAAAACGTGCAACTTTTGGAAAAATAGTGGCAGGCACTCCGCATATATCTGTAATCATTATCAATTATAACGCGGAAGAATGGTTAGAACGTTGCGTCAAATCTGTAGCGGATCAAAGCTTTACAAATTTTGAGTGCTTTATCGTCGACAATAATTCTACCGATAAGTCTTTAGAGCGGCTACCCGAACTGGACTCACGATTTCATCTAATCAAATCGCCCACAAACCTCGGTTTTGCCGCTGGTAACAACACGGCGGCTAAACGTGCCCAAGGTAAATGGCTCGCCCTATTAAATCCTGATGCATTTGCTCATAACGACTGGCTTGAAAAACTCCTACGCACTTCTAAATTAGCCCCGAATGTGACGATGGTTGGCTCAACTCAATATTTTGCTAATCAAGATGGCATATTCGACGGTATTGGGGATGAACTCCACGCCTTTGGACTCGCCTATAGGTCTGGTTATGGTCATAAAGTACATCCTATCGCAACCCGGGAAACCTTTGCGCCCTGCGGAGCAGGTGCTCTGCTTGAGCGTGAGACTTTCCTACGTTTAGGCGGCTTTGATGAGACATTTTTTTGCTATCATGAGGATATTGATTTAGCTTACCGCATGCGTCTTGACGGCGGCATTTGTCTTCAATCTGCAGACGCCAAAATAGATCATGTAAGTAGCGGTATATCTGGCCGTGCCTCAGACTTCGCTATTTATCACGGCACACGAAACCGCGTTTGGACCTTTATGAAAAACACGCCTAAAGGTCTTATGCCGCTACTATTTCCTGGTCACATCTTAATGAATATCTTGATGTTAATCTGGTCGATTTTCAGATCAAAAAGAGCCAAGCCGACATGGCGCGGTATGAAGGATGGCTTCTTGAAACGGCCCCAATCGGAGAGCCTACCACCTGCGCGAAAAATATCCTATATCGCACTTCTAAAAAGCTTTGCTTGGTCTCCCGTAAAGCTAAAAAGGCGCGCTCCAATTAAAACAGCTGAGTTTATCAGCCATAAAAAAACCCGCTAACGCGGGCTCAATTAAACAAAGTTGTTAATCGCTTTACGCAGCTTCAGCTTTAGCCTTGCTGATCTGCTTTTTTATTTTCTTGGCTTTGTCTGTGAGTTTGTGGTTTTTGGTCCCCAGCAAAAACCCGTCAAGACCACCTTTAAAATCAACTGTTCGAAGTGTTTTAGCCGCAATGCGCATTTTAAACTTTTGCCCGAGAGCTTCAGAAGGCAAAGTTACGTTACACAGATTTACATTGAATCTACGATTTGTCTTAATATTAGAATGAGAGACATTATGACCTGACATAGGGCCTGTATTTAAAAGATCGCAACGACGTGACATTATAATTTGCCTGTAGTGAAATTAAGCCTGCATCATGCAGGCAACATTAAAAGCGGGGGATTAGTTGTTGAATCGGATGGCGTCAACCCCTTTAACATCAATTATTATATGGGCCGGACAGAGTAACCTGAATAATACTGCGATAGGTTCTTTTGTTTCAGCTATCTCTATGCAATCTAACGCTCAAATGAGCTATTTAAAAAAACATATTGTAGTTGCGGCCTTGCTAGCCTCATTCGCGCTCGTGCCACTGAGCGCCTCAAGTTTTATTGAACAAAGCCGAAATATTTCAGAGCTTAATACTGGGAATATAAACGCAAATAAAACCTACACATTACCTCCCGCGCCTCAAAGCGCGCTAAACTTTGATTTTAAACTCAAAGGCTATGTCTTTGGACTTCGGATGATTAGAGCCAATTATACAGGATGGTTTGATCAGACAAATTATAACCTTTACACTGACCTTAAAACCTCAGGACTTGGCGCTCTTTTAAAAAAACTCGAAATTTGGGCCGTCACCCAGGGACGTTATTCTTCCGCGCGTCTGCAGCCCAATTGGCACATTCAACAAAACTTAGATAAAAAAAACCGCCGGGTAGAAATGAATTATAACAACCTGACCCAAGCCGTTGATGTTAAAATTCGTCCCCCCCTAGGGAGCCAGGGTACGCCACCCGCTAGCCCGCAAGAACGCTACGCGGCCCATGACACGCTCTCTGCGATTTTAAACTTTATGATGCGAGGTCAAAAAATTGATAAGCCTATGTGCTCTGGGTCAGTTTCGGTCTTTGACTCCAAACAACATTATAACCTTCGGATGGTAAGAGACGGCATGAAGTCTCTAAAATTCAACGGCGAAAAATCGCAGACCGTGCGCTGTCTTATTTACTATGAACCCATTTCAGGTTTTGACCCAGAAGATCTACCTGATCCTGAGGAGGGCAGCACTCCAATTAAAGCTTACCTCAAGCCTTTTCCGGAGCTTGGCCTCAATATTCCAATCAGGTTTACATATAAAATTAGCTCCATTAAAGCCGTCATCAAGCTCGACGAATTGTCTGTTAAACTCCCAAATGCTAGCCAAAGTGAGACATTTTCAAAATAAAACCCGCCTTATGAAACTATAGCTTTTTCGGCGCTCACTCTCTAAGATATTAAAGTAATCGTTCTTGTCCCTTAGATATCAATCGGCGGAATGACATGAAACAAGGATGTCTTCATGACAATTCTCATTACGGGCGCTGCAGGCTTTATTGGGTTTCACGTCGCGAAAACATTGCTAACCCGCGGAGAACATATTGTCGCGGTCGATAATCTAAACGATTATTATGATGTCTCACTTAAGCAAGCTCGGCTAAATGTTCTGCTCTCCCAGCCCCATTTCAACTTTCACAAGGTCAATATCGCTTGTAAAAACAGTTTAGACCCCATTTTTGATTCCGAAAACATCACCCGCGTTATTCATCTGGCCGCGCAGCCAGGCGTGCGCTTTTCGCTAACCAACCCAAACGCCTATATTGAATCCAACATTCAAGGATTTATGAATATTCTTGAAGCCTGTCGGCACAATAAGGTTGAACACCTCGTCTATGCGTCCTCGAGCTCAATATATGGATCCAATACGCGCCAACCCTTTTCGGTTACCCATCCTGTCGACCATCCTATCAGTCTTTACGCTGCAACAAAAAAATCCAATGAACTTATGGCGCATAGCTATGCACATTTATTTAAATTACCTGTCACAGGAATTCGCTTTTTTACGGTTTACGGCCCATGGGGGCGACCTGATATGGCATCGTTTTTATTTACAAAAAAAATTATCGAAGGCACGCCGATAGACATATTTAATAATGGTCAACATGCGCGGGACTTTACCTATATTGATGATATCACGGCGGGCGTTATTAAATGTCTGCACAACGTCGCGGCGCCTAATCCAAATTGGGATGCCGAAAATCCAGATCCTGCAAGCTCCAATGCGCCGTATAGACTGTTTAATATTGGAAGTAATCATCCCGTCCAATTGATGGATTTCATCGCTTGCATAGAAAAAGAAGTCGGCAAAGAAGCTATAAAAAATTTCAAACCTTTGCAAAAAGGTGATGTCCTAACGACTTATGCGGATGTCTCAGGCTTAGAACAAACGTTTAATTACAGGGCGAAGACAGACATTCAAATGGGAATCAAAAACTTTGTAAGATGGTACAGGGATTACTATAAAGTTTGAACCTAGAAAGAGGCCTTAAAGCTACGTGCCAAAACCGTCTTGGCTTTACTTCCTTTGTGAAAATCATTCC
>CAYXEB010000005.1:32216-41010 GCA_964463835.1 uncultured Hellea sp.
TTCCAGAAATCGCCTGATTTAAAAAACCCTCTGCCGAAAGACAGTTGCGACCTGCCATGCTTGAAAGAATAAATTCAATATCACCTACCCCGTGATAGCTCCGGTAAATCACTTCCGTACAAACCAGTCTATCTGATGTGGCAAAATCAAAGACAAAATCATATAGTTTTCCTGCATGTGATAAGCCCTTGGATAAGGCCCTTTTGATTTGAGCCTCAGATAATCTTGGCCGCAATACAGTAAAAGCGTCAACAGCGAGCGTTTCTTCTATTTCTCGCAGTAACACGCCATCTTTTTTAGCTTCTAAAATATTCACCTCTTCCGAGCTGCTTCGAAGCCCATCGGAGACAATCTTCAGCCCCATTGCATCTCGCTCACTTGAACTACCAATATACAGGGCACCGTGAGGCCAAAACCCAGGTAAAAACAAATTACTCATAGCGTCGTCATGGCGGGTGATAAACACGTCCCCAGGGCGAAGAAGAGGTTTGAGTTTGGCAATAGTTTCGGGCGTTACTCTTTTGGGCGCGCCAATTGACTTTACCAATGGAATTTTTAGCTCAGCTATATCAGATCCCGTTGCTTCAAAAAGCATGAACATGGTTTTACGGCCAGTCGACAAACTCCGTCTACGCAGTGAGAAATTTACAAATTTTTGATAGCGGCGAAGGTGGTCCCCGCGAGACACGGATGGGAGGTTTAAGTTTTCTAAAATATCAGCAACGGGTTTTAGTTCAGCGCTGCCGAGCCCCGACATTATTTGCGGTTTATAAGCGTCAAAGATATCCCGAGCCTTATAAAAGCCGCGCATTTTAAGAGACGAGGTTAATTGCCTATATAAACGGGTGAAACTTTTGCGCTTAAGTCCATATCTGGGTTCAGCTTCATCTAATTTTTGCCAAACAAGATCTCGTTTATGCGCAAGGCCAATTAAATGCTCCCCCGTACGCACAATAATTTCTGCCCCGCAAAACGCGATACCAAAGGCTTTGATAGTCCCGAAATTTCAAATCAGCTTGGCCTAAACTTAATCGTTTAAATCTCGGCTTGAGACTTTGGATCATTTGCCAAATGCCAACGCGCATCGCTAAATAGCGCGAATAAGCCTCACGCAACCGCTCATCCTCAATCGGATCATAATACCCTCTCTTTTCCGCGGTTATACTATCGGTAACAAGTCTTTTCATCTCGGCTTCACTCGGCAGAGCCGCATAGGAACCGCGAAGTGTTAAAACCGCTCTCTTGATAATATCCTCTTCTAGAACCGAGTGGCTTATCACATTTCCTCCCAGCTACCGGGATTGCGCGCGCGGCGGTTAAGCCACCTAACGCCCCTAAGGTCAGCAATAGACACCATCAATCGTCCGATATTTGTATATTTTGAAACACCGTATTCACGGGCTCGGTGATTTACATCACAAAATTCGATGAAATAGCCCTCTCTCAACATCAGCGCGGGAATATAACGATGGATATGATCAAAATAGGGAAGCCGCAAAAACGCTTCTCTCGTAAAAACCTTTAGCCCGCATCCCGTATCATCTGCTTCATCATTGAGCATTTTTTTGCGTACGCCATTGCCAATCCGTGAGGCCACCTTCTTAGCTAGGCTGTCTTGCCGTTTTACGCGGCGTCCTCCGACGAGTGCTAATTGAGGGGGAGCGTCTTCACGCGTAATTTGCTGATAAAGCGCGGGAATATCGGCAGGGTCATTCTGACCATCACCATCAAGCGTCGTTATATATTTGCCCTTAGCTGCCAAAACCCCCGTGCGTATAGATCTGGATTGCCCTGCATTCTTAAGATGAGAAATTACGCGAAGTTGAGGGTAGACAAGCTTTAGCTCTTTTAAAACTGATACCGTCTTATCTGTGCTCGCGTCGTCGACAAAAACAATCTCAAAATCCTTTTGGGATAAGGCCCCCGCAATTTCCTCAATTAATATAGGAACATTTTCTTCTTCATTATAGACTGGAACAACAACAGAAATTTCTACAGTATGACTCATAAATCCCTCAGTGACATGACCTGAAATTTCACGCAAGTTTCACTTTTGTCAATTTCCTGTTTTAGGCTAAGACCCCTTAATGCAGTCACCTGACAAAACTCTCTTTACCTATTGGCGACATTGGACAGCCTTGCTTGTTCTAACATGTCTTTTGTGCTTTTCAGGCCTCGCTAAGTTTCCTGTGATTGACAGGGATGAAGCCCGTTTCGCTCAAGCGTCCGTCCAAATGGCTGAGAGCGGAGATCTCATAAATATTCGATTTCAAGATGAAGCCCGAAATAAAAAACCCGCGGGTATTTACTGGCTACAGACTGGCGCGATTAAAGCGTTTGGCGCAACAGGTCAGCGCGCCATATGGATACAGCGTCTACCGTCGGTTTTAGGGGCCCTTCTTGCCGTTTTAATAAGCTATTGGGGCGCAGCCCGCATGATCGGGCGTAAAGGCGCATTCATTGCCGCCGCGATGCTCTCAATATCGGCACTGATGATATTTGAAGCCCATATCGCCAAAACCGATGCCGTATTATGCGGTCTCTCAGCAAGTTGTTTCGCAGCGTTAGCTCATCTTAGGCACAATCAAAACCCCGGCAAATTCAAGCTCCCCTCATGGGTATTCTGGATTGCTCTAGGGCTTAGTATTATGATCAAAGGGCCGGTTTTACCGCTTTTAGTAATTTTAACACTGATTACATTGGCAATATGGGAGCGACGAAATGTGTGGATGAAGCAGTTCTTAAATTGGCCTGCTATAATCCTTTTCTTTTTAATATGGCTGCCTTGGGCCATTACGATTTGGATCGCTACCGACGGGGCTTTCTTCGCAGATAGTCTTGGCAAAGATTTTGGTGGCAAAATAATTAGCGCGCAGGAAAAACATTCAGGTTTACCGGGATATTACCTCGGGACAATCTGGATAACCTTTTGGCCAAGTTGTCTTTTGCTTATCCCTGGATTTGCCTTTGCATTTCGAGCTGTAAAAAACAAGAAAAACTCAGATGCGCCAGTGATAAAGGCCATGCGTCTGTGTTTAGCGTGGATTTTACCTTATTGGGTCCTTGTTGAAATCATGCCAACGAAGCTCCCTCATTATGTTCTGCCTCTATTTCCAGCTCTAACAGTTATCACCGCAGCGGCGGCCATAACCCTTATATCTGTGAGAGAGTTCAAGATTATACGCCGCGTCAATGCCTTGATTTATCTCATTATCAGTACCGGTATAGTTGGCGGGATAATGGCCGCTACGACATATTTTGATGGCGTTAATTACGTATTTTATACAATTGGTACTTTATCCGGGGTCGCGGCTATCGTCGCCACATTTGCCCTATGGCGCAATAAAATGACTCTTGGCTTACTTTCCGCCGGGCTTTCTACGATATTCCTGACTATACCCGCCTATCAATTTATTCTTCCAAATATATCTCAGTTCAGAATCGCAGATCAGGTCAAAATTGCATTCGAAGAGCAGAATATAAAACTACCGCGTCATGGCGGGCCTAGCCTGGTATCACCCGATTTCACGGAACCGAGTCTTGTTTATCACTTTGGAAAAGAGGTAGATGTTAGCGGAAAATCGGATTTGTTAGATATAGATGCCTTAAAGCAGGGACGCATCATAATCTTGGACAGATTAAAAAACAAAGCGGGGCCAAAATTAGATATGATAAAAATTCAGGCTCAGGAGCAAGGGTTATGCTTAAAAACATCGGCTCCAATAAAAGGGTTTAATTATTCAAAAGGAAATAGCGTGGAATTGACTATAAGCCGATCTATTCCGTGCCCCGAAAACGGTATCATTACCAACGAACAGCCTGTCGAATAATTAAAAGCCAAGCTCGGCCCATAATAGCCAGTGTCATAAAAGGCCAAGAAAGTATAGTAAGCAGCTTGCCAATAATTGACGGGGAATAATTCCAAAAATAACGTGTGAAGCCCTTTAGTTTCTCCCATTCAACCTTTTGTCGACTGACCATACTCGTTGAGCCATAATGCATTACTGTAGCACTTGGTACAAAACAAACGTCTCCTCCTGCTTCGCGGCTTCGTTTGCAAAGATCTATATCTTCGACATGCAAGAAGTATTTCTCGTCAAACCCTCCCAAAGCTTCAAAGGAATGTCTATCCATCATCAGGCAAGCTCCGCTAACCGTGGCATAATGATGAGGTTGATTGGGCAAAGGGTCTGTCTCCCGATGTATTGATTTCATAAAGGGTAATTTATGAAGAGGAGAAAAACTTACGATAGCTGAAAGAGGCGTTAGCCGTCCGCGCCGTCCGCCGCGTTGTTCTTTTCCGTTCACATCTTTCAAAAGCCCCCCTGTAACCCAAGGCTGGTTTAACGTTTTACCGCAATTGGCGAGTTTTCGTGCCGCACCCTTCGAAATAATTGCGTCAGGATTCAAAAATAGGAAATATTCACCACGAGCCAGCTTGGCACCATAATTACAAGCTTTTCCAAAACCGATATTTCCATGGCCTTGCAAAATCCGGATGCGTTCATCTTTAGCAACCATTTTGGCCACAGCTTGGCGCGCGGCAACCGTATTACCATTATCAACTAAAATAAGTTCGAATATATCATTGTCTCTAATGACAGACCTAATCGCTTCATGAAGAGCGGGACCCGTCATATAGCTTACCATTATAACACTTATGGGTTTTTCACGCTTCTCAATAGGAAGCGCTAATATTTGCGCCATATGAATACCCCTTCCCATCATCCTTTGTGACTCATAATAGAGGATATTCTATATTGCAAAAGAAATTCTGTCTAAGAACCATAATGTTACGAATATGTTAGAAATTAGACGAAGGTTTTGAGGGGTGCTTTTCTGACACGAATTGAATTAATCCGATTGTTAAAAAAAAGCTCGCCCACCACCAAAATTGCCAAACCCCGTATGTAACTAAGGAGATAAGTATTGCGGCTACCACGACACCTGAAATAAATGCAGCTTTATCGACATTTTTAATCTGCCGCTTAAAAGCTTTATAGCTCGTAACGATAACGAAACAGGCAAGTAATACGCCGATGAAACCCGTCTCTGTCCAAAGGTGTATCCCGAAATTATGAGGATGCAAGGATACAATTGTATGCTGAATTCCGTTTCTCGTGATATATTCCTCATCAAAGGTTCTAACAGCATCAAACCCCGAACCTATAAGCGGGTTTTCTAATATTTGTGGCCAGCAATAAGCCCACATACGCACGCGGTGTTCCCATGAGCCGGGAATGGAGTGAAGGTCACCATTGACCATTAAACTCGACGCATAACCGATGAAGGGGGCTAAAATTAGCGATAAAACCCCTATGGCTATAACTGATTTGGTAACGGCAGTTGGAAAGCGAAAGGCTAAAAATAATGTCAAAACGACCAACGGAACCCCAATAACGCCTATTGCCAGATTATGGGCGAAAGCCGCCGTTAACAGCAGCGCTAAGAAAACCAAGGACCATATTTTCCAAGACTTAAAATAGGTTTTTGCAATTAACGTAACAGGCGCGGATAGTAACAGCAGAACAGTGATAGCATGACTAAGATTAGGTTCTGCATCACTTAATCGCCGCGCGAGTTCATCCTCTGTGTTAGCAGGGTTGAAAAGCATGGTGATTTTAAAACCTGACAGAATATCTATTGTAATCAGAAGAGCACTCAAACATGTCGTCACAACAAAAAGTTTAGGTAAAAAACCGCGGCTATTTTGACTACAAATTTTGAAAACGATTGGGGCAAAGAAAAAGACAGGCCCCATAATCAGTAGCTTTATATAATTCGTCAAAAAACCGTCAATTTGATAAGAACTCCAAAACGCCGTTACACTTGCCCAGACGAGTAATAACAATAAAGCCATAAACGGCAGGGAGATTTTAATCCCTGATCGCAAACTTATAAACAGCCCAAGGAGACCAAGAATAAAGGTCAGCGGCGCCATGCCCAACCCGCCAGCATGGCTCATGATAGGCATCAAAATGAGAATAACTCCTAGAACAATGCCATACCCTTTAATTGGTGTAAGTGATTGATCCATTCAGTAAGGTTAAGCCAAATCGGGAGCTAAAGCTTCTTTAGCTAACGCCTTAACCGCCTCATCTAACGACACAATTTCTTGACCATTTGACCCTAATCGGCGCAAAGCTAATTTCTGACCCTCAGCTTCTTTCATACCCACGACCGCGATGATAGGTATTTTTTTATCCGCTGAAAGTTCTCGAATTTTGTAATTTATCTTCTCATTTCGCAAGTCAGTTTCAACGCGAAGACCAGCTGCCTTTAGAGTTTCTGCAGCTTTTTCGGCATATTCATTTGCATCTGAGGTGATGGTTGCCACGACGATTTGAACAGGTGAGAGCCAAAGCGGAAACTTGCCCGAATAGTTTTCAATCAAAATACCCAGAAAGCGCTCGAAACTCCCAAGGACAGCGCGGTGAAGCATAACAGGCGTGTGTTTTTTATCATCATCACCAATATAAGATGCCTTCAACCGTTCTGGCGTATTGGGATCAAGTTGGATTGTGCCAGCTTGCCATTCACGGCCAATGGCGTCCCTTAAAACAAAATCTAGCTTCGGGCCATAAAACGCCCCGTCACCTTCATTTAATTCCACTTCAAGTCCAGACGCATCAGCTGCCGTTTTAAGCGCCAATTCAGCCTTATCCCAATACTCTTCAGACCCAACCCGAATATCAGGACGGGTGGAGAATTTGACCTTTACATCATCAAATCCAAGATCGGTATAAACACTCTTGAGGAGTTCGGTAAATGCTTTCACTTCATCTGTGACTTGGTCAAGCATACAAAATATATGTCCGTCATCTTGCACAAAACCACGAACCCGCATCAGACCATGCAGCGCACCCGAAGGCTCATAGCGATGACAAGAGCCAAATTCGGCATAACGTACTGGTAAATCACGATAGCTCTTCATGCCTTGATTAAAGACCTGAATATGACAGGGGCAATTCATGGGTTTAAGCGCAAGGGTTTTATCTTCATCATCAATCGTTGTGATAAACATATTCTCGCGGTACTTATCCCAATGCCCTGAAGCTTCCCAGAACTTGCGGTCCATAAGCTGCGGCGTCTTGATTTCACGGTAGCCATATTCCTTTTGGCGGCGCGCCATATAGGCTTTCAACGTTGTATAAAGCGTCCAACCATTAGGATGCCAAAAGGCCTGCCCTTGGGCCTCTTCTTGAAAATGAAACAATTCTAATTGACGGCCCAAACGTCGATGATCACGCGCCTCAGCTTCGGCGAGCATATGCAAATGCGCGTCCAGCTCTTCTTGGGTTCTCCAAGCCGTTCCGTAAATCCGTTGTAGCTGTGCATTATTAGCATCGCCGCGCCAATAGGCGCCCGCAACTTTCATCAGCTTAAAGGCTTTCCCAACCTTACCTGTACTGGGCAAATGTGGGCCGCGGCACAGGTCAAACCATTTTCCTTGTTTATATACCGTAATCGTTTCGGACTCAGGTAGGTCTTCTATGAGTTCTGCTTTGAAGGTTTCGCCCATCTCCTTGAACAACGAAATGGCCTCATTGCGGCCCATGACCATACGTTCGAATTTATCATTACGATTAATGATAAAGGCCATTTTTTTCTCAATCGCTTTAAAGTCACCTGCCGAAAAAGGCTCATCTCGAGCGAAATCATAGTAAAAGCCGTTTTCAATTGTCGGCCCAATTGTGACCTGCGTTCCTGGAAAAAGCTCCTGCACAGCCTCAGCTAGAACATGAGCCGCGTCATGACGGATAAGCTCTAATCCTTCAGGGTCTTTGGCAGTCACAAGTTCGATTTTCACATTGTCATTGATAGGTAAGGAAGCATCGACAAGCATGCCGTCCAGCTTGGCGGCTAGAACCGTTTTCGCAAGACCCTTAGAGATCGACTTTGCCACCTCCATGGCGGTTATACCCGCGTCATAATCACGGGTCGCGCCATCTGGGAAAGTCAAAGTTACCATCTGATTAGTCTCTATTTGTGCCGCGCCATAGACCATATCGCCATGGCGCCCATACAGGCGGCTTTGTAATGGTTTCAGGCACGTTATCAACCCCGTCTGTTCCGCCTAAGCGTTTAAATGGATGACACCTTAAAAGACGGGCCAGCGTCATCCAGCCTCCTGGCCATGGACCATGTTTTTGAATGGCGGTGACAGAATAGCTCGAACAAGACGGATAGTGACGACATTTCACGCCAAAGGCTGATAAAAGCGGCGATATGGCAATCTTATAAACCCAGAGCAAAGCCAGCATTGGATATGCAAATAGTTTAGCCATTGGCAATTGCGCGCTCCACTGCTTCCGCCGCTGCGTCAAAGGCGAGGAGTGTCGAGGTGTGGCGGGCGGGATAATCTGCGACCCCTTTGAGTAAGGCTAATTTCGAAAACCGGCCGCTCGGCGGTTTCCCGCCCTCTTTGAGCATGGCGCGTAATTCATCGCGCGCTGTGTCTATCTCTTCAAGGCTCGCCCCTATTATAGCCTCTTTTAAGATTGCAGCACTACTTTGCCCGAGCGCGCAGGCCTGTACCCGCAGGGCGCAAGCGCTCACGATGCCATCATCAATCATGACATCTATCTCAAGCCAAGACCCGCAAAGTTTAGAAACTTTGCGCGCCGTGCCGTCAGGGTTTTCCAAAGCCTCATTTCTCAAGGAGGCTGATAGAGTCAAAATATCGGTGTTATACAAATCATCCAACATAGTTTTGATATAGGTAGGATTAGGCCTAGGCGAAAGCCTTGTTTAACATCTATACGAAAGCCTTCATTAACTTGCCTCTGCCACT
>CAYXEB010000006.1:0-38855 GCA_964463835.1 uncultured Hellea sp.
ACTGGCGAAACCTAAGAGAGGAACTCGACTGGGACAAAGAGGATTACAAAAGACGGGGTAGAGGAAAGGGACGCAAGCGATGATTATCTGGCTACGTAATATTATATTTATCGTTTTTATTCTCAGCGCGATTTATGTGCTGCTGTCAACATCGGGACGGCTGCGCCAACGCAAACGCCTAACGACCCAATATAAAGCCCAGAATGCCGACACAAAAGATAAGAGCGAGAAAGACGAATTTATCACGCAAGGCATGATTAAATATGACCGCTCCATGCGGCCCAAATTATTTTTATTTGTCTTCATTATTCCGATTATCGTTATCGGCACACTCATATATTTAGCGCAGCATAGTTAGGAGAGAGACAATGACATGGATGAAACGCGGCTTTATTGTTTTATTGCTCCTAATCATGGCAGTCTTAGTACATTATTATCTGCCGCAAAGAGATATCGTCAGAGTGGTCGGCACCGACGTCAAACGCATGGATATTGGCAAAGGCTCTCCCTTTTGGGACCGGCAAGATGCGGGCACAGAGAATAGAACCTCTCGCGATGTCAGGTTCATTTCGACCATTAAAGCCAATGATAAAACGATGGTTTACCGTAATGAAGATACGGGATGGTCCTTTCCATTTTATCTAAAGTTTGACAGTAGCGACCTCTCCGCCAAAGCCGAAGCTATGGCGGATAAAGACGCGGAGACATGGGTGGCCATTACCCATTACGGCTGGCGCATACGGCTCTTTTCCATATTCCCCAATGCAACCAAGATTAGGCAAGTCTCTGGACCTGACACCTTCTTAATACCTTGGTTTAATCTCTTCTTTCTCTTCGTCCTAGGCGTCATATTCCTTACCATTTGGCGGATCATTCGAAAGTTCAAGAAAAAGCGCATCGACCCGGTCACGGATAAAATCGAAAAAGAACTAGAAGAGGCAAGCGAGACCGTCAAAGAGCACGCGGGCGCTATCGGGAAAGAGCTAGATAAATCACAGACGGGGCTAAAGAAATTTATGCGAAAATGGTTTGGATCAAAATAAGTCTAATTAACGGAGAAACACCGGGATGTACGCCTCGCCTTTTAAGCCCTCCCGCGAATTATAAACAAAGCTTTTGTCCCCGGTAAGCCACATTAAACCCGTCGGCGCGTAATGCTTTGGTCTTAGGAGACTCCATATCTCTAAGCGGGTTGGTATGGTTGATATGAATAAAATGAACTTTCGAAGCTTGGTCCGATAAACGCGCCATTGAGTCTGTCACCCGTGGATGCGGAATTTTGCTCATGTCTCGGCCGGGCAATTCGTTATTATCATAAAAAGACGCGTCAATAAAAACCGCATCGACTGAGGCGGTAATCTTGGAAATATCTCTCTCATACTCCGCCTGCCATCTCTCCCAATCATCAATATCGGGTAAGAATAATATGCTCTGGCTTGGACCCTTTATGATAAAGCCAACGGTTTCCGAATACTCATCACGATGGGGCACTAACAAAGGCGTTACGCTAAGATCCTCTTCTAAATCGTAACTCTGCCCATCCTCAAGCGCGGGCTCTAAGGAGATATTTTTAAGGGACACCAATTGCTCCCAAGGACCATTATTTTCTAAAAACTCGGCCATACGCGGCATGACATTGACTTTTAAATTCTTCGTCGACGCAGACTCCCGTCCTAAAAACATAAGTCCCGCATAATGCCCAATATGCGCATGGGTGATAAAAATATTGGAGAGTCCAAGATTGGGCTTTGTCGACGGGAAATCCCTATCCAAATCTTTTAATTGTTGGCGAATATCAGGCGTCGCCTCAAAGAGATATCTTTTATCATGCCGAAGGTCGACCACCGCCACGGAAGCCGCTAATCTTTGATCTTTCGAATTTTCCCACGCTGGGTCATTAGAGTTACCAATTTGCGGCGTCCCTGCGTCTTGTGAGGTGCCTAAAACAACGAATTGGACGGAGCATGATGGCGCCGTATTTGGAAGGGCTTTACCCTCACCCAATGCGCAAGCCGATACCAACATCGCCGACCATATCGGCAGACCTAAGTGCCGCATCAGCACTAGCTAAGAGAGGTCATTAAACGGCTTCAACCTGCAATGTGGTGCCTTTAACGGACAGAACCCGTAACTCCTGACCTGAAGTTGCGGTGCCTTCATGAATAGAAGCGCGCCACTGTGTATCCCCCACCTGAACTCGGCCCATACCCATTTCAAAATCGGCAATGGCTTTAACCCGCATGCCTATCATAGACCTGGCGCGGTCATTTAAATCCGACGGTTCGCCGCCTTTCATTTTTGGGCGGACATATTTGTGTCCCGCCACCAACAAAACCGCAGAGAGAATAAAGAAAAGTAAAAACTGCATTTCCCACGCCAGCGGCAAGACAAAAACAATGACGCCAACAATCAGAGCCGCGACAGCAGGCCATAAAATATACGTTGTGCCTGTAACCACTTCCAAAATGAGCAATAAAACGCCGAGGATTAACCATTTCG
Source organism: uncultured Hellea sp. (assembly GCA_964463835.1). Taxonomy (GTDB): domain Bacteria; phylum Pseudomonadota; class Alphaproteobacteria; order Caulobacterales; family Maricaulaceae; genus Hellea. Next base: position 2,500 of record CAYXEB010000006.1, read on the forward strand.
TCCCCGACATACTCTCGAGCATTTCAACAAGGACATTTGTATTTTCTGTCATACAGCTCTCCTATTTCAATTTCTTAGCGCCGGAATCCAATAAACTGGATATGCCGCCGACCGTTGCGGCAAGGCCAGATAATTCGGCAGGCACAATAACTGTCTTCTGATTAGGGGATTTTGCGAGTTCCCCGAAAGCTTTGACGTAATCTTGCGCCACGAAATAATTCACCGCATTAACATCACCTTTGGCAATCGCGGCGCTGACCATTGCTGTCGCGCGGGCTTCGGCTTCAGCTTCGCGTTCGCGCGCTTCGGCGTCAAGAAACGCAGCCTCTTTACGTCCCTCGGCTTCACGAACAGCCGCTTCCTTTTCGCCTTCAGCTTTCAAAATTTGGCTTTGCTTTTGACCTTCGGCCATCAGGATATCCGCGCGTTTTTCACGTTCCGCTTTCATTTGCTTATTCATGGCTTGGGTAATATCGGCGGGCGGTGAGAGGTCTTTAATCTCAATCCGCGTGACTTTCGTGCCCCAAGGATCAGTCGCTTGATCAATTACAGCCAATAGGCGCGCATTAATCTCGTCGCGTTTGGAGAGTGTTTCATCCAAATCCATTGAACCCACAACCGTCCGTACATTGGTCAGACATAGGTTCTTAATCGCATTATCAAGGTTATTGACTTCATAGGCCGCCATACGGGCATCGACCACTTGGATAAAGACAACCGCGTCGGCCGTCACCATAGCGTTATCTTTGGTAATGACATCCTGTGACGGAATATCAATCACCCGCTCACGCATATTCATTTTATATCCGACCTTTTCATAAATCGGAATCAAGAATGTTAACCCAGGTTTGAGCGTTCTTGCATATCGGCCAAATTGTTCGACCGTATATTCCATACCTTGGGGGACCGCTTTAACCGAATTAATTATAAATACGATTGCCAATACAATCAGAATAATCGGTAGATAACTTCCTATTTCCATGACTTTTCCCCTTAGTATAAATTATTGTGTATTTTTGTTAGAGATTCTCCAACACATAATCAGCTGATGAGACTTTGAACTCGCCGCCTTGTTCAACAAAAACATTTTCAACAGTTCCGTCGTCAACAATCATCGCGTAACGTTGCGAGCGAGCGCCCATTCCAAAACCAGACGCATCCAGCTCTAAGCCTATCGCTTTGGCGAATGCACCATTGCCGTCAGCTAGCATATGCATTTCATCGCTTACGCCTTGATCTTTACCCCAGGCATGCATAACGAACACATCATTCACCGACGTACAGGCAATAGTATCAACGCCTTTGGCCTTAATTGCCTCGGCTTGGTCTTTAAAACTTGGCAAATGCTTCGCAGAGCATGTCGGCGTAAACGCGCCCGGAACGGCGAATAACGCCACACGCTTGCCCTTAAACAATGTGTCCGTATCGATAGGCTCAGGACCATCGGCGCCCATTGTCATAAATGTGGCTGCAGGGACTTTGTCCCCTTTTTGAATAGACATAAATCTCTCCCATTGGTGGTAAATTCTTTACATATATATGGTATGGGTGCGACATATTTACAAGACTAGTTAAGTTGGATTTCCTCCTGTAAGTTAAATTTATATGACTAAATCAGCACAGACATATTTAACGGGGCGGTTTTTAATCGCCACACCGGAAATGGGCGACCCTCGGTTTAAATCTGCCGTCATATATATTTGCTCTCATGACAATAGCGGCGCGATGGGTATTATGATCAATAAAGGCAAAGATGGGCATAAACTCTCAGATATGCTTGAAAATATCGGGATAGAAGGTCAGGTGCGTGTCGCCGATAGTCAGGTCCTTTTAGGTGGACCTGTCGATATTGACCGAGGGTTTGTTTTGCATTCTGCTGACTATTTTAAACCTGAAACTAGCCTCAAACTCTCAGATACGCTCCATCTCACCTCCACCAAAGATATTTTGGAAGCTTTGGTGCAAGATGAAGCTCCAGGAAAAGCTATGCTAGCAATTGGCTACTCTGGCTGGGGAGCGGGACAGATTGAACGCGAACTTCAAGATAATGCTTGGATTGTTGCCGACGGAAACGACGCCCTAATTTTTGATGATAATTTGGAACAGAAATGGACGAAGGCGCTTGCTAGCCTTGGTATAAAGCCCGAGATGTTATCTCGGACAGGCGGCTCAGCTTAGTCTGAAGATAGTTTCGCGTAGATCTCGTGATTTTGCCATTTCCCGTCAATTTTTAAAAAATCTCTAGCCGTTCCTTCGTGCTTAAATCCAACCGCAGTCAATAGCTTAACCGAGGCGGTGTTATCAACCTGAACCGCAGCTTCCACGCGGTGAAGACCGAGTGTTTCAAAACAAAATTTGCAAGCTGTTGCCACCGAGGCGCGCGCGAACCCTTTACGGGCATAGTGCTGACCAACCCAATAACCGAGTTTAGCCGATTGGACCACGCCGCGTTCAACATGGGTCACATTACAAGCCCCGATAAGTCTATCATCTGAGGCGCGAAAAATATGAAAGGGAAAGGCATTTTCGCTTCCAACCATTTTTTTAAATCTGGCTAGACGGCTGCGATAGGATAGGCGCGAGAGATGCTTATCATCCCATTCCGGCTCCCAAGGTTTTAGATAGGCTTTATTTTCTTGTCGCAGATCAACCCAGTCATCAAAATCAGCCCATTTGGGGTGCCGTAAAACAACAGACCCATTAGGCCCAATACCGCTCAGCGTTGTATTTAAACTGGGTTTTATGAACATTTTAGACGCCCGTTTTTATAATGCAGGATCGCATAGATTATCAGCATGATTATGGCAAAACTAAACCAGGTTAACATGTAGTCAAAATGATTGTTTCGTATCTCGGGGCGTTTGACCGGGAGTAAAGAGGCATCAGAAATAGTCTCGTCCAAATCAAGATAAAGCTGCGTCCCGATTGAGCCTGCGATAGTCCAATCTTGAGTTTGATTAAATCTAAAATATCGATTGGCATCCGGATTAGCTCCGGATTTAACCCAAGACTCAATTTTTCCCATCGGATGAGCTTTGCGCACATAGCCTGCGAGCGCCGTCTGACCATGAGGTAAATAGCTAAGCTGATAGCTCTCCTTATCCTGATCTAGAACCGTTCCAAAGGCTCCAAAAATATGCTCGTCCGCCTGCATCACAGGAGCGAAAGCCCGCCAGTAAATTCCGTCCCGCCGCGATTGGTAAACAAGATAGGGGCGCGCCTCCCCGTCTATTATGGCTGAGATGCCTATCCGCCGAAAATCCACGGGCTCACCAGCGCTTAGCGCGGCCTTTAACTGGGTTAAAGACGTTAAGGGCGGCGCTGTAACCGCCGCTTCAACTTCGGCCAAAAGGCCTGTTTTCCATTGCAGACGGTGATATTGCCATGTGCCTAGGCTTATCAAAATTAAAACACAGATTGCCGTCACAAACGTGAGACCGGGCATGGGTCTAAACCGGAGCGCCATTAGGACTGAAAATCTTCCGCGGTGACCTCAACCGCGTCATGCTTCCACTGCAGATTAAACATCACGCCACGTAAAAGCCGCAGTAAAATCAGACACACAATAATTATAATCGGAATCCAGATGATAAGCGTAAGCCACATCGGAGCATTTAAAATCATTGAAAAGCCAAACGCCATCGGAACAATGAATATGCCAACAATAAATATCACAAATACGGCAGGTCCATCGCCTGCATCTTCTTTCGAGAAATCCGCATGACAGGCCTCGCAGCGCCGCGCAAATTCTAAAAAGCCTTTAAAGAGACTCCCTTCCGCACATACGGGGCACCTTCCCTTAAGACCCGTTGGTACCGGTGGGAATTTAGACGGCATCAGATACGTGCCGCTGCGGCTCTAATGGACGCCACCGCCCGTCGCAAAGACGATATAAACAAAGGCGAAAAGGAAAAGCCAGACAACGTCAACGAAGTGCCAATACCAAGCAGCTGCTTCGAAACCAAAATGTTTCTCTGGCTTAAAACCGCCCTTCATAAGGCGTGCCCAGCAAACAAAGAGGAAAATCGTTCCAATAAGAACATGGAGGCCATGGAACCCTGTCGCCATAAAGAAGGCGGACCCATAGGCATCATTACCAATCCAAGCCTCATGCCCAGTTTCACGTAAATGGAACAACTCGGCATATTCAATTAACTGAAGCGCTGTGAACAAAATACCCAGAGCGATTGTTAGGAACAGTCCCCATTTTGCTCCTTTGCGGTCACCATGCATTAAAGCGTGATGGGCCCAGGTCACTGTTGTCCCTGATAAAAGCAAAATCAGTGTATTCATGAGGGGTAAGTGCCATGCGTTAACCGACGTCACACCAGGCGCCATTGTATCTGCATAAGCCGCCGCATTTTCTAAAATGTCTGGGTTCCATTTCGCCCGCGCTTTGTGGAATAGGCCAAGTTCGAAAAACATCCAGAACCAGCCGACGAAGAACATCGCTTCCTGCATGATAAACATAATCATGCCATAGCGCAAACCGATATCTACAACAGGCGTATGATCACCGCCTTCAGATTCAGCCGCAACATCTTTCCACCAGCCATACATGACATAGGCAGCAAATAATGATCCGACTAAAAGAAAGAACCATCCCCCATTTACAGAGCCATCGCCTGTCATCGTTGATTTTAAGCTATCTAAGCCGTTGGCGAAGAAAAACTCCATCATGGGGCTCTCGCCTGTACGGTCTACGAGGCCTGCAAAAAATACGACCATTCCCAGGCCCCAGATGAGGCAAGCTACACCAGAGAGAAACGGCCAAGGGCTTGGCGGTATCAAATGATAGTCATGTTCTACAGCATGTCCTGCCATGGTATCCTCATAAGTATTAGACGTAGGAGTCGTTTGAGCCCGCTATAAACAAGCTCGCACGGTCCTGCAATTAATTTACAGCATCGCGGCGCAAGGTCGCATCTACCTTTTCTTCTGTGTTATCTCTGGTTTTTGTTATGTCAATTGTCGGCTTTTCAACCTCAAAAAATGTATAGGACAATGTGATTTCTTTCACATCTTTGAACCGCTTTTCCTCATCAAGTTGCGGATCAACGAAAAAAAGCACTGGCATAGAAATTTCTTCGCCTGGCCGGATGAGTTGTTCGGTAAAACAAAAACACTCTGTTTTGATAAAATACGGCGCGGCTTTGATCGGCGTGACATTAAATGTGGCTGTACCCACAATAGGCCAGTTTGAATAATTTTTTGCTTTATAATACGCCAAACCGTTCTGCCCAAGCTGTACCGTCATTTTACGTTGTTCGGGCATAAACTCCCACGGCAAATCTTTAACATTGGAATCAAAATTAACAGTGATTTTACGGTCTAGGATTTCAGAAAGATTCTCTTCGGCATAACGAGTCGTGCCTCCATATCCTGTCACCTTGCAAAAGGTATTATAGATAGTTTTAGCGTTCATAGCTAACGTCAGCATTGCCAAGACTATTCCAATTAAAATGAAAAGTGTTTTGTGGTTAGACTGCACTGGGTATGACCCCCCGCGTTATCATTGTGACAAAAACAAAAATCATGAATAAAGCCAAAGCCAGAGCAATAGCCATATTACGCTTATTGCGCGCCTTAAGCTCGCGCGGTGTGGGTTCATGAAAGTCTTTAGGTTTATCACGATACTCAGGCACTAGCTCAGACCCTTTAAGACGGTTTCTAAAGCCAAGACGGCAAAAATCGCAAAGAGATAAAGTATAGAATAAGCAAAGAGATTACGTGCCGCGCGGTCGCCCGTTTTCACAGCGTAAAGCGAAGCTTCATTAGCGCTATCGGCAATTTCACCCGCGCTTGATTTCCAAACTTTAAAAGCCAACGCGAGGAAGGCTAGATTAAGAACAATAGAGAAAACCGCAAATATAAGCCCGCCAAGACCAGTGAAAATCGGCGCAATAGCAATCGCGGCTAATAGAACAGAGTAAGCCATGATCTGATTTCGCGTCGATTTCGCGCCCTTCACATTAGGCATCATCGGAATACCGACTTTTTCATAATCACCTGTCTTATAAAGCGCGAGCGCCCAGAAATGTGGCGGGGTCCAGATAAAGATAATCATAAAAAGCAAAACCGAGTCCAGCGTGATATCCCCGCTAACGGCTGCCCAACCAATCATAGGCGGGAACGCCCCTGCTGCGCCGCCAATAACGATATTTTGCGGCGTGCTCCGCTTGAGCCACATCGTATAAATAACCAAGTAAAAGAAGATAGTGAAAGCCAGCAATGCCGCCGCGACAACATTAGAGGCAATATAAAGCGTCCAGACAGAGGCCGCGCTAATGAACGTGCCAAATCCAAGAGCCGCTCTGGGGCTCATTTTGCCTTGTGGGATTGGACGCTTTTTGGTTCTTGACATTTTTGCGTCAATATCCGCGTCATACCACATATTAAGCGCGCCTGAGGCCCCTGCGCCTGCAGCAATACAAATGATGGAGGCAATGGCTTTCCACAGCGGCAGCACGCCCGGCGCACAGACAAGGCCTGCCCACGCGGTAAAGACGACAAGGCTCATCACGCGCGGCTTCATCAAAGCAAAAAAGTCTGAGGGCTCAGCAAGGCTCAAGCCAGAGGGCCCAACACCCAAATTAGTGAAGGCCGTATCAGAAGATACGGCCTCCATATCGGCGATATGTGAGGAGCTTGCCACTAATGCCCGTCATCAGTATCCTCAATACGGGGAAGCGTATTGAAAATGTGAAATGGCGGCGGAGATGGCAGCGTCCACTCAAGGGTCGTCGCGCCTTCGCCCCAATAATTTTCATCTGCAGGTCGCCGACGAAGAAAGGCCTCTACTAGCATGGCGAAGAAGAAGAAGACACCTGCGAGCGTAATATAGGCGCCAAAGGATGAAACTTGGTTCCATAATTCAAACTCAGCCGGATAATCAATATAGCGGCGCGGCATCCCGTTTAACCCTAAGAAATGCTGCGGGAAGAAAATCACATTCACGCCAATAAAGAAGAGCCAGAAGTGAGCGGCTGCTAGCCATTTATTATATAAGTATCCCGACATTTTACCGAACCAATAATAAAAGCCGCAGAAAATACCAAAGACCGCGCCCATTGATAAAACGTAATGGAAATGAGCCACAACATAATATGTATCATGTAGAGCCGTATCCACACCCGCGTTTGCCAGCATAACGCCAGTGACGCCACCAATGACGAAAAGGAAGATAAAAGCCAAAGCCCACTGCATCGGAATGGTAAAGCGGATAGACCCGCCCCACATTGTCGCGAGCCATGAAAATATTTTAACGCCTGTCGGAACAGCAATCACTAAGGTCGCGGCCAAGAAGTAAGCCTTAAGGTCTACATCCATACCCACCGTATACATGTGATGGGCCCAAACAACGAAGCCGACAACGCCAATTGCGACCATCGCATAGGCCATTCCAAGATAACCAAAGATTGGCTTCTTAGAGAATGTCGAGACAACGTGAGAGACAATACCAAAAGCTGGCAATATCATGATGTAAACTTCTGGGTGACCAAAGAACCAGAAAAGGTGCTGGAACATCTCAGGGTCGCCGCCGCGCGCAGGGTCAAAAAAACCGGTTCCACCCGCAATACGGTCTGTAAATAGCATAAAGAGCGAGGCTGCAAGGACAGGCAAAGCCAGTAAGAGCAAGAACGCCGTTACAAGAACTGACCAAGCAAAGAGTGGCATTTTATGCATCGTCATGCCCGGGGCGCGCATATTCAAAATCGTCGTAATGAAGTTAATCGCCCCGAAAATAGAAGAGAAACCAGCCGCCAGAAGGCCGATAATAATAAAATCAAAGGCAGGCCCAGGCGCGCCGGTCGTCGAGAGCGGCGGATACATGACCCAGCCCCCGCCAAATCCATTACCTGTCGCCGATCCCGGAACAGCAAAACTAATTAAAAGACAGATTAGTGCTACAGGTAAAAGCCAGAATGACAAGTTATTCATACGCGGAAAGGCCATATCCGGCGCGCCAATCATAATCGGGACGAACCAGTTCCCAAAACCGCCAATTAGAGCTGGCATGACCATAAAGAAGATCATGATAAGACCGTGCATTGAAGCGAAAACGTTAAATTGATGTCCAGTTTCAAAGAATTGAATACCTGGCTCCGCCAATTCCATCCGCATCATGAAGGATAAATAGCCACCAATAAGGCCAGAAATAATACCAAAAATCAGATAGAGCGTGCCAATATCTTTGTGGTTAGTAGAATAAAACCAACGCGCAATGAAACCCGGTTTGTCATCATGCTCGTCATGTGAACCATAGCCGCCGCGCGCTTTGCCTTCAGGGATCGCTACCATGATCTCTCTCCTATTCCTGAGCCGCGGCTACTGCGCCGCCGCCAAGGGATGCAACTTTTTTAAATGCGCCGCCATTGGCCACCCAGCGCTTAAAAGCGTCTTTACTGACAACTTCGACTTCGATTGGCATTTTATAATGATTAACACCGCAAAGCTCGGAACATTGACCAAAATAAGTCCCTTCTTTGCCTGGAAGGACTTCAAACCAAGTTTCATTTATACGTCCCGGCACGGCGTCCATTTTCACGCCAAAGGCTGGAACAGCAAACGCATGCAAATTATTAGATGATGTCACAAGAACTTTTATTTTTGTCTCCACAGGGACAACAAGCGGGGCATCAGTTTTGAGCAGGAACAGATCACCCGCATCTTCTTTTTCAAGCGGGTTAGAAATAAAGGCTTCAACTTGATCTTCAAAATCAGGATAGGCGTATTCCCAGTTCCACGTATTGCCCGTGACTTTAATTGTCATTTCTGTTTCTGGCAGCGCGTCTTGAAAATAAAGTAGCTTCATTGACGGCACGACCATGACAAGAAGAATAATAATAGGCACGACCGTCCAAACAACCTCGATAAACGTGTTATGAGTTGTCTTTGACGGCACAGGATTACGTTTTTCACTGAAACGGAACATGATGTACGCCATCAAAACCATGACAAAGACGGTAATTGCCGTAATAATCCAAAACACAAAATTATGAAGCTTTGTGAGCTCGACCATAACGGGCGTCGCGGCATCTTGGAGCCACAACCCCCCATCAGTGGGCTTATTGGCATATGTTGGCATACTCAGCGCAAAAAACGCAGAAGAAGTCGCTAAAATCAGGCGTTTAACCCCCATATTACATCTCTTTCAAACATAAGGCAGACTCGTGCCTTTAAATATATACGGCTCTATAGCGAAACCCTTCGCGAAAATCAGTTGTGATTCGGCGGGCGGATTGTCGCATTTGTGACTTGTGTATCGTTCAGACAGCATTAGATAAAGCTTTCAATTCTAAAAAGTACTCATTTTATGCCAACTGACATCACCACAGCACAGAATTTCGTCTTTGAGGACAGTGACTTAACGCCAGAAATTGCTCAAAATCATGTTGATGACGTTATGTCCAAGGCGGAAGATGGTGAATTATTCATTGAACGGAGTGCTTCCGAAGCTCTGACATTTGATGATGGACGTCTTCGAAATGCCAGTTTTGATACTTCCCGCGGCTTTGGCCTGCGTTGCGTTGCGGGGGAAACTTCGGGTTTTGCGCAAGGCACGGAGCTTACTCCCGCTGCCCTATCGCGCGCTGCGTCCGCCGTTGTGATGGCGAAAAACGGCTATGATGGGACATTAGCGCCTTCGCCCAAGCGCACAAATGTCCGGCTTTACCCCAATATAGACCCGATTGCAGCGCCGAACTTTGCGGTGAAAGTTGAGCTTTTACAGGAAATAGACACCTATTGCCGCGCTTTAGATAACTCTGTTGTTCAGGTCAGTGTGACGATGAGCGGGTCCCGGCGGGCCATCTCTATCCTGCGTGCGGGCGGCGAGCGGTATGACGACATTCGTCCGCTTGTGCGTTTGAACATCTCAATTACCGCTGAAAAAGATGGCCGACGTGAGAACGGTTACGCCGGCGCAGGCGGACGTCAGAGCTATGATAGCTACATTGACCCGACTTTTTGGAAACCTCTCGCGCAAGAAGCCCTTCGCGGAGCGAAAGTCAATCTCAAAGCCGTCCCTGCTCCAGCAGGTCAAATGGATGTTGTCCTTGGACCGGGCTGGCCGGGCGTGCTACTGCACGAAGCCATGGGCCATGGGCTTGAAGGCGATTTCATCCGTAAAGGCACCAGCGCTTTTGCTGGAAAACTCGGCGAACGGGTCGCAGCCAAAGGCGTCACCGTTGTTGATGACGGTACACTTCCCGACAAACGCGGTTCGCTCACAATCGATGATGAAGGCACCCCAACATCTAGGACAACATTAATCGAAGATGGTATTTTAACAGGCTTTATGCAGGACAGGATGAGCGCGCGGCTTTTAGGCGTTCCTACAACCGGCAATGGACGTAGAGAAAGCTTTGCCCATCCGCCCATGCCGCGAATGACAAATACATTTATGCTGGGCGGAAAAACAGATCCCGCCGAAATGCTCGCAGATTTACAAGACGGCATTTACGCGACAAATTTTGGCGGCGGCCAGGTTGATATCACCAGCGGCAAATTCGTCTTCCAATGCACAGAAGCTTACCGCGTCAGAAATGGTAAAGTCGAAGAACCGCTTAAAGGGGTTACTTTAATTGGAGACGGGCCAACTGTCTTGACCCAAATCAGGCACGTCGGCAATGATATGGCGCTGGACCCAGGTATTGGCGTCTGCGGCAAAGCAGGTCAAGGCGTCCCTGTCGGCGTTGGACAACCCAGTCTTTATGTTGAGAACTTAACTGTCGGCGGGAGCGCGGTTTAATCAAAATTTACCATTATACCGCTTTTTACATAAATTTTCTCTACTCCTAAGAAAGTGTTTAAGTTCTTCTTATATTGAAGTCTTGGAAGAAGAATGGCGACTCACATGAAGAGCTTTCTGGACATAGAACAAGAGCAAACACCTATGGGTTACGGGTTACTTGCCGCCCAATTCGCTATTTTATTAGTTTTAGCGACCGCCTTTTTTTAAAGTATCTTAAGCTCTTTTATCCCAACCGCCGCGATCATTTTGTTGATAATAGGATAGTATCGCGTTCTCATCTTTGAGCTGTTTCCACCGCGTACGTTCTTTCGAGATTTCTGCGTCCGAGCGGCCATTAATCATTATCATACAGCGCTGAACACCCGACAAATCTTTTATGTCCGTGGCTCCAATCATGAAAACAGCCTCACATCCCATGGCCGTATCGGCTGTTGAGCTTAGCAAAATAGGCTGACAATCGGCTAAGGGTTCATTATCGCATCCATGAGGCAGGAAGCTACTGTCTTGAAATGACCATAAAAACTCATCCATTGCAGTGAGTTTTTCACTCGGCATTTTGATCAAAGCCTTCCAGCCTTTGCTGAGTGTTTTCCTCAAAAGCTCTGGTAAAACTCCTTCGACAGTGGAGGACTCAAGATGATAAAACCAATATTCCATCAGCCTTCAAAATTATCAGCAACCCAGCGATTAAGAAGTCTAGCCCCAAATCCAGTGCCGAAAGTCGTCTCGCGAGGATCATGACGATTAGACGGTTTCATTGCCGTACCTGCAACGTCAATATGCGCCCAAGGAATACCTTTGCCGACAAAGCGCTGTAAGAACTGGGCGGCGGTAATCGACCCTGCCAAGCGACCGCCAATATTTTTCATATCCGCATTTGGACTATCAAGTAAGCGGTCATATTCTGGACCAATTGGAAGACGCCATGTTTTCTCTTTCGTTGTGTCAGAAGCCTGCGATATTTGCTCTGCAAGATCATCATCATTTGAAAACACACCAGCATGTTCAGTTCCAAGGGCTACCAAAATAGCTCCCGTAAGGGTGGCAAGATTAATCATCGCCCTAGGTTTAATTTTTTTGCTCGCGTAATGCAGGCAATCCGCTAAAACAAGACGGCCCTCTGCATCAGTATTTTGCACTTCAATGGTCTGTCCCGACATAGAGGTTATGATGTCTCCAGGTAATTGCGCGAGACCATCAGGCATATTTTCAACAAGGCCTACAATGCCAACAACATTTGCTTTTGCTTTACGTCCGGCCAAACCGCACATCGCTCCAACCACAGCGGCCGAACCGCCCATATCACCTTTCATATCCCACATATTAGCGCCTGGCTTAAGCGAGATGCCGCCCGTATCAAAGGTCACACCCTTGCCAACAATACAAACAGGTTTGTCAGTTTTTTTGCCGCCGGTCCACGTCATGATGACCATTTGAGACTCACGCGCGGAGCCCAGCCCGACACCTAGCAGCGCATTCATTCCAAGTGCTTTCATGCGTTTTTCGCCCAGAATTTCAACCTTGAGACCTAAAGCTTCAAGCTTTTTAATCCGTTTAGCATAAGCTTTGGGGTAAATAACATTGGGCGGCTCGTTGACAAGGTCGCGAGCCAAAATGGTGCCGTCACATACAGGGCCATGAAAATTCTTGTAACTGGCCCGCGCTTTAGCTGGCGCGTCATAGGCGATTTTAATCGAATTTAAACTCGGTTTTTTATCGGCTGTGAGTTTCGTACGATAAGTATCAAAACGGTAAGCCGCAAGCCGAGCGCCAATCGCTGCGCGCGCCGCTTGATCTGGTGTAAATTTATAACCGCCTAAATGCAATGTCAGCGTTGTTTCTCCGCTCATTAAAAGATGCTTTGTTACTCTTGCGCCAAAAAGCTCGGCGTCAAACTTATCTCCTTTTCCGATACCCCAGGCCAAAAGCCGAGAGACCTTAGAACCCTTTGGCGCAAAAATAGAAAATTTCTTGCCGGCTTCCCCGTTAAAATTAGCCCCTTTTGCTGCGGCTACAAACTGACCTTTTAACGCCCTGACATAATCAGAACTCCCGCCTGCCGTTTTCAAACCCGTTTTAACTGGAATAACGGCGATACCTGATTTTACCTGACTATCTGCAACAAAACTTACCTTCACAAAAAGCTCCTGAATCTGACCTGCGGCCATTAGGGCGCAGTATCTATGTTGTGATTATTTCATATCTTTACTGTGGTAAACCAAGCCGCCTCGTAATAGAAGTCCAAAAGCAAAAGACATTGGTCAAATAATTAAGGGGACCGTCTGGCTGTGACACTTCTCCAGCGATATTTTTGGACTCAAGCTTTATGGCCGTTGGTCTTATCCCTCACGGCATTAGCCTCCTTGGCTTTATTAACCCAAAGCCTGCAAACGCTGGATTTAATTGTTGAGAATAGGCAATCCGCCTTAACTTTTTTATACATAACGATATTAGCTCTGCCTCAACTCATAGCCATCATCATGCCCTTGGCGGTCTTCATGGCTGTTTTATATGCCCTTAACAGGTTAAATACAGATAGCGAACTAGTGGTAGCCAAAGCCTCAGGCGTAAGCCCCTGGCAAATCTCTAGCCCTGCCATGAGGTTAGGCGTATTTGCCATGATCATTCATTTAATCCTGAACCTATGGGTTCAACCTTTTTCCTTCCGCGAAATGAGAGGTGAGATATTAAAGGTTCGAACCGATATCGCCTCCCAAATGGTACGCGCCGGCGAATTTGTTACGCCTACAGCTGGGTTAACTGTATTTGCCCGTGAAATATTACCCGACGGCGCAATGAAAGATGTTCTTATTTATGATGAACGCGATCTGGATGTCGAAACCATGCATACGGCCAAATCAGGTTTTTTAACCCGGAACGAAAACGCCGCCCATCTAACTTTAGAAAATGGCAATGTGCAACAGAAGTTTTCAAACGGCACTTTTGATCTCGTCGCCTTTGAACACTATCAAATCGACCTGTCCGGTATTTTAGCCTTTGATTCGGTTTTAAGGCTCAAAACTTCAGACAAATATTTACATGAACTTCTGCGTCCCAACGCGCGAGAATATGTGACCGAAAAGCATAAGCGCGTTATGGCGGCAGAGGGGCACTCTCGTCTTGCAACGCCGCTTTATAATCTGGCCCTCGTAATGCTAGCGCTATGTTTCATGATTAGAGGGCAACACCAAAAACTTGGTTATAGCCGCCGTATTGCGACATGCGCCGCTATTGGTTTTGTGTTTAGATTAACTGGATTTGGATTGACCTCGGCCGCAGAAGCTAATCCTGTTGCAAACAGTTTTCAATATACAGTTCCATTACTAGTTATTTTGTTTTGCGGGGCATATTTATTAAGGCGTAGACGTATGCGCGGCTTTAAAAACCTGTTTCGTAAATCTGCCAATTCCTACCCGGTGCACACAAGATGATTTCGGTTTTGAATCGCTATATTATTAGGCGCGTCATTTCTGGGACTGCGCTCGCCTTTGTTATCGTGACGGGCATAATCATGCTTGTCGATTTTGTTGAAGGATCGCGCAATTTCGGCGCCGATGAAAATATAGGACTAAGCTCGCTTCTGTTTCTTACAATCTTAAAAACACCGACGCTTATCGAACAAACTATTCCCTTCGTCATTCTTTTCGGTCTCATGGGAACACTATATAACTTGAACCGCCGTAGTGAGCTGATTGTTTTAAGGGCCTCAGGACTATCAGCGTGGAAATTTTTATCCCCGGCTATAATCTCGACTGCCTTATTTGGCCTAATTTGGTCGCTTATTTTCAATCCGTTAGCATCCTTAGCACTAGATTCCCATGACGATTTTTTGACGCGCATGACGGGTGCGAGTATTGGCAAAACCAATAAAGCTATATGGCTCAGAGAAGGCGATGATATTTCGCAAACCGTCATATATGCCAAAGAGGCTGATATCTTAAATCGGCGCATTCTCGATACGACATTTTATATCTTTAATTACGACAATGAAGGTACGGCCAGATTTAACCGGCGCTTTGACGCTAAAGAAGCTCAACTCGTGACCCAGGGTTATTGGCAGCTTGAAAACGTTATTGAAAATTCTGAAGGAGAATTAACTCGCCGTCAGACAGCCATCTCTCTTCCTACGAAAATAACCAAAGAAGATATAAGCAATCTGGCCGACAATAAAAGCTCCGTCCCATTTTGGAGGCTTATTCAAGAAATAAAACGTACGGAAAAAGCCGGGTTTTCCGCCGTAAATTTGCGTATGCAGTTTAACAAGCTTCTAGCCTTGCCCGTCATGTTAATTGCTATGACAATTATAGCCGCCTGCGTCTCAATGCGGTTAAACCGAAAGGGAGGCGCTTTACGGTTGTTGATTACGGGGAGTTTTTTAGGCTTTGCTGTCTATTTTGCCGATAATGTCGCGAGCGCCTGCGGACAAGCAGGCATTTTACCAATCTCTCTCGCTGCCTGGTCAGTTCCACTCTTAGTGTTATTTTGCGGCTTATCTTATCTAGCCATCATCGAAGATGGATAACATGTAGCGTGACTGAAAATTAATACTTCTAAGAGATTAAACAGAGTAATAAATGATGACACGCGAATTGCACTTTATCGTCTAAAAGCGTATAATCGTACAAATGGGTATTGAAATAATGATGAAGCAAATATTACGAACTGTATTCTTAAGCGGAGTTCTGAGCGGCACAGCCTTAGCGCAAAGCCCGCACGGGATTGCTGCTGTCGTGAATGATGACATTGTCACATCACATGATTTGAGACAACGTACGCTTTTCATGGTGGCCACAACGGGCATAAAGCGTGATGAAGAGAGTATAGCCCGCGCGCAGCGACAAGCTCTTAGAAATCTTGTTGACGAACATATTCAAATGCAAGAATCGAAAAAATATGATCAGACTATTGGTGATGAAGAAATAAATCGTTCTGTGGCACGGCTGATTGGCCAAAATGGTCTGGACCCGAATGAAGTTGTGCAACGGCTTGCGTCAGTGGGAGTTTCAATAGAAACAATGCGTGAGCAGGTCCGCTCAGAACTCGCATGGCAAAGAATTATCAACGGACTTTATGGCTCTCGCATTCGTATTTCAGATGCGCAAATTGATGAAACGCTCAACCGGCTTTCTGCCAATGTTTCCAAGCCCAATTATCGGGTTGCCGAAATTTATATCGAAGCCAGCCCAGATATTGGCGGCATCGAAGGCGCGATGGAAGGCGCCAATGCAATGATAGCTCAAATTAAGGAGGGGGCACCTTTTCCTTTACTAGCACAGCAATTTTCAAGCTCGCCTACAGCCGCCAAAGGCGGCGATTTAGGCTGGACTCTAGAAGGTGAGCTTCGCCCAGAACTTAACGAGGCTGTCGCACAACTCGAAAAAGGAGAGCTATCTGCCCCCATTAGAGTTCCTGGGGGTGTTTACGTGATAGCCTTAGTAGATAAAAAAATATCAGAGGCAGATACGCTCTATAAGCTTAAGCAAGTTGTTGTTAAAAATGATGATGTCGAAGTAGCAAAATCGAAACTCGTGAGTCTAGTTAAAACGCTCACCTCATGTAAAACTCTCGAAGATGACACCGATGCTTTGGACGATGTCGAATCTGCCGATATGGGAGAAATAAAAAGTAGCGAGCTGAACGAATCAATCTTAGGGGTTCTTGAAGGTACAGATGTCGGGGGGTTGAGTGAACCCATTGAAAGGCCTGATGGAGCGGTTTCAATCATGGTATGTTCTCGAGAAGCCTCTGGATCCGATATTCCGACCCGGGACCAAGTCGAAGACCGTCTCTTTGATCAACAATTAGCTCAAGCATCAAAGCGTCATCTGCGTGATCTTCGTCGCAAAGCAACAATTGTCTTGCGCTAAGATGTGCCAAGTAAACCTCTCCTTTTAACGCTTGGTGATCCCTGCGGCATTGGACCTGAAATTACGGTCAAAGCGTGGAAGCAACTAAAAGAATTTAAGCAATACACATTTGCCATTGTCGCGCCGCCTAGCGTAATTTCCCAAGCTGGCGGATCAGTTACACCTATTGATAGCCTAGCTAAAGCCGAGAAATATTTCGCCGACTCCATACCCGTTCTTCCCATTAACGGAATGCCAGTTAAGTCAGGAGAGCCAAATTCACGCCATGCAACAGCTATTACCCAGTCAATAGATATTGCCGTTAAAAAAGCTTTATCCGGAGAAGCTGACGCGGTTGTTACAAACCCAATCGCCAAAGATATTTTATATGACGCGGGATTTAAATTTCCGGGTCATACCGAATATTTAGGAGAGCTCACCAAGACAGAGCCCTCCCCATATGAGCGCGGTCCAGTTATGATGCTAACAGGCGGCGGCTTACGTGTGGGCTTAGCGACAATACATATCCCCTTAGTAAAAGTAAAAGAGAAGCTTAGCACCGACAATATTGTCCGCACGGCACGCATTATGTACGGCGCTTTAAAATGCGACTTTGCGATAGAAAACCCGCGCATCAGCCTAGCGGGTTTAAACCCCCATGCGGGTGAGGGCGGCGCCTTAGGTCATGAGGAAATAGACATTATAAATCCTGCCGCTAAAGTTTTACGCGAGAGCGGTATTACAGTCAGCGATGCTCAATCTGCAGACACACTTTTTCATGCCGAGGCACGCCAAGGTTATGACGCAGTTCTGGCCATGTATCATGACCAAGGGCTTATTCCTGTAAAAACACTGGATTTTCACGGCGGAGTAAATATCACTCTGGGGCTTCCGATTGTCCGAACATCTCCTGATCACGGTACAGCCTTTAACATTGCTTACCAAAATAAGGCTCGCCCAGATAGCCTAACTGCGGCCATCAAATTAGCCCGAAACGTAGCGGATAATCGTCGTAAATTCAAAAGTCGCGCCAATGTCACTTAAGAGGCTTCCGTCTCTAATGGAGACGTTGAAAATTCATGGTTTATGGGCAAATAAAAAACTAGGCCAACACTTCCTACTCGACATGAATATTACCGATAAAATCGCGCGTCTCGCCGCGCCTTTGGACGGCGTGAATGTTGTTGAAATAGGCCCTGGACCAGGCGGGTTAACGCGGGCCCTTATTCAAAATGGGGCCCAAGTTCTCGCGATAGAGATGGATGAGCGCTTTCTTCCACCTTTGGACGATATTAGCCGCGCGAGCGGAAAACTCCGCGTGTTAAACGCCAATGGTTTGAAAGTCGATATCGCCCAAGAAATCGGATATAGTCAAAAAATCAAACTCGTCTCTAATCTACCTTATAATGTCGGGACAAAAATGCTGACTAATTGGCTGACAGCGTACCCACTTTTTTGGACACAAGCTGTCCTTATGTTTCAAAAGGAAGTCGCCCAGCGCATTGCTGCAAATCCTGGGGATAATACCTATGGCCGCCTGGCCATTTTAACCCAAAGTGTATGCACAGCTCATATAGCATTTGACGTGCCCGCAAAGGATTTTACACCTCCACCAAAAGTCGACTCCGCTGTTATTGTCTTAAATCCACTTCCCGAAAGTCAGCGTTTTAGTGATTTAAAATTACTCGGCGAAGTGACGATGGCCGCCTTTGGCCAGAGACGGAAAATGCTACGGGTTTCGTTAAAATCTATTGCGAAAAAATATGGAACAAGCCCCGCAGAATGGCTGGCCGATTGCGCCATTGACCCCCAGCGCCGACCAGAAACGGTCAGTGTTGCGGATTTTCAAAGACTGGCTAGCGCGCTAATTAGGCGCGAATTTGACCAATAGCTAATCCCATATCTTCTGGCGATAACCCTAAAGTCTGCCCGATTTTAACGAGGCGATTAACTGTATGTTTGTCTGTATTTCGTGTATCACGGGCCAGTTGACATAAGGCTGTGAACATATTTCTCGCCGAGGCATGATTGCCGTTAATTTCCCGCCAATAAGGATGAACGATGTCTTTTATATTTTGACGCCGGCTTTGGCTTTCGGAGACAAGTTGATGGAAAGCCTTATAGCGACGACCATCACCTAACTTCAAGCTACTTTCAATACCGACAACAACCCGGCTATCCACTTTCGCAAAAGCGGCCATAGCCAATCTGACGAGCGCGATCGTTTTAACGTCAAGTCCTTGAACAGCGAACATCGCCGTCGACGAGCCCATTAAAGTCGACCCTATTGGCGTGTGTTTACCTTTTGGTTGCCCACGATTTCCCGCTTTGATAAATTCTGTCGGGGCGCTTTTTGGATGCACACGCCGCCATATCCAGCCAAAGCTACCTTCTTCATAGAGCACTAATAAAATAGCCGCCGCGCAGAAGCCCAAAATTAATGCGTATACAACTTCGATCATGTGCAAGGGTTAGCAAAACCCTCTTGAAATAAATTTAAGAGTTGTGGTTAACCGCCTTGTGTCAGCGACTTTACGAAACTGTTAATCCAAGGTTGCCTGCGCCTTCGCATACGCTCAGAGGCGACGATTGTGCGCAGCTCCGATAAAGCCGTATCAATATTTTCATTGACGATAACATAATCATATTCAGCCCAATGACTTATCTCCGCTTCGGACTTGGCCATTCGCTTTGCAATAATCTCATCAGAATCTTGGGCGCGTTTTTTAAGGCGCATTTCGAGCTCTCGCATATTGGGCGGGAGTATAAATACCTTCACAAGGTCATCCCCTGCAGCCTGAGTCAATTGTTGCGCGCCTTGCCAATCAATATCAAAAACAACGTCATGGCCATCGCTTAATGCGGCTTCCACCGGCGCGCGGGGCGTGCCGTAAAAATTATCAAATACTTTGGCGTGTTCTAAGAAAGCTTCATCATCGACCATTTCAACAAATTTATTCTTAGTGATAAAAAAATAATCTGTTCCGTCCTCCTCGCCTTTGCGCGGCGAACGCGTGGTCGCAGAAACGGACATGGCCATATCAGGATTTTCATTTAGTAATTTGCGCGTTAACGTGGTCTTACCCGCCCCAGAGGGCGAAGACAGCACAATCATTATGCCTCGCCTTTGAGCTTTCATTTCCTCAAGTGATGACCTGCCTGTCATTGTTTTCTCACTATGTTCTAGGTTTATTTCTTACGTCTTTGGCGTTCTATTTTTCGCCACTTCTTAACATTGTTATTATGCTCTTTAACCGTTTTTGCAAAGACATGTCCGCCCGTTCCGTCGGCAACAAAGAACAAATAATCTGTCTCTGCTGGTTTCAGAACGGCCGCAATAGCATCCTTGCCCGGATTGCATATGGGCGTTTTAGGCAAGCCGTCAATTTGGTAGGTATTCCAATCTGTTTTCCTATCAATTTCAGATCGCCGGATACCCCTTTGTTTTCCTTTTTTATTAAGAAGTATCTCGCCTTTAGAAACACCGTAAATAATTGTCGGGTCTGATTGAAGGCGCATACCTTTGCGAAGACGGTTTATGAAAACCCCCGCCACAACATCGCGTTCACCGGATACGCCTGTTTCTTTTTCAACCACAGAGGCCAAAATTACCGCCTCGGCTTTGGACTTGATAGGCAGATTTTCGTCCCGGGATTCCCAAAGCTCATTTAGAACGTCAATTTGGGCCGTTTTCATTTTTTTAATGAGATCAGATTTCTTCATCCCGCGGGGCAGCATATAGGTTTCAGGTAATAGGCTACCTTCCTTAGGAAGTGTAACATCGTCTTGCACTAAAGTTTTATGAGACGACATTTTGCGTATAATTTGCGCTGAGGTTAAACCTTCTGGAACCGTGAATGGGTATAAGATGGCTTGGCCTTCAGCGAGTGTTTCGTAAATTTGCGCCATAGATGCAGGATATGTGATCTGGAATTCACCCGCTTTAAAATTACGCTCATTTCCTCTTAGTTTCGTAACAAGTTTAAAAAGGGACGCGCTTTTAATAAGATTCTCTTTTTCTAACCGCGTTGCGATAGACGACAATCCGCTCCCCCGAGGAATTTCAAAAACCACCTCTCGCGCGTTATCTTTGGGCTTGGCTTCATATCTGTAATTTAAAAAAGCATAGGCCGTTAGGATTAACCCAGCCAAAAATGTGAGGCCTCCAATAAAGCTAATAAAGAGCATGAGCCGTTTATCACCTTTGGCGAGAGACGTGGCTTTTACTGGAGGAGAATTTTTTTCGTCTGGAGATGGAGTCGGACCTTCATCCGTCATGAGGTAACTTGTCCAAAAATAACAGCCGCATTTGTGCCGCCAAATCCAAATGAATTTGACATGACAGCTTTGCCCGAAAAGGGTTTTGCCTTAAGCGGCACCAAGTCCAAAGCCGTCTCAACAGTAGGGTCTTCGAGGTTCAGGGTCGGCGGCGCCATTTGATCACGTAGCGCTAAAATTGAGAATATAGCTTCAATCGCGCCTGCCGCGCCCAATAAATGGCCCGTGCTAGATTTTGTAGACGACATTTTCACATTTTTAGCATGTTCGCCAAGAAGACGCTCTACAGCTTTCACTTCAATTTCGTCGCCCATAGGCGTTGAAGTCCCATGAGCATTGACATAGCCAATATCTGAAACATCTAAGCCTGAATTTTTTAGCGCTGCTTTCATAGCACGGTAACCGCCATCCCCGTCTGGTGATGGGCTGGTAATATGATGCGCGTCGCCTGAAAGACCATAGCCTTTAACTTCGGCATATATTTTTGCCCCGCGTGCCTTCGCATGTTCATAGCATTCTAGAACCACGGCGCCAGCGCCTTCCCCCATTAAGAACCCGTCTCGGCCTGAATCATAAGGGCGAGAGGCCTTTTCAGGCGTATCATTATACCCTGTCGTCATGGCCCGGCAGGCAACAAAACAGGCGATACCGAGCCGATTAATGGCAGCTTCCCCGCCACCGGCCACCATCACATCTGCATCCCCAAATGCAATTAGCCGCGCAGCATCCCCAATCGCATGGGCACCTGTGGCGCAGGCTGTCACAACAGAATGATTCGGTCCCTTAAATCCATTTCGAATAGATATCTGACCCGAAGTTAGATTGATCAACATAGACGGTATGACAAAAGGACTTAAACGGCGCGGGCCACGTTCATGAAGCGTTATCGAAGCGTCATAAGTGGTTTGCAGACCCCCAATACCTGAGCCAAATATGACCCCTGTTCTTTCGCAAGCTTCAACATCTTCAGGGCTTGGATGCCAATCCGCATCTTTTAGGGCTTCGTCTGAGGCTGCAATCGAATAAAGAATAAAATCATCAACACGCTTGACGTCTCTCGCGCTCATAACCTGATCAGGGTCAAAAACACCCTCAGTAACAGCAATGTTGCCCGCGCGACCATCCGCGCGAGGTATAACCGCCGCAACCTTGCATCCAAGATCGCTAACGTCGAAATGTTCTATTTTGGAGGCTCCGGACTTACCCGAGAGAATATTTTTCCATGCGATTTCAACACCGCATCCGACGGGTGTAACAAGGCCCAAGCCTGTAACGACAACCCGCCGCATAGCGTAAAGTCGGCCTAACCGACTTTTTCAGAAATGAATTTTACAGCATCGCCGACAGTTTGAATGTGCTCAGCGGCATCATCAGGAATTTCGATATCAAATTCTTCTTCAAATGCCATAACGAGTTCGACGTTATCAAGGCTATCTGCGCCAAGATCATCGATGAAATGGGCATTGCCTGTGACTTTATCTTCTTCCACATCAAGATGCTCAACGACCATCTTTGTAACGCGAGCTAATACGTCTGACATAGGTTTTTCCTTATATGATGCCACGGTGTTTTGTGGCGGTTGCGAGGTGTAAGTAAGCTGTAAAAGCTGAAAAACAACCCCTTTCTGCGACTAAGGCGTGGATAGCACAATAAAAATACCGTGACTAGGGTCATAAAACCCTTTTAAATCATAGCCATACCGCCATTTACGTGCAGAGTCTGACCTGTAACATAACTGGCTTCGTTAGAAGCCAAATAAAGGGCTGCAGTTGCAATATCAGATCCTGCACCTAAAGCTCCCGCAGGAATTTTTGTTAATATTGCCTCGCGCTGCGCCTCATTAAGCTCATCCGTCATGGGCGAAGCAATAAAGCCGGGCGCAATACAGTTTACAGTCACGCCGCGTGAGGCCACTTCTTGCGCCAATGATTTTGAAAACCCAATCATGCCCGCCTTGGAGGCCGCGTAATTGGTTTGACCCGGGTTTCCCGTCACGCCGACAACAGATGTCACGCCGATTATACGTCCCCAGCGCGCTTTCATCATCGCGCGTAGACAGGCTTTAGACAGGCGGAAATAGGATTCCAAATTCACCTTTTGAACCAAATCCCAATCGTCCTGTTTCATCCGCATTAAAAGACCATCGCGAGTAATACCGGCATTGGCGACAAGAATTTCCACAGCTCCCCCCATCGCTTCGCTCGCGGCTTTAGGCAGAGAGTCTACGGCCTCTCCATCGGAAAGGTTACACGGCATGGCATAAGCCCGATCGCCCAGTTCGGCAGCCAATAATTCTAATTTTTCTGCGCGGGTTCCTGATAAAGCAACTTGCGCGCCTTGAGCATGTAATAATTTCGCAATTTCGCCGCCAAGGCCGCCTGTCGCGCCCGTTATAAGCGCGCGTTTTCCGTCAAGATTAAACATGTCTATCCTTTTAATTGTGTTGCAAAAGCTTCTAGCTTTTCGGGCGTATCCATCGCAATTCCGTTCATACCCTTAACAATTCGGCGAAGCATAACAGTCAGCACCTTGCCGCAGCCAGGTTCAGCTAAGGTCTCCAGACCATTTTCATGCATCCATTCAACGGACTCTCGCCATCTGACCCGGCCCGTGACCTGCTTAACCAAATCATCCCGCAATTGATCCGAGTCTGAAACTGGACGAGCTTGTACATTATTCACCACGGGCACAATTGGGCTTTTAAACTCGACCTCCATAAGAGCCGTTTTCATTGCCTCCGCTGCCGGCGCCATCATATCACAGTGAAATGGCGCAGAGACATTGAGCATCATGGCCTTCTTAACACCTAGCTCAGTCGCCGCCTCACAGGCAGCTTGGACAGCTGATTTCTCGCCCGAAAGCACAATTTGACCCGTCGCATTATCATTGGCTATTTGGCAAATGCCTTTTTCGCGGCCCGCCTTTGCGGCTTTTTCGGCGTCGTCAACGGAAGCGCCCAGCAAGGCCGCCATAGCGCCGGCGCCAACTGGAACAGCCTGTTGCATAGCATTTCCTCTTATACGAAGCAGCCGAGCCGTATCAGCTAGGTTAATAGAACCTGCGGCGCACAGCGCCGTATATTCACCCAAAGAATGACCTGCGACAAATTTTGCCTGCGTCACATCAATACCAAATTCATCCCTAAGGGCCCGCATCGCCGCAAGCCCGCAAGCCATCAAAGCAGGCTGCGTATTCGCCGTAAGAGTCAAATCTTCAATCGGGCCACCCCACATGAGGCCAGATAAATTTTGTTCCAATGCGTCATTCACCTCTTCAAAAACCGCTCGAGAGCTCGGAAAAGCCTCTGATAGTGATTGTCCCATACCAATAGACTGACTTCCTTGTCCTGGAAACGTAAATGCGAGTGTCATAATACTCCTTAAACCTCATTATATCAGGTCGATTGAATAAATGCCCGGCCATAGAGGTCAACTAAATTCAAAATATTTCCATTTGTTTTCAACACTATATTAACCCTAACTCACTAGGCAATAATCAACTCAAAAGACTGAGCTGAGGATGAGTGTGGCTTTTTTTAAGAAAAAGAAAAATAAAACATCGAATAAAATCGCGTCATTTGATGAGGTCGATGATGCCCCGTTGGTTCTAGAAGAAGTTTTAACTCTGGATGACCAAATCGAAAAATTGACATCAGAGCTTAATCTTTCACCGGAGGATGAGCTACAGCCCAATGTCGAAGCCGTTGTCGACAAGGCCAAATCTCTCGTTGCAGCTAAAAAGAGCCCCAAGGTGCCCGCTGAAACAATCAGTTCAAGCTCTAAAGCCTCTATTGAAAAGAGTGAAAGTAATACCCTAGAGGAGAAAACTCCACAGAAACAGACGACAAAGAATGAAATCTCTAAGCAGAAATCTCCGGTAAAGAAAGTAGCCCCCGCCGCGAATGATAAAAAAGATATAGATATAGATGACGACACAGATATATCGGAATTTCAACTCGAAACCTCTTCATTTACCCAGACCGAATCCAACATTTCCGAAATAAGGGCAGATGTTACCCGCATCAGCGCGGATATGCAGGGCGGGGAAGAAATATATCGCCGCGCCCTCCAGCGCATAGAAGGGTTGATGGCCCAAGTCGAAAAGGCCGAAGTAGATTTTTCTGTCCTAAACAGACTCGAGCCGGAAAATCGCCGTCTTAAAGCCCGTCTTCGGACTAATCAAAGCGAACTTGAAAGCAACAAAAACAAGCTAAACTTGGTTTCAACGGATTTAGAAGAACACCGCGCGCGACTTGATGAGAAAACAGCTCAATTTGAAGATGCCCGCAGCAAATTAGTCGTAACTACAAAGACTTTGCGCGAATATAATCGCCGTTTAAAAGACGCTAAAACAGATTTAGAGCGCCATACACTAGCTATAGAGCGCGGTAAAACAGCATTAAGTGTTGAACACCGCGAAAATAAGGTCTTGAGAGAAAAAATATCGGAGTTATCCCAAGCCGTTGAAGCGCGCCAATTAGAATATTTGGAAGCGTCAAAACTCGCGGAGTCGCTCAAAGTCGATTTTGAAGATCAGAGAAAACAAGCAGATGCCTATCGCGCCGAAGCACAAGACTTTCGCGTAGCTCTCAATACCGCCAAACGCCAAAATAATATTATGAAAGGGGAAATGCTCACCCTTCATGACGAAATTAAAGCTTTCAAAACACAATATGAGTTCAATGTCATTGACAGAGAAGACCAGGTTACAAATCTTGAGGCCAAATTAGCCACTCTAGGCCAAGAACTCGATGCTAAAAAAGATGCGGCAGAAAAACGCGAAGTAGAGTTTTCAAATCTACGACGGGCTCGCGCGCATCAGGAAATTGAACGCGACCGCTTAGAAAAAACTATAGACGAATTAAAAGCTGAGCTAATCGATATCAAACGGCTAAAAACAAGCGAAATATCTGAACAAGTTCTTTTATATAAAAGAGATATTTTAGGCCTTGAGACAGATTTGAAAAAACGTGATGAAATTGCCGAACGTAGCAGAAATGAAACAGAAGCCATCAAAAGACAGTTAACATCCGCGAATCTAGAGCGAGAAAACTTGCAGACTCAGTTCGACATACAAAGGCAAGAACTGGAAAGTTTAAAACAGGAAGATTTTGTCGGTGATTTACAAACGACAATCGGCAAACTCACCAGCGAAGCTGAAACTGCGCGCAACCAATTGACTACGACCAATATGGAACGTGAAAAGCTTCAAAAAGAAATTGATGGCCTCAAGCAGGCGATGGAAGACTCAAATCAAGATTCATATATTAAGGATTTAAAGGCCCAGCTAGAAAATGCGAGTGCTCAATCCGAAATGGCGAGGCAGCAATTAACATCAGCCAATGTAGAGCGCGAAAAATTACAATCAGAATTGGGCAATCAGAAGCGCGAGTTGGAAGAAATTTCAGGCCAAAATCAGGCTGATACACTAAAAGAACAAGTTGACGCTTTAACCGAGCAGCTACGAATTAAGGATGAAATTGTAAAAAGCGCAGCCCACGACGTGTCTCAATTACGCGAAGAGCGCGAGAGACAAGCCGCTGAATATAAACGCCTTGAAGAAACAATTCACACACAAACCTATCAGCTCGAGGCCGCACAAAAAGCCTTGCTTGAATCTAAGCAAAATGAAACTGAACTCGACCAGCGTTATAAAGATGTCGCCGCAGCATTATCCGTCAATAACACCCGCCGCCAAACGGAAATACCGTCCCAAAGTCCAGATATAAAACCCGACATTGCTGGCGAGACAAGTCTAGATGAAGAAGATATCGAACAGCGCATTCTAGATTATAAATTCGGGATAATTGAAAAACTGACTTAAAAGCTATGCCTTAAGTTAATCCGAATAGGATTTACCTCTCAGAAAACGCCAGAACCACCGAATTGTCTTTTTGATGATATGATAAGGCGAACCTGCCAAGCGCATCATCCGGCGTAGACGTCTCCACCGTCGGCGCGCATTAGGTTCATATTCTGGTGTCAAATAATCATAGAAAATATCCGTAACCGTTTCCCAACTATAGTTTTGCGCGTGAGCGCTTGCGAGGGCTCTCTCTATATTAAGACAGTCCAGACACGCCTGGCGTAAATCCTCATTGACGACCCCTGCCCCGCTACCTGGAATAATATCAATAGGGCCCGTCACAGGGAAGGCTGCAACAGGGGTACCCGTCGCCATCGCCTCTAAAATAACTAGGCCAAATGTATCTGTTTTAGACGGGAACACAAATACGTTGGCATCCGCAAAATAGCGCGCGAGTTCATCATCAAATTTTGCGCCCAGAAAATGAACATCAGGAAATTTTCTTTTGAGCTGCTCTAATTGCGGCCCCGCGCCGACAACAACTTTTGATCCTGGAAGATCGAGCTCTAGAAAAGCGCCAATATTTTTCTCAACGGCAACGCGCCCAACGTTAACAAAAACGGGGCGCGGCAAACCAGCATAAACATCTTCGGGCGAAAAACGTTTATTTGGATTAAATAGTTCCGTATTCACCCCGCGGGCCCATGGCATTAGGTTTTTAAACCCTCGCTTGCTCAGAAACTCGACCATTGACGGCGTCGTAACCATTATACGCCCGCCGCTATTATGAAAGCGCCTGACAAATTTATAAGGCCAGGATAAAGGGATGAAAGGAAACCTCGCCTTTATATATTCTGGAAATTTAGTGTGATAGCTGGTCGTGAACGGCATGCCCCATTTTAAGCATAACGAGCGCGCGGCTTGACCTAAGGGTCCTTCGGTGGCGATATGAATTGCTTGAGGACCAAATTTAATTATACGGCGTTCGACATCAGATTTAGCAAAAAGGGCTAAGCGTATATCTGGATAGGTCGGCAGAGCTATGGTCCGGTACCCATCCGACGGCGCGATAATTTCAACTAAATTCCCCTTCTGGCGTAATTCTTCCACCGTTTTAGATAATGTCCGGACAACCCCGTTCATTTGAGGCTCCCATGCATCCGTAACGAGAAGTATTTTCACCTATTGCTCTAATTTTTAAGTTGCGGCCTTGTTGACGTAAAGAATTGGCAGAGTTTTTCAATGGTTTCGAGGAAAAACGCTCGAAAAAATTGAATTTATAAACTCAAAGAGGGTGTCAGGCCCGTAATTCTGACCCTGCACAAGACGAAACAGAGACCATATTAAAAAAATATGTAACAATCCCAAGGTTTTAAGGTCTCGTTAACTAAAAATTTCCTTTTTTGACACACAAGGTATTGACGAATGAAGGCAAATCAACACTATATATAGTATGAGTTCCTGGCATATCATCAGGAAGCTTTCATTTATAACCAGGTTTCAAGCAGGGCCGCTTCGCGGCGTGGCGGGGAATTTTTGACACTAAATTAGACCTTTTCATAATGAGGTCGAAAACGGATAGGGGAAAATATCGATGTCTGACAATAGTAATGAGTTTTTATCACACGCCGCAGAATTAGACATAGACGTAGTGGATACACAGATTGTCAAGACACCCTCTCCTCAACGCAATACACAACCCAAAAAGACCCCATCTTATAAAAAAGACCGTGCAATCGACTCCGTTAAGAAAGTCAAATCCCGTGACAACTTATTGACAGATTTCGGGAAAAGAACTCTCGTAGACCGTTATCTTCTCCCTGAAGAAACCTATCAAGGCATGTTTGCCCGTGTCTCAGAAGCTTATGCAGATGATACAGCCCATGCCCAGCGGCTCTATGATTATATGTCAAAGCTCTGGTTCATGCCCGCAACTCCTGTTCTATCCAATGGCGGGGCGGATCGCGGCCTCCCGATTTCCTGTTTCCTTAATGCGGTCGATGACAGTCTTGATTCTATAGTTGGCGCATGGACGGAAAATGTCTGGCTAGCCTCAAATGGCGGCGGAATTGGCACTTATTGGGGCAATGTACGCTCAATTGGGGAGCGCATTGGACGCGCGGGTAAAACCTCAGGCATTATTCCATTCATCCGTGTTATGGACAGCTTAACCCTTGCCATTTCTCAAGGCTCATTGCGCCGCGGCTCTGCCGCTGTATATCTGGATATTCATCACCCAGAAATCGAGGAGTTTCTAGAAATTCGTAAACCCTCAGGTGATTTCAACCGGAAATCTTTGAACCTTCATCACGGTTTGAACATTACAGACGAATTTATGGAAGCGGTTAAAGACGATAAAGAATTTGGTCTTCGTAGTCCGCATACAGGGAAAATCATAAAAGAAATTTCAGCCCGTAAACTATGGCAGAAAATTCTCGAAATGCGCCTTCAAACTGGCGAGCCTTATATGATTTTTTCCGATACGGTAAATGAAGCGCTAGCCAAACATCAACGTGACCAAGGGCTTCGTGTACAGCAATCAAACCTCTGCGCGGAAATAATGCTCCCTACAGGTCTAGATAAATATGGCAAACAGCGAACAGCTGTTTGCTGTCTCTCCTCCATCAATGCAGAAAAATATGATGACTGGAAAGACAATGAAAATTTTATC
Organism: uncultured Hellea sp.; assembly: GCA_964463835.1. Classification (GTDB taxonomy): domain Bacteria; phylum Pseudomonadota; class Alphaproteobacteria; order Caulobacterales; family Maricaulaceae; genus Hellea. The sequence continues at coordinate 31,856 of CAYXEB010000006.1, forward strand.
GAAGACATCATGCGCTTCTTGGATAATGTTTTGCAAGACTTTATTGATAACGCGCCGAGTAAAATGGCCGACGCAAAATACTCTGCCTTGCGCGAGCGTTCTGTTGGTCTAGGCTTAATGGGTTTTCATTCCATGCTCCAAAGCAAGGGCATTCCATTTGAAAGCGCTATGGCCAAATCTTTCAACAATCGCCTCTTTCGCCATATTAGGCGCGGTGCTGACGCGGCCTCGGTCAAACTGGCAGGTGAACGCGGAGCCTGTCCAGACGCAGCAGAGCTTGGCGTTAAAGCCCGATTTAGCCACAAAATGGCGGTTGCGCCAACGGCGTCAATTTCAATTATATGCGGCGGGGCGTCGGCAGGGATTGAACCCATTCCAGCCAATATCTACACCCATAAAACGCTCTCAGGATCTTTTACCGTTAGGAACCAGATGCTTGAAGAATTGTTAGAATCCAAAGGTCTTAATACGGATGAAGTCTGGGGAACAATTCTTGAAAATGAAGGCTCGGTTCAATTTATGGATGAGCTAAGTGAGCACGAGAAAGCGACCTTTAAAACCGCGTTTGAAATTGACCAACGCTGGGTCATTGAACATGCAGCAGACCGCGCGCCTTATATCTGTCAGGCGCAAAGCCTGAACATATTTCTCCCTGGTGATATCGATAAATGGGATCTTCACATGCTACATTGGCAAGCCTGGGAAAAAGGGGTAAAATCACTTTATTATTGCCGCTCAAAATCAGTTCAACGCGCCGCATTTGCTGGAACAGAAGCCAAAACCGTAATGGAAAAGTCCATGGAAGCGGCAGCGCCAACAGATTACGAGGAATGCATAGCTTGCCAGTAGCGCGGCAAGAAGGTGTCACGGGGGCCGTTAAAGCGCCCCTCGCATAATTTTATGCATCGAAATCTACTCTAAAATTTATAGGCAAACGCCGCTGAAAGAGAGTCCGCATTTTGGCCTGACCTATCATAAACTGTGTAATCCAGACGAATATCATTTCGCGGCGTGAGCGCATAATTCATGCCAACGCCATATGCAATGCCAACGGATGTCTCATTTTGCCTAAGAACTTGCGCGCCATCATCAATCTCAGATTTAAACCGGGTGGAATGTATGCCAACTCGGCTATGAACCGATAGGCGGTCACTGACAGGCAGGCGAGCAAGACCAAAGGCGGCAATTGAATTGGTGAACTCTGTCGTTAATGTGCTTGAGCTTGCCGTCGCCGTAGCATCGACGGGTCCTACAGTTGGCGCGGTCGTTCCCCCAGCTGGGGCAGTTGTTCCCGTAGCTGGAGCTGTCGTATCCATCATTACATCGGTAGCTCCCATAATCGCCGCGGTCTCCTCGGCGCTAAGCTCCTCAGTATCAGCCCCAAGACTTATCGAGCCTTCAAGTTCTGCGCCTACTATAACGGCGCTTTGGTAACCAATGCGTCCCTGAATACCGAAATTCTCGGAGTCAAAATCATAGAGAATACCCCCCACTTCTCCATATTTATATCCTCGCGGGGAATGCGGATTGGACAGCCCTCGCAATTGCGGAACCGGCGCGTAAGCATGCGTGCCGTAACTATTCGGGCTAGGCGTGGAATATCCAGTTGGCTGACTCGACTGCCAACGAGATTGACTATAACCGGGTTGATTATAGGCCTGATTATAATTCTGGGTGGCATAATTAGCTCCTCCCGGGGCCATGAAAAGATTACAGTGCGGCGCGCAGCTACTCGTATGGGAACCGTCCAGCCCCGCTACGGAGCAGCCTGTTAGCGCGGCTGTTGATATAATAAGAGCTAAGTAGCGCATAAATTGCCTTCAAACGAATCAACATAATTATTAACAAACATGGTTAATAAAAGTTAACGCCAGAGATATTGCCTCATTTGATAAAAGCGTCCACGCGCCTATGCTCGGCCCAAGGGTCTTTCGGGACAATTAATGAGAATCCAATTATTATCCCCTTTTCGGCCTTAAAAGTTCCAAAACTAGGGTAATCACCTGATAGGCAAAGCTTTTGCAATATTATAGGATGATTTAAGACTAAACGGGGTGAGTGTTTATTTTGGGAAGACGTGATGTTTCAAACGTCTATGTCTTCCCTTAGATAAAACCGCGTACTTCGGGTAGCTTAAACTCACTCCAAAAAAAACGCTAAGTTAAGGTCCGCTTTTCCTAAAAAAAACGGACATTGTAAATCGCCTGTTGAGGACGATTTATAGTTTATTACGTCTAGATTTTTGTTTGCTTTGAGTTGCAAATATATTTCGCGTTAATTAGCCCACGGCCGAAAATTGTATCTTTTCCTTTCGGCCCCAAATCTGTTGCTGAGCCAGAAAAATATTGGATGATATCATCTCGGTTTTCATAAGCTTCCATACCTAATGATGAGGCTATGGCGGCTGTGATGAAGGGCGCCGCGATAGACGTTCCAGATATATATCTATTTTGGCCTTCAACATTGATATAAATATCAACGCCGGGCGCCGAAAAATCGACATGATTTCCCCGCACGGCCTTATCATAAATATCGCCTTCAACATCAACGGCTGTGGCCGCTAAGACCGTATTATAGGCTGCAGGGAATTGAGGCGGTGAATTTTGACCTTGGTTTCCTACGGCGGCGACAATCAAAAGCCCCTTATCAGAGGCGGCATCAAGGGCGGTTTCCAAAACTTTATTGGGCGGACCTGACAGGCTGATATTAACAACCTTCACATCATTTAAAACCATCCAGTCCAGCGCTTTCAGAATAGCGGTTGGACTTGAATAATCATTCCCATTTTCGTCTTGTTCGACGACGGCGGCTGAATATAGCATAACGTCTTTAAGACGGACAGGGTCAGTTAATATGGCGGCGATAGATGTACCATGGCGCATTGCCGTCTCCGAAGGAGCTGTCTCGATGAAAGACCGCGTGTAAACTCTCGCAGATGTTTGCTCTCTAAACTTTTCAGATAAGCCGCCATCAATAATGCCAATTTTGACAGGCACGTCACAGCCTGACTCTGGCCAACCTAGCATTTCATTGGCAAATGTTTTGGGGGCTTGAGACGATGAGAAAGAAACCTGTGAGCTATTGAGGGAATATTTGTTCAGTGCACCAACAGAGGATTTTGGCTGCAGCCTTTCAAGCTCAAGTGAGGCATCTTTTGGGCTCACCCCAGGCGGACAATCAAATGTGAGTAAATATAGGTTCAGACCAGCTAATTTTTCTTGCTTATGAAGTGTATAGCCCCATTCCAAAGCTTGACGTTCCAAATCAACGGCTACAGCCTTGCTCTTAACTGTGGCGACAACTTGTGATCGATTGACCAATTCAGAGGAGGCTTCAATTATTTGAGGTTTTGCAATTTGAGCGCTCTGCAGCGTCTGGGCCTCGGGTAAGGTTTCGCAGCCAGCTATGAACAAAGCTAGGAGAGAGCTTATGAGTAGAGGGGATTGAAAAATTTTCATAATTAACACCTATTTCAATTCCTTAGACGTGCGAAACCTGACGAAGGTTCAATCAAAATTAAATTCCGTTGATAGAATGAAGACCTGTGCATCAGAACTAAAACTATTTGCATCATAATCCGCATATTCTAGGCCAAACCGTATATTTTTCCACTTCCCGCTCAGCGCGATATCAAATTCTTCTCCGAAGCTATCATTACCTTCATCAGATTCAAACCAATGATAGCTTGCGCGAGCGCGGATGTCTTCAAATATTCCCAGGTTTCTAAGCTTATAACCTGCAGAGACTGAAACATCACGCAGGCCTTCATCTGGCGTCGTTAAAAATTGATCTGCGGCGCCGTTCAGCCGATGCAATGTTCCAAGAGGTGTCTGTATGGCTTGCCCATTATCGCTGCCGAGGAGCTCTGCTTTGACTGAAAAGTCATAATTACGATATTCCACCCCGAGCTTTGAGGCCGCATAAATTGCCGCATAATCATTCGGGTTATCTGCAAAATCCCTTTGCTGCGCAATCGAAGCATCCCAGTTCAGTCCCCAATCCGTCCATTTGTAACGTCCATTAATGCGAACGCCTGATGTTGCAGAACTTAAATTTGACACCCGATTTTCGTCAGGACCCGTTTCGAGGTCGAGCCCATAATAAAAAGCCACGAGGCGTCCAACGGGCGTAATAAGTCCATAATTTACAATAAATGAATCACCGTCAAATTCACCGGCAGGACTATCATTTCCAAATTGTCTTTCAACATGCCCCACATAGGCCGCATCTAAAATCCCGGGCCCAATTTTGCTTTCAATTCTTGCAGCGTCAAAAGTTTGTTCATTTTGCCGGAAATCCCAATGTCCAATGAACCGCCAATCATCCAAGGCAATCCTTTGGCGCCCTAAGGTTAGCCGCGTATCAGGGGTGATGTCCGTCTGAAATTGGAGTCGGTTAATATCAAAGTTTTCAGGGTCAGAAATAGCTGGGCGATCAATTTGACCATTTAAGGTATCGTTGAAATCTTCAATAAAGTTCTCAGACCCTTCAAATTCGATTAAGGCTGTGGAGTTTTCAAAAATATTAAGCTCAAGCCCCAATTTTATGCGTAGAGTTAAAGCCTCGGCTGATTGCTCAAAAGCGTCTTGGTCAATCGTATGATATCGCAAACGGGCATCACCAAAGCTATTAATCTTAAAAGGTTTGAAATCGTCTTGTCCAAGAACAGGTTCCGTATTTAATAGAAAGGCTAATAGACAGTAAAATAGTAAGCCATTAGCCTTTCGAACTTGCTGTACAAGATGTGTAAGTATCGACAATACTCTCTTCCAAATTCAGTGTGCTAATCATAGATGAGCAGTTTTCCTTATCAGGAAATGACACAGTATAAATACCTAATTTACTAGGGCCAGATATAATTTGAGAATTGTGATTAACTAATAAATCAGACACGTCCGTTAAATTGACGCCAGATTTGAAACTTAATTGCAAAGAAACACCAGGCGCTTCTGTCTCGCTCGCGAGTTGATATTGTTTCGGAGTCTTGGAATTCGCAATAAAAAATGCTTGTCCGATTGAAATGCAAGCCAACGCCACAGCCGCTATTTTCCACATCGCTCCAAAAGCAGATATATTTTGAGGCTTAGTTTCCGTGTTCAAAGCTATGGTGTTTTGGGACTCTAAATTATCTATGCTGCGCGATAGTCTGGCCCAGCCAAATTCAAGCTCCGACGGATCTGGCTCATCAGCTCTCGCTGCCATAATATTACGTTGGAACTCTATATCGGCTTGAAAATTTGGATTTTCCTTTAGATAATTCTCAAACTCAACCCCCTCCACGGCCGAAAGATCACCACGTAAATAACGAGGAATCAGCAATGAAAATGTTTCTTCTTGTGTCATTTGTCTACCCTTTAATGTCTACCCTTTAAGTCAGTACATTATCTCTGTCGTTATGATTGCAGAAAAGGTTCAAATTTAGTTTTATTTTTCTAAATTTTGTAAAATGTGTTGAAGACTGCGTTTTGCGTATAGTATTCTCGTCTTAATCGTGCCCTCAGGACATCCCTCAAGCTCGGCAATTTCTTTATAGGTCAAATCCTCAAAAAATGAGAGATGGATAGCGCGTCGATGATCTGGTTTTAACTGCGCCACCGCCTGTCGAATGACGCTCGCCTTTTGTGAAAGATTGAGTAATTCGGCAGGATTTAGCGCATCATCCTTTATATCTATAGGTTCATCAGAATATTTAAGGCGCGTATATTTTCGATTTCTGTCTATTGATTTGTTTTTAGCAATCGAAAATATCCATGTTTTGAGGGAAGAACGACCTTCAAAACGATCAGCTTTGCGCCAAACCTCCAGCATTGTATCATGAATAATATCGGCGACATCATTTGGGTCTGCTAGAAATAATCGAATAAAGCCATTTAGAGCAGGGGCGTAAACCTTATAGATTTCATTCATGGCGCCTTTATTGCCCTGCACAACACTCGCAATCAGGGATTTATCTAATTCTCGCCTTTTGTCATGAGCCATGTGTTGCATGAATAGAGCACTTATCTGAAGATCGAATTATCCTCGGAGAAACATGACGGACTTTCACCTTAACATCAAGTGTGACGTCAATACCTGAATCGCATTCTAATAATTATACCCTTGTCTTACGAATTATTTGATTTTGGATTATGACAAGGTCACTTAACTTTAGATTTTGTCTAAATTAACCATCATTGACATGATTTACATATAGTTAATTTTTTTTTGAACCTATTCGTCAGGTTGCACGTCTCATCTCTGTAGTTCGAAATATCATTTCCTCATTTTCGAGGGTTTGACTGTTTTGAAAATTTTTAAATTAGCTTGGAGAGAAAAATGACATCGACCAAAAATACACAAAAAATTAAAAAGAGTAAGCTGGGTTCAAAAATAGCAGCAGCTGCAGCAGCTGGCGCATTTATGATTTCACAGGAAGCTTCGGCGCAAACAGGTGTTTCAGATTTGGTTAACTTGGCGTCTCTGGACGGTATAACTAATGCGGGTATCCAGTCAGATGGGTCATTATTAGTTCAATTGACCAATGGTCAGACCTTTAATGTTCCTGCTGGCGACTTTGTTGCAGAAAATGGACAGTTCTTTGTTGATCAAACTATTCTAGAAGGTCTGACGGGCGCATCTGGATCTAATCTCGCGCTTCTCGGGCTTGGAGCGGCTGTTGTGGCGGGTGTTGGTATCGCCTTAGCAAGTGGCGGAGGTGATGATGACGTGGCGCCTCCTGTGGTCGTAGAAGATCCTGTTGAGTCCGTAGCTGAACAGCCTGCTGAGCCGTCGTCTGGAGATGATGTGCTCACGGGTACAGATGGCGATGATAATATTGACGGCCTTGAAGGAAATGATGAAATTTCAGGATTGGCTGGAAATGATACATTAATTGGCGCTTCTGGTAATGATACGCTCACAGGCGGCGCAGGTGATGATGTTCTTGTCGGCGGCGGCGGAACTGATATCATTGATGGCGGCGATGGTATTGATACGAACTCTTTCGAAGGTATTGGACTTG
>CAYXEB010000007.1:0-37708 GCA_964463835.1 uncultured Hellea sp.
TTATTTCAGCCAAAAACAAAAGCCGATATGACGCCTTTTATGTCAACCATGCCTCATTTGGGCTAGATATTAAAATCGCCCTCTTGACTGTCAAAACAGTGCTAAAAACCGATCTTATTAAATAAGTAAATTTATTGCTATTAAGGATGTTTGTCACAAAGGTTAGTATAAATGTTATTTAAAGGGTACTGCCTTTAAAACTACGACTCGAAACTTTTTGATAAGCATTATACAGCTCAGCTCCTCGTTTTTCCCACGTAAATTTTTCTATCATCCAACTACGGCCTCGTTCTCCAGACGCCTTTAAATCTTCTGCAGAATAACTTACTATAGCTTTCGCGAATAAGGCAGGGTCATTCTCCAACCAGCGACCACAATCATGCTCTTCTAGCCCCTCCCAAGGTGTTCCCTTCGTGGTAATAACAGGTAAAGAGTTGGCGAGCGCTTCAGCAATTACATTGCCAAAATTTTCTGTAAAGCTTGGTAAAACAAACAAGCTCGCTTTTTGGTACACAAGATTTTTTTCTTCACCCCCTACAACGCCACAAATTTTGATGCGGTCCTCAAGCCCATCTTCAGCTATCATCCGCTTAAGATTGCTCTCAAATTCAGCGGAACCCGCACCGTATAAGTTTAGATGATAGGACTCTGGAAGTTTTTGCATAATTTCGAGTAGCTTAAACACCCCTTTTTTTTCTGTTAATCGAGACAAAAACAGGAGGCTATAAGGGTCTCTTCTGGCATTTACTTGAAGGTTTGGAATGTCCACACCATTTGAAAATTGTGTATAGGAAAATTTAGAAAAAACACTGCGCGTGGCTAACGTTTCTTCATCAGAGGTGGTATGGATAATAGTACGGTGAGGAAGGCAAGCTAGAAATATTTTTTGATAAACCCGTTTCAACCAACGCAAATTAGCTTCTTTCCATTGAACAGTTGCTTGAACTGTTCCGCGCGGTGACCAGACGACAGGTTTACGCAGAATTTTTGAAAAAGCGGCGGCACAAAGCGTAGATACGTTATAGGTGCTTGTAATATGTACAATGTCGCTTTTTGCGACATCGCGTGGAAGGTTTAACAACTGCCTCCAAGAAAAACCTCTTCCCAGAGACTTTTTGTGATAAATTATAGAATAATTTTTAGGCGACAACAAAGATTTAGCTTCTAGTCGCTCTTTGCGAGTCTGCCCCGCTGAATCAGTTGTCGAAACATGGATTGAGATATCGTCATATAATGCAAGACAATCCACCAGAGCCTTTACTGAAAAGATTGGGCCGCCGAAATAGATAGCAGGGTAATAGCTATTTACAACATGCAGAACTCTCATGGCTATTTACCATATCTGACAAAGAATGCATTTCCTGTTGCATTCTCCTTGCTAAGTCCGAGAAGGCAGATTTTTAAGTCAGCAGCATTAAGAACCTTCACTAACTCATCATACGTTATCGCGTCTTCATAGAGGTCTGGATACACCGAAACCTCGATAAAAACAGATTTTGTCCTCTTCATAAAATCAGAAGCTCCCGCAAGGACCATGCCCTCAGCGCCTTGTACATCTATCCAGAGACAATCGACCTGCCTATCAGGAAATTCCGTATCTAATGTAGTAACATCTACTTCAAAGCTCTCGGCGGCTTCGGTACCGTAAGACTCTTGGGCCAGACTACCGACTTCTAACAAACTCCCCGAACCCTTCAAATTTGTTTCGTAGAACATTTGCCTACCAACATTGGCGCCAACCGCTTTATTGATTGTTGTGACCCGTTTATTATTTGCAAAGCGGTCATTTAGTTTATTAAAATATCTTTGGCTAGCTTCAAAAACTACAATACTGGCATTCGGGTATCTTTTTAAAAACCCTGGAATTTCATGACCAAGATATCCGCCTACGATAACAATCTTCTTGATGTCCGAAGGTGTAGTTTCAATGTAATCATTCAAGTGGTACTCGACACAATTTTGAACGTATTCATAAGGTGGGATAATATAATCTGAATCCAACTTACTAAAACTTTTTCGAATTATTTTTTGTAACATAGCATCCAGATTATACATGTTTAGATTAACGTTTGTTTTCTATACATTGGGGTAATGCATATCAATCAAATTCCTAATTAATACACTATGCACTTCATCCCAAATGACGACTGCTTATGACAAACTGTTCCTCACCATAATTCAATCGTTTCCCTCCAAATAATTAAGTAAAAAGTGGGCTATTTTAAGAGGGCAGGACAAACTCTAAAATTCGAAGCTGGTCTTCTTCTAAACAGACAGCGCTTAGAGCCCCACCTTTATAAGCGCCAGTATCAACCGCAATGCGGTTCGATATACGTTCAGCTTTAGGCACGACTGTATGCCCATGAATAACAACTTTCTCTAAAGGCCCCGCATAGGATAAGAAAGGTTCCCGCATCCACAAGAACGACTTTCGTTCCTGCTCGTGAAATGGTGAGCTTGGGTCTATTCCTGCATGAACCAAAAAATAATCTCCAAAATCTATACAATCCAAACATTCGGCCAAAAATTTCATATGATTAGCGGGGATTGTTTTTTTCATCATCAAATGTATTTGATCTATTTCAGAGTTTGCTAAACTTTTCTGCGATATCCCGTAGCTTATTAAAGTTTCCCTTCCTCCATATTGAAGCCACGAATCTAGTGATTCCAGATCTCCATTGTACCCCTTAAGAAACATTTCCTCATGGTTACCCATTAAGCAATAACAGTTCTCAATTTTCCGGCACATTTTCATAACCGTTTTAACCACTTTAGAACTCTGGTCTCCGCGATCAATAAGGTCCCCTAAGAATACAATGTAATTTTCTCTCTTGTCATGTTTTGCTATGTCTCGCTTTATTAACTTTAGCAGCCCGCGAAGATGTTCAAAGCAACCATGAACATCACCTATCGCATAGAGCCGCTTTCCCTCTGGGGCATATGAAACTTTTGGTCGATGTTTTTTGGAAGTGCGAAAAATCTTCATAAGACTCGAATATATAAAATTGGTTATTGCTTGGTAAATTAGGGTTTGGGCTCAAAGAATATTTGGTTAACCCTGATTACTTAAATAACTAAAAGAATGAAATTAGTTGGTTTCGCATGCAACTTACTCAAGACTTCGTTGTATTTTCTCCGTAATGGAGGTTTGAATTTGCTCATCGAGGTAGGGATGCATCGGGAGGCTAATAACCTTATGCATGACGGTTTCGGTATTCCCAAGCCCTTGGGGGTCTTTCGGGAATTTAACATAAGCGGATTGTAAATGGGTCGGCTTTGGGTAATATCGCGCTGTAGGTATTCCATTTGAATTTAGCTTGCTCGCTAATAAAATCGGGTCTTCAACCTCAATTGTAAATTGAGCCCATGTAGATAACGCGCCTTCAATCAAAAAAGGTATTTTAATATTATTTGACTTCAAATTTTCTGAGTAACGACTTGCGATCTGATTACGGGCTTTTATTTCATCCGGAAAGACTTTAATTTTTGCTAATAATATGGCGGCTTGAAGCGTGTCTAAACGCGAATTTAATCCTATACGAATATTATCAAATTTATTTTTTCCTCGACCATGAACCCGCAATGAATCCAATATCATTTTTAATTCGGCGTTATCAGTAAAGACCGCTCCTCCATCTCCATAACAGCCCAGAGGCTTGGCTGGAAAAAAACTTGTTGTCATGATATCTGCCCAAAAATTTGGATGCCTACCATTTAATGTTGCTCCAAAACTTTGCGCTGAATCAGAGATAATTTTTAGACCATGTTCATGAGCAATCGGGACGATTTCAGGATAATTGGCTAATTGTCCAAACAAATCCACGACGATTATGGCGCGCGGTTGCATCTCTCCATTAGACGATATGTTCTCAATTGTTCTCCTAAGGCTTTCGGGACACATATTATAGCTGTCTCGATTGATATCAACGAATATGGGCGTCGCCCCCAATATAGCGATGCTTTCCGCTGTGGCAGGAAAAGTAAATGAGGGACAAAAAACAGCATCACCCAGGCCAATACCAAGAGCCATCAAGGATAACATTAAGGCATCCGTTCCGTTTGCACATGTAAGGGCGAAACTCACATCTACGAATTTTGCCAAAGTTTCCTCAAATTCAAAAACTTCAGGGCCCAGAATATACTGTCCATGCGACAGAACTTTTTGAATGACAGCATCTATTTCGTATTTTAATAGGCTTTGTTGAGCTTTTAGATCTATGAACTGCATATTAAGGTCTTTCATTGCCCCTTTAGATAAATCACGAGAGTTCCGCCAAATTGCAAATGAAGTTTCATAATATTGTATTACGGGTTGTTTATCTAACCACAGGGGAGCAGTACTCAACTGACAAACAAGCGAAATAATTATCTCAGATTAGTGGGATTTCGAAAAATAAGCATATCAATAGGTATAAACCGAGGAAAATACGTTCTCATTAAACGCGCCTGCAAAACACTGCTACCCTTACTACTAACTCTCTAAGAAGTGACTCCTATTCCAGAAATCTCCTACCACGGAATTAGTTTATTCCTAAAGTCTATTTGGAACCACTGCCTGTGATCATGACCTTTATGGTCTGTAAAATTATCGTTAAATCCAGCCAGACAGAAAAGTGCTTTATATAATAAAAATCATATTCCATCTTTTCTCTTACTTCTTCGATACTTGTAACATGGCCTAGGTTAACTTGAGCCCAACCAGTAATTCCGGGTTTTACTATATGCCTATACCCATAAAATGAAATTTCATCCGCATACCAATTTGATAATTGAATGGTCTCAGGCCGCGGACCTATTAAACTCATCTCTCCTCGCAAAACATTATAAAGTTGAGGTAACTCATCCATTCGGGTTTTACGGATAAATTTTCCAACCCTTGTAATTCTAGGGTCATCGCTAAGTGTAATATCTGTGTTAAGAGAGCCCTCATCGCCTTCTAAATTCACGTGCATCGAACGAAATTTATATACTGTAAAACTGCGTCCCCTATACCCAATTCGTTTTTGTTTAAATATTGCAGGCCCTCTACTATCCAATCGTATTGCAATAGAGAGTGGTATGAAGACCAATGGTCCTAGAATGCATAAAGTTAAAAATGCTGCGAAAAAGTCAATAATTTGCTTTATAGGCGAATAAATTATATCTAGCTCAAAATGTCCCATGCTATTTTCTGTGATCATATCAATTTGAACTTTACCAGTAACAGACTCTAGCAACTTCTTCGCACTAAAGACTTTTCGTCCGCTTACTATCTCATCCGCTAAAAAATATTCCCAATCGGTAGAAATGCTGGAAGAACTAAAGTCTACTACAAGCGGCAAGTCGGAATATTTTTTTGCTTCTGCAACTGTCTCAATGGTAATCCAATTAAATTTAGTAATATTCAATAAATCATCAGCCTTACCACCCGAAATGACGCCAATCTTTGGCAATTGAGTATATGATAACAAATACTGAAACAAAATCTGAAAAACCACCACACACGTAAAACTCAATAAAAATAAATTGCGGCTAAGTTCGATTCGGCATCCAAACGCAATAATTGCGATAACGCCGTATGTTAACAAAAATGCAGGTACAACTTTTGTTTGGGCTAGTGATCCAGGAAGGCTAGCCATTTTGCGAAATACAATAAGCCCGCCAACAATTGCTATAGCCGAACTAACAATTGTAGGCTGAATTGACGTGAAGAAACGTGGGCCTATAACGTTAATTTGATAAAACAAGAAAACAGGAAGATACAGCCCTACCAATAAAGAAAATAGCGATTGAACCCAGCCACGAGATAATATCGATGACAGCTGTTTTTTCCGCGACGAATTCGCTGGATTTACATCCTGATATTTGGAAATTTTATCTATATTAACCCCTCCCAACCTCTACATCATACGTGCGCGTTCATCTACTAAATAATATGGTTGTGAATATTAAGAGTTAGTCGATTAAACAATTATTACGGTAACCTACCCCACATGAATATATACCTACTGGGGTATATAAAAAATAAATCAAAACCATAACTCGAATCTGGTGAATTATCCCACATTTTTTCAACTAATGTAAAACATCTAAAGATCATGTAGGATGCGCGTTAGCTCTCTAGAAGTTATTAGTCTGTAGTGAATAGATCGCGAGAAAATATTTTATCGCTTATATCATTTAAATCCGGGTGCATTCGGTTTGCTAAAATAAGATCGCAGGTCGTTTTGAAAACCTCCAAATCTCGAATGACCTGACATCCTGCAAATTCACTCGCTTCCATCGCAGGTTCATATATAATCAGTTCTACAGGATGAGTTTTCAGACGGTTCATTACGCCAAGCACGGCACTTTGTCGCCAATTGTCTGACCCCTCTTTCATAACAAGCCGATAGATTCCTATAATTTTTGGATTTTCGTCTAAAATTTTATCTGTTAGATAATTTATTCGCGTTTCATTCGAGTCCACAATCGCCTGTATAATATTTTGAGGAACGCTCTTAAAATTTGCCAATAATTGTTTTGTGTCTTTGGGTAAACAGTATCCTCCATATCCAAACGAAGGATTATTATAAAATTTTCCAATTCTTGGATCTTGGCTTGTTCCCTCAATAATCTGTCTAGCGTTTAGACCATTATGCAATGCATAGCTGTCTAGCTCATTAAAAAATGATACTCGCATTGCCAAATAGCTATTCGAAAATAATTTAACCGCCTCGGCTTCACATGAACCCATTTGGATAATAGCAATATCTTCTTTAATGGCTCCTTCTTTAAGTAAATTTGCAAAAGTCAACGCTCGCTCTGATTCTTCACCAACAATAATACGCGATGGGTAAAGGTTATCATAAAGGGCGCGTCCTTCACGAAGAAACTCTGGGCTGAATATTATATTTTTTGATCCAAGTTTTGCGCGTAAGTCTTCAACAAAATTTACAGGTATCGTTGATTTAATGACTATTACGGCGTCGGGCGCCAATCGAATAATTTCCTTTGCAACTTGCTCTACAGAGGAAGTCTCAAACATATTTGTATCGGGATTATAATCAGTAGGTGTTGCAATAATGGCAAAGTCGGTGTCTTTAAGTGCTATTTCGACATCTGTTGTCGCTGTTAGATCTAGGTCATGGTTTTGTAAGTAATCTGACATCTCAACGTCGACGATTGGACAAACACGATTATTGACCATTTCCACTTTGGGCTGCGAGATATCTACAGCCACAACTTTGTTGTTCTGGGAAAGTAAAATGGCGTTTGAAAGGCCAACATACCCCAAACCGAAAACTGAAATTTTCATATTAAGAACCTAATCTCCACAAATAATTAGCTAGCAAGCACATGAAGATTTAAAAAACAAGTGCAGGTATTATCACTAGGCTCTAATATTTCTATTGTTTTCCTTAAACCATTGATAGGTAGATTTGATACCTTCTTCAAGATTGATCTGAGAACCCCAACCCATATTACTTATTTTCGATACATCCAAAAGCTTTCTTGGAGTTCCGTCTTCTTTGGTTGGGTCGGTCAAAATTTCACCTTTGAAGCCTACAATGTTCGCGACAACCTTTGCGAGTTCGAGAATCGATATATCTACCCCCGATCCGACATTTATATGACTTTGCATGGGAAGGGTATTCGCATCATAAATTGCTTTAGGAATGTTAAGTACAAAAAGGGAGGCTTTCGCCATGTCGTTAACGTGCAAAAATTCACGCCGAGGGTTACCTGTTCCCCAAATTTTCACTGTGTCATCACCAGCTAATTTTGCCAAATGAAACCGTCGAATAAGGGCGGGTAGCACATGGCTATTCTCAGGGTGAAAATTATCACCAGGTCCGTATAAATTCGTCGGCATTATGCTACGATAATCCACGCCATATTGACGATTGTAGCTTTCACACATTTTTATCCCTGCTATTTTTGCAATAGCGTAGGGCTCATTTGTTCTTTCTAACACGCCAGTTAACAACGAAGATTCATTCATCGGTTGAGCGGCGGCTTTGGGGTAAATACACGAAGATCCTAAAAATAAGAGCTTTTCTACGCCTGCTAAAAAAGCTTGGTGTATAACATTATTTTGAATCATTAAATTTTCATATATGAACTCGGCAGGATAAACATTATTTGCATGTATCCCACCTACTTTTGCTGCAGCTAAAATAACCACATCAGGTTTTTCTTCCAAGAAAAATTCCCGCACCTTGCCTTGATCAGTTAGATTTAGCTCACTTCGTGAGCGAGTGATTGGTTTAACATCTAACTGCCTTAAGATTGCAGACCCAACCATCCCGCGATGCCCAGTTAAGAAAATTCTCATATTTATTCCGTTTTTGCCCTTAGGATAAATCTAATATGGTTACAATAAAGTTCCTCATCTGACCAAGTTGTTAACTCTGCCCTTATTTCACTTGTCATGAATGAGCGCCCCCCCTCTGGGTCTCTCACTGTTTCATCAAGAATATCGAAATATTTCGAAAAAAGGTTACGATAATCAGACCGAGTCATTTTATTGAGATAGGTATTAGATGGAAAATTATTGTCTCTTAAATGATCCCAAGGTGGGCAAGTACGGTTTTTATTTTTATCAAGATCATAGTAATCTATATTGTGACCTCCCATCAATCCCGCGTATGTGACAGGTCTAATGAGCGCAATTCCGTTTTTTGAAAGTTTTTTCGCCATTATTTCACACAACTGGGGCAATACGGCTTGTGGTATATGCTCGAAGACGTCCTCTGAATAAATAAAATCAATATCTTCTGCCGGCCAATTTTCAACATCGGTAGCGTCACCGTGAGTTATTTTATCAAGAGGCCAATCAAATTGCCTACCAGAGACATTTCTTAGCTCGCGTAAGAACTGATTATTTTCAGCAAGATCAAACAAAAAATACCTAATAATAGTTTTTAGTGTGCGTTCCATTCCGTTAATCGAAAATGATTGCCTAATAGATTTAAGATTCATATTGAAAGCTACAAAGTCTTTTTCAATCGCATTAACGCTTACCCCGTTAGCTATTAGATAAAAGAGACGGTAAGGTCGCTGACCACACCCAATCTCAACAGTCTGCGATTTGTCTAATGGCTTATCGCTAAATCTCTCAAGTACATCTTGATACTCCTGCAAATCAGCAGCTAAGTGTGAAAACTCTCGTTTTTTTAAAGGATTCCTTTCACTTATTAGCCTTTTAAATTGAAGATAGGCCTCATTAATTTTTCGTCCAGCAGGTACTGACTGTCCTGAGGACGAAGACTTTAAATCATTTTCCATTTAACCTCTCAAAATAGCGTTCATTGGCTAAGTAGAGTTTTTTAAGACGGATTTAAGCAATTTAGCAAAGCATTCCGTTTAGCGACTTTCAAGTCCTCTTGAACCATTTCGGCACACATTTCTTGTACGGAAATAGTTGGCTCCCAACCTAAGTCTAATTTGGCTTTAGTCGGATCACCAAGCAAGGTTTCGACTTCGGCCGGCCGAAAATACTTTGGGTCAATTCGCAAAATCACATCACCCTTTTTTAAGGCTGGAGCATCGTCACCCTGTATATCGGCTACTGTAGCGATTTCATCTACCCCTGTATTGCTAAACTCAATTGAAATACCAAGTTCGTTTGCTGACCATTGGATAAACTCACGCACTGAATTTTGCTTTCCAGTTGCGATAACGTAATCTTTTGGCTCATCTTGCTGCAACATCATCCATTGCATTCTTACGTAGTCTTTAGCGTGTCCCCAATCTCTAAGACTATTAATATTTCCCATATAAAGGCAGGTCTCAAGACCTTGCGCTATATTTGCTAGGCCGCGAGTAATCTTACGGGTCACGAAGGTTTCCCCGCGACGAGGGCTTTCGTGGTTAAATAAGATACCATTACATGCATATATTCCGTAGGCCTCTCTATAATTGACTGATATCCAATAGGCATATAGTTTTGCGACCGCATAAGGACTACGCGGATAAAATGGAGTGGTCTCTTTTTGGGGCGTTTCCATTACTAGGCCGTAAAGCTCAGATGTAGAAGCTTGATAGAAACGAGTTTTATTTTCTAGTTTATTTGCCCGAATGGCTTCAAGAAGACGCAATGTCCCCAATGCATCTACCTGAGTTGTATATTCGGGGGTCTCGAAGCTTACAGCTACGTGTGACTGTGCCCCAAGATTATAAATCTCATCAGGTAAGACCTTGGATATTATTTGTGTCAAATTAGAGGAATCTGTAAGATCGCCATAATGTAGTTTAAAATTCGCATCTTTCACATGAGGGTCTTGGTAGAGGTGATCAACTCTACCAGTGTTAAATGATGACGACCGACGTTTAATTCCATGAACTTCATATCCCTTTTCAAGTAAAAACTCGACCAAATAGGATCCGTCTTGACCGGTAACACCAGTTATGAGTGCGGATTTTTTTTTATTCATGTTAAGCTCTTTAATTGAAATGTCGAATTCAATAAACGTTTATATTACCGACAGTTCATTTCGAAAATATTCGATAGTTTTAGTTAATCCATCCACAAGCGAAATGTCTGGAGACCACCCAAAATTCTTTTTGGCTTTATCAATATTTGGGCACCGTATTTGTGGATCATCGAGAGGCCGGGATTTAAATTCAATTTTCGAATTTGAATTCGTAAGTTCGATTACTTTCTCCGCCAGTTCAAGGATGGTATATTCCGATGGATTACCTAAATTAATCGGTCCGACCAATCCCTTATCATTGTCCATAAAACGGACAAAACCCTCAACAAGATTTGAAACGAAGCAAAATGATCTCGTCTGCTCACCTTTACCATATACAGTAATAGGTAGTCCTTTTAATGCCTGAACTATAAAATTCGAAATTACGCGACCATCTGCAGTATGCATTCTTGGACCATAGGTATTGAAGATTCTGGCAACTCTTATGTTTACATTATATTGTCTATGAAAGTCAAAAAATAGCGTTTCTGCACACCGCTTTCCTTCGTCATAACAAGACCTTATTCCAATAGGGTTTACGTTACCCCAATACTCTTCTGTTTGTGGATGTACGTTTGGGTCTCCATATACTTCGCTTGTAGACGCTTGGAATATTTTACAGTTTTTATTCTTCGCCAAGGTCAGCATATTGATCGCTCCGAGGACAGAAGTTTTCGTTGTTTGAACCGGGTCATGCTGATAATGGATCGGTGATGCTGGACAAGCTAAGTTATAAATCTCATCAACTTCTAATTCAATGGGCGCACAAATATCATGCCTCATGAATTCGAAATTTGGGTTATTTTGCAAATGTTGTATATTGCGCTTGGTTCCAGTAAATAAATTATCAAGGCAAATTACACTATGCCCCTTTTCCAAAAGAACATCTATAAGGTGCGAGCCAACAAAACCTGCGCCACCTGTCACCAAAACTCGCTTTTGGCTTTCATATATTCTCGCCATTATGTTCCTTTATGTTCCTTTATGTTCCTTTTTTTAACATATTGCTCAGGCTTCTAAATCATCTTCCTCTATTAGCAAGCGAATGGTTCTAAAATACCATGACTTATAATATGCGTAATGAAAGCCAGTATGACCATCCAAAAAACCACCTTTGATAAAAAAGGTATAACAGAAGTAAAAGGCAGGGTACCAAGATTTCCTAATATGCGAATATTTAAAGGTCTGGCGTTTTGTAAAATGCAACCATGTGTCAGGGCTGTTCTTAAGAGTTTTAAACCTACTTGCTTCCCATCTAGCATATTCAAGGTGCTTTCCAATAAATGTCGCAAGCCCCTTATAATCTTTGTGATCTATTCTAGCTCCGATTTCTCTAACTTTGCCCTCTATTATCGGATGCTCATGAATTTCCATATCAAGGCGACTCCAAAAGCTCTCCTCAATCCTTTCATATAAACCGGCGCCTACTCTGAAAAGCGCTAGTTTGCGTTGCGGTATTCCAAAACGCAGAGGATTGCCGAGAAAATAGTTTTGATAAGATAACCAAAAGCCATTTATGCCATCTTGCGAAATCGCTTTTTTAACCGCATCGCAAAACTCATTATTGATAAATTCATCAGCATCTAGAAATAACACCCAAGGCTGAGAGGGAGTTTCGTTTAACAAATACCAATTACGCTTCTTAGGGTATTCGCCATTCCAATTGAAGTTAACTACCCGAAAGCCAAACTCTTGAGCAATTTCTGGCGTTTTATCATCTGAATTACTATCAACTATCACGACCTCTTTGAAACGTTTAAGACATGACAAACAAAGAGCCAGATTAGCCTCTTCATTCTTCACTGGTATTACAACCGTAATTGGAATATCGGGATCATTATTATTCATGCAAGAAACCTCTCGTTTATATTTCACCACCCTGTATCCTGCAAAATGCTAAATGGCAAAACTGCATTTAAAAAACTTTTAAGTTTTCTTGCTGAAGTGCCCCAATAATCCTTAATCTCATACTTGACGGCGAAAAAGGCATCTTATTTTTTGATAAAACAACCTTTTAATTCAAGCTAATATTCCCTAAGAGTTCGCATAGAGAGAGGCCACTTGAAAATATCCATTATTACAGCTGTATATAACGCTGAAGACACAGTTATTGAAGCCATTAATAGCGTCGCGCGGCAATCATATCCTGATATTGAGCACCTGATTATCGAAGGTAAGTCAAAAGACAAATCAATGGAAAGAATTAAGTCAGCAATGCATGATAGGATGTCCATCACAAGCGCGCAAGACAATGGCATTTACGACGCTTTCAACAAGGGTATTACGCAAGCGACTGGGGATGTCGTCGGCTTTGTACATAGTGATGACTATTTGTCTAATACCGATGTTATAAAGCATATTGCAGAAGCTTTTTCCGGTAATGACGTCAGCGCGGTATTTGGCGACCTAGATTATGTATCCCAGTTTGATACATCCCAAGTCGTGAGACGTTGGGCGACAGGACCATATAAACCCAACAGCTTGAAACGCGGTTGGATGCCGGCCCATCCAACACTCTACGTTCGAAAACAATCATATGAAAGGCTCGGGCTTTTCGATACGAATTTTAAAATTTGTGCTGATTATGATTTTATCTTGCGGCTGTTTTCTGACCTTCAAGGACAATCAATATACCTTTCAAAAGTTCTATATAAAATGCGACTAGGGGGAATAAGCAACCGCAACTTATCAACAATTAAGCTGAAAATGGAAGAGGACTATTTAGCAATAAAACGAAATAAAGTTGGCGGGTTTGGCGCGCTTGCTTGCAAAAATTTATCAAAATTAGGGCAATTTCTGCCCTCTAAATAAAAGAAAAATTAGTTTAAAAATGAATAATGGAATTGCATCGCGCAAAATTACAAAACTGGACGCATACTTAGCCTTACCGCAATATATGCTTTACCGTGTACGTTCCAAGCCAACCGATCACATACATGTTTTTGTATACGGCGCACCAAGAAGCGGAACTACGCTGATGCAAGTCATTCTTGCCCGTCATAGCCAATTTCTATCGATAGAAGCTGAAACAGGTATGTTCACACCAAGCTTTGTATTAAATCGCTCTAGATATTGGGAAGGTGAACGAAAAATCCTTATAGACAAATGTAATTCGACAAATTTAGTCTCTTTATGTGATGAATTTGCATTGGCCTTGAAAACTCATCGCAAGGAGCCAGAAAGTACTTTTGTAGAGAAGACGCCCAACCATGTTTTTCAAGCAAAGCTATTGTTAAAGATGTTTCCAAATTCATATTTTATAAATATGATAAGAGACCCTAGAGACTGCTACGCTTCCTCTTTGAGGCATCCAAAATTCGAAAAAAACCCTGTTAAATTTTCAAAATACTGGAAAAAGTCCATCTCTAAAAGAGTTAAACTTGGTCCTCGCTCTAATATACTGGATATTTGGTATAGAGACTTGACATCTATGCCTGAAACATCCGTCTCAAATGTAATGAAATTTCTTGGCTCAAATTTAGAATCTCAACAAATTCAGCCAGGACAAAAATCTTTTGACTCCCGGCACAAGCGAATTGAATTTTCTAAATTAAATAAACCCATTACATCAGCAAGTGTAGGCTCTTATAAAAAAGAACTTGATAATAAAACAATAAAATTGATTGAAAAATATTCGGGTAATTACTTGAGTATTATAAATGATCGTACAGCCTACTCTTTATAAATCTATTTTTTTTGAACAAATACAAATATATTTCCAGAAAACTCTTTAAACATAAAGCGGTGAAACAACTCTTGAATACGATACAGAGTTTTGCGCCTGAAGTAATAGGATGGATCGCATCTAAAAATAAAGGAATGATGGTTCCACCCGTCAAAATGCGTCTTGATTGCCCCCATCGTATTTAGCTTATACGCCGTAGGAAAAACATCTATTTCTTTTCTATTGGGTTGAACTTTTGATAGCACCTTTGAATGAAATTTATTACCTATCAGTGAAGCAATAATAGCTACATAGGATATTTTATGAGGGGTTCTCGCGCAAAACCAACCACCCTCTTTCAAAACAAAATCGACTTGCTCTACAAATTCCTTAGGATCAGCGATGTGTTCCAGTACAAAATCTGCGATGACGATATCCACTGATTTTTCGTCAACACCAATTTTCCCATTTGTTATGACTATTTGTTCATCACTCGCATTATTTTTTAAAACTATTTCATCAAGATCCGCCGCAATGACTTTAGCCACTTTTCCTTTTAATAGACGCACGCCCTTTCGCGTATCACACGTATCATCTTCAAACCATGCAGCACGCCCTGCTCCAAGATCGAGCACAGTATCACTTGATTTGATCAAAGCATTGATACGAAGATAGAAGTCAATAGACCCATCATTTGCAGAAAATCCGCCAACTAGATTAGAATAGGGGTCAAATGACATAATGAAATTTCCATAAGATAAGCATATTAATATTACTGTTTTCTATCTGCTAAAAAACCGAGAAGAAAAATTAAAATCACCCATGTTACAATAGCAGGGGTTAAACTCGCCGAAAACGACGATTGTAATGTTCCTATAATTAAAGGAAATATAATAATTGGATAAATCCAAAACCCATAATGTCGCTTCATACCTTTCGGAGAAAGCGTAAAGACCTCTAACTTTCGGTAAGAGAATCCAAGAAAGAACCCAACAAGAATGCCCATCCAACCAAAATTTAAAAAGGCCTCTCCAGGACCTGTCGCATTATAACCACCAAGAGTTCCTGTAATGCCCAAAAGGTCAGATTTAATAAATGAACCTAAACTCACCGCAGGTTTATTTGCCCAAACCGCGCGAGGTATCCAAGCAAAAGTCCAAAAGAAATAAGTTTCACCAAAAAAATATGGAATTTCCTTTGCTTTGGAAATAATTATGATTGGAATGTTTACGTCAAGAAAATATGTGGCTCCAAAAATATGCTTAATTGCATTTGTCACATCGAATATAATTGCACCCGCATCATCTTTGTTAGAGCGAAAACTAGTCATGATAACAAAAAATATCGCCATAAATATCGCGCCTAATATTCCCTTAAAAAATATTTTAAAATTAAATTCTCTTCCTAGGAGCGCAGAAATAATTACAAATAGAGCCACAATATTTATTAAATGAAATCTTTTTCCTTGCAGCACAACTAGGAATAATTCTAAGAAAAAAAGTCCTAACATTATCATTAAATCTCGCCGAAAAAGGAAGTAACGGGTAATATACACAGCCAAAGCTAACTGAGGTACGAAAAGAAAAAGGCGTATAGCTGCGTTCGTCGCTCCAAATCCAGTAGTACCCTCGATACGAAGAACCTTTTTAGAGCTCACTGCATCAATTGTGGATAATTTCAAAACTGAGCTAATACCGCCCAATCCTCTAGCAGATATCATCTGAGCTATCACAATTAGCGATATAAACACAGCCAAAACTACTAATAATCGCGGGTGCTTAATCTGAGAGATGACTTCAAGTCCAGTAAATCCAGGTTCCACTTTCCAAATTCGTTTGACGGCAAAAACATAACCTAGGCAAATCATCAAGATAAACCCAAAGATAAAAAGGTAACCATCTATAACAGGTGTTGTACTCGAGACAAATCGCTGAAAATACATTTCGCCATTAAATGCATGTAGGTATAATGTTTTTGAAAAAATGCCAAAAAACGAAAGATAGCCGACAATATGAAGCGGGGATATCATTGAAATTGTGCCGTACCGTTTGGCTAATGCGAGTGGCAACAAAACCATTATGGAAGACATGATAAAAAGAATAAAAAACATATTTACGTTTCGTTAGATTTCAATAACTGAATAATTCAAGGCAAACTGGCAAAATGCGCTATTGTTTATATCCGAAAGCAATCATTTGTTCCGACATCAAAGAAAATATACGCTTAGCCAGTTCTTCGGGAAGTTCATCGTGCCATCCGCCAACCTCTCCTCGGCGCTTTGTAGCATTATTATCAATTTGCCCGGTTTTTCTGCCTGTTTGCCTTTCAAAGGTATTACGTTTAACAGCAAATTCTATATCATATTGATCTGGCGAGTGACCCGTTAACGACGTCACCGTTTCTGAGAGCGTTAAAATAGGGTTTTCCCTCATATCTTCATAGCGAACTAAAGTAACTGTGTCTAACGTGCAGTTTAAGAAATTGTCGACATGCTCTCTCCAACTCACTCTAACGCCAAGTGGTCTCGTTATCCATTCCTCAAAATATGCTCCGCTCATCAACGGAATAACATCTTCATAATTAGCCCAGTCTTTCAGTGAAGGATGTATTCTTAAAATACGTTTCCTTGTTTTTGGAGGCGCTACTTTTAGTGCAGTTAAATTTTTATGAAAATGAGATACAAAAATATCACGCGGATCTCTAACAACATAAACAGTCTTTTGATTTGTCGGGCGATGGTCGTGACTATGAATTATAGAACGAAATGTTATCGGCCATCTGGAAAAACGAGGTACAGGAAGTTGTAACGCATCGCCAAGCATATCTCTAACCCAGTTACCTCCAGACCTTGGAAACTCAGTCAGTATTATAAAAGGAGGCGTTCCAGGTTTACGTAACGCCCATTCGTAATTCGCGTATGCAGACACCCCTATCATCCGTCGTCCCATTGGGCTTATTTTGGGTTTGTCAGATGTTATCATAATTTTTTTTTCTTCTTATGAGGCTCAGTATACTTGTATCGATTTTTAACCTATTTAGAATAATAACATAAAGGTATATATTAGATATAGCGATGCTGCTGAAAACGGCGCCAGCTAGAGATACTCCGGTTAAGGAGTCTGTAAACATAAGTATAATTAAGCTTACAACAACAATTCCGATAATCTTTACCAGCATAATTTGCGACTCCTGACCGCACTGAGAGGCAACAGTAAAATTCATCCCGCAAGCAACACTAATCAAATTACCCAAACCAAGAAAAAAGAAAACCTTCCAAATATACCCGCCTTCTGGAAGATCATACACATTTTGAATGATTGGAAATATAAATGCGAGGACCACCAAAATTAACAGGGCGGGGAAAAATGACATTATTAGACTTGTGTGGCAAGCAGCTTGCACGTCCTCATATTTACGTTGCGCAAAAGATTTACCAATTCTAACAATGACAAGCCAATTCGCTATTACTTGCGGCAGCATAAGCAAATTTGTTAACCTCTTTAATATTTGATATTGCCCTAAATCAACCGATGTTAAAAAATAGCCTCCTATAATAATATCTATTTGAGCAGTAAGTTTGGAAAGCACGTTACTTCCCCAAAAGTAAATTTGTCCTGAGCCAGCTCCGCTCGTTGAAGTAGTCTCACGCCACAACGGGGCCTCAAGCTGTGTTATCCATATAACCAGTATGGTAACGAACATGGCGGAAATAATATTGAATAATAACAGTATCGAAATTGCATCTAAAACAAAGAAGTGTTTGGCAAGAAAGGCCGATGATAACAAAATTATATGAGGCGCTCCATCACGAATAAACATGGCCAATTCAACCCTTCCATTCAGCCTAAACGGGATAGCCGAATTAATGGTCAAGATTATCAAATACGCGCTTAAAAATATTATACATGATTTATATGACGTTTTCGCAGACCCAAAAGAATCTAGGAAATTATCGAACAACATGACCGCGATCAACGACATCAAAAACAAAATGCAAAAGGGCCAAATAAGAGAAATTTTAATTGCCTCATTGCGTGACAAACCTTTTTCAGGATTGCCTTGGCGAACAGAACCCTCTCTTAATAGGTATGGGGGACCACCAACTCCGGCTACACTTGATAGAACCTGAACAAAAGCCCACAAAAAAACAAAATTACCAAACTCTGCTTTTGGCATTATAGCAGCAATAGTTAGCAGTGTTATAAAATTCAAACCTACAATTCCGCCACGGGTTAAATACAGCCCAAGTATACCTTTCAGTTTTAAAACCATGACCCTGGCTCAATTTTTTGTTTTCGCAGGTCCTCTGGCAAATGCTTCAACCGACGTTTTATTTCGTTACATGTTTCGGTTTTCAAGGAAATCTCATTGACATTGATTTTACGTGTCAAAGCTTTACGAAGCTTTGTTCGATACGATTGAGGTACAATTTTGCCGAAAATTGGATGGTAGATGAAGGACATCATGGGCTTCAAAACCGAAGGAACAGCCCTTAAGCTTTGTCGAGAGTTTGATATGGCCTCACGCCTAGGTAATTTTTCTGGATTAATTCCGATAAATGCCGCTACTTTTTTTACAGTCTCATGACGGTCAGAAATATAATCCTCAAAAATAAGAGGTAAAATATTCTCACGACCAAACGCCTTTATCCAAGGTTTTATTTGAAAACTATAGTCGCTCCAAGAAACAAAACGCTCTTCTTCTAGAGCCATTTTGTCAAAGTCCTGACCAGATGAACGCCCAACAGCAATATCATGACCAAGATGACTCTTAATGCGCTGTATCGGGTCACGCATCAAATATATAATTCGGGCGTCTTCACCCAATACCGTAAGCGCAAACTCAGACACATCCGGAAATTGCGGGTTCATAGTGTAATATGTTGATCCTTCACCTAATATATCCCCCGCCTTAGCAGAAGAAAAATGACTACGCCATAACCTCAAAGCGTCCTCAGCATTATGTGCACGATGGAGGATGTCAGGCTCTTTATTTGACGGCATAAAAACATCAGGGTGTACCGCTAAATCATCATACAGATTTGTGGTTCCTGATTTACAAGACCCCACAATAAGAAAATGAGGCGCGCCTTGGGGAACTCTCGGTCGGGTTCGCACTTTTTGATCGCTTGGTTTCATATCTTCTTCTTAAAGTCTTGGAATATTTTATAATAGGAATTAATCAAACCGTTAGGGGTTTAGGCTTATGGTTAAATTCGGTTATTCTTGCCTATAGAGATTTTTTCTTCAAATCCTCTGAGTTCTTTTTTGACTTATGTCCACGTTTGGTTTTGGGTTGAGATAAGGACATGCCAAGCATTGTTGCAAAAACTAAAGCCAAAAACGGAGTTCGCAATGGATAATCAATTAAGGAATGAAGTCCCAATAACGTCACAGATAAAGCCGCGAGTTTAGATTGCAAAACTGTCATTTCTGGAGGGAGCTTACTAAGCGCTATAAAGTTTTTCAAAACACAAACAACAAAAACAAAAAGTATAAGAAGACCAGGCAGCCCGAGCTCAACGTACCACTCTAACCAATCGTTGTGAGCATGAGGTACAAATTTCGTTGGTATATTACCTAAATCTTCATAAAATGGATAAATAACTTCGAAACTTCCAAAACCAGTTCCCGTCAATCCATATTCTTCTATAATTAATCTAAGTTTAGCTAATATACCTATACGCGATAAA
This sequence comes from uncultured Hellea sp., assembly GCA_964463835.1. Classification (GTDB taxonomy): domain Bacteria; phylum Pseudomonadota; class Alphaproteobacteria; order Caulobacterales; family Maricaulaceae; genus Hellea. Next base: position 19,793 of record CAYXEB010000007.1, read on the forward strand.
TCCCCATCGCCAAATGAAGTGTGCCCTAATCTTGATACTCTTGGACTATTAAAAATCGCAAGAACAGCACCGAGTATAATCATCAACCCGCTAAAAAAAAACAATGCGTTTCGTTTTGATATGATTTTTTGGGGCGACAGAAAAATGATAGAAAAAATAATAGCAACAATGAATAAAAGATATCCACCCAACGACCCGCCAATAGTAACACCCATGATAGTGAATGCGAATAGAACGAAATTTAATGTCAACTGCCCAACACCGTCAAACATGTTATTACGGAATTTTCTGAGATGTTCGGCACAATAATAAGTAATCGGGCACAATAGAATCACCGCAAATATTGTTTGATGATTAGCATTAGAGAAAACGCCTACAGCAGAATCTCTATTGGTAATTTCCCATAAATAAAACTCAGAGTTAGGCCCCAAGAAAATTTGCCCGAAGCCAAGACAAATACTTATGACCCCTAACCCTGACAGGACATAAAAAATGAGCGTCCTTTGTTGTTTTTTGAGCAAACATGCGACGGTTAGACCGAGGCCTCCAGGCCCAAAGGCCAAAAAACTCCTTATTGTCTCAGCGGGAGCATTAGAAATTGTAAGATATTTTGATGGTGTGCCGAGAAAATTATTCTCGCCAATTCGGGAAAGCATTAGCCGTTTATCTGGAAACCAATCAACCGGTAATGGTAGTAAAGTAATAATAACCCAAACACATAACGCGCCTAGTAGCCAAAAAGGGAAACCCACTACGTTTTGCATAAGCATCTCCCTTTTGAAAATTAGAAGCAATGAAAAAACGAACCAAGAAAAAATATTCAACATCATATGATATTGCAGTCCTTCTCGTGAAGCGCCGCAAAATCCAAAAGCGAATACTAAAGCAATAATTAGGGCATATAAGTGCCAATTTTTTACAATTGCTGTCATGCAAATTTTAACCTTATATTGGCACGATAGAAAGTTTTTTAATATTGACGCGAACAGGAGCTGGAAACTCTCCTGGGGATCCGTACAGTAACAGATTAACAAATTCACAGTTAGGTTCATTTTTTTCAAATTTCAAGACAAACGGGTTTTGCGCCGTGAAGGAGCCTTCGATAGGTTCGTCTAAAATCAAAGGTCCTCGCCAACATTTTAATCGTATACGCATATGGCCCTTTGAGCGTGGAATATTTCCTGTCATTTCTATAGACAATCCATAAGACCCCTTTTCGACTTTGACGACCTGCTCCATAACTTTCGGTGTTTCACGTCCGGAATAAGTGATAAAAGCTCCTCCTTTGAGCTCTATATCTGCTATAGTGGGATTTAACCGCCAACCAAATGGCCAACGTGAATCATTTCGAACGAATTTTGAATTTTGGACAATCTCACTTTCTTCGTTCGGCTCAGAAGGTTTTGAAAGTTTTTGAAATGCCGCGTAAGCTTTTTCTGGCCCATGTCGTTTTAAAAGTTCAAAATAAAGGGTCGGGTGCTTTTCAGGATAAATTGAAAAAAGGTGTATGTATTGATTGAGGTCGCGATTAGTTTCTGTAAACAGATACAGTAGATACTTCCCCCCCCATACGGGCTTATCACGCTCTATTTTTGATTTCCAAATATCAAAAACATTGTCATTGTGAGATCGTAAAGCAAAACTTCTTGTATAAACATCAGAACGTCTAGGACGCATTATAGGGAGCGGAGCAAGAATGTTCTCCATGGCTTTAAATTCGCCTTTATTTATATAAATAGATGACAAAGCCAAACGAGACAAACTCGATCTGGGATTTCTCCGCAGCAACATTTTAGATAGGGACTCTAGTTGCTTAGGCTCTAATCCGTTTCTGTTTTTTAAAGATAGATCGAGCCTACCTTGACTGAGGGGGGATAAATATAATGAATTGTCTAATGTTGGGGCTGGCAATTTCATATACCATAGACCCAAGAAACCCAAAATAGTAGTAAACCCGGCAAATACGAAAGAATATACTATTGATCGAGACGTCGGTACCTTATCAGGCGTCATTTTTTTCTACGAATAACTTAATTTTTGTGTTCTGTTGAGTACTAACTGACTTCTTACTACTCTTGTTATATTTACTTCCTGCAACACCATATGCGTAATAATAGTAATCATTATTATATCCCATTTTCTTACTGTCAAATAAGGTCAGTAAAACGCCTTTTAGGTTGGCACGATGCCCAATAAGGCGATTTACGGAATTTTGAACCGCAACAGTACGAATTGAGCTAGACTTTACAACAAGTATGGTCCCCTTACATGATGCCGCTAAAACCGGGCTATCTGTAAAGTTAAGAAGGGGCGGGGCGTCAACAACGACTAAATCAAATAAGTCTTCCGCTTCCTCTATTATTTTTTTTATTTTCGGAGAAGACAACAGTTGGGCAGGGTTAGGCGGAATAACACCACTCGGTAATAGGTGAAGATCATGCGTAGGTGACTCAATCAAATTATCTTCTAACTTTAAGTCACTCGTCAAAAGTCCTGATAACCCAACAGACTTTTCAGGGTCTGATAAGAACGACGGCTTACGCATATCTGCATCAATAATTAGAACTCTCTGCCCAATGCGAGCAAATGCGATTGCTAGAGCAACTGCCGAACTCGTTTTCCCTTCATTAGGCTGTGTACTCGTTATTAGTAAAGACTTAGGGACTCCTTTATCAGATGAATATTCTAAAGCAGTCCTGGCAGAAAAATAGGCTTCCAATACCGGAGACTTATAGTCCGTAAGCTCTTCAACGATTAAATTGTTGGATTTAGTTTTTGCTATTTTAGGTATAACCCCTAGCGCCGATAAGCCTAACTTATTTTTGACATCTTCAGGGGTCTTAATAGTATCGTCCAATAAATTCAATAATAGCGCAAAACCAATACCAAAGGCAGACCCTAATAATAGACCTATTATATAGACTCGAGGAATATTAGGCGCAAAGGGTTGCTTGGCAGTAATTGCTTCATCGACAATCGAAATTTGGCTTGATACGGCTCCAGCAGTAAAACTCACTTCTTTCATACGGTTCAAAAGCGCTTCGTACTGCGTACGAACGGTATCAGCTTCACGGCGTAAAATAGTATAATCAACCCGTCGCTTCTTCAAGTCACGCAATTCAACTTTTGTACGTTCGATCTCTCCAATTAATGCATCTTCCTTACCAACTGCAGCAAGATAGTTAGCTTTATAATTCGCTTCATTTGCACTTTTTAAAGTTTCTGTTTCATAGCCAATTTCCGCCTCGATCGAATCTATTCTCGCTTGCAGACTAATCATATCAGGATACTTTGGCTTAAAAGTTCCAAGCTTAAACTGATATTCGGCGACTAATGCGGATTTTGCCGCGCGCAAACGTTTCAGGTCCTCACTTTCTAGCTGCTGAAGTGTATTTTCGCCGGTTGGAGCGGCCTGGTAAATTTGTTCTGCCGCAATTCGGTCTGCTTGCGCCTCCGAGAGGGCTGAATTTAAAAGTACAAGCGTGTCGTTGGCTAAACTTGTGTCTTGACCCGCAGACGTCAGGTCTAAAATGTCATTTTTATCAGCATAGTCTACAAGTTGTCTTTCATAATCCTCTAAAGAAACTTTAGCTTTTTCTAAACGTTCTTCTAAAAAATTTCTAGCATAGGCCGTCAACCGATACTTTCGCTCCAGCGTTGATTCAATAAAGGTTTCTGCCAATGAATTCGCGACATCCCTTGCTACTTCTGGAGACGTATGAACATAGGTAATATTAACAATTCTGCTCTCCCCTTCCGGGCTTATACTCAAATTTTCCTTAAGTTTTTTAATAGATTGTCTAGTCCTGTCGTCCCTAGGCGACTCTAGATCCACGAACTCTGGATTATTATCCAAATTTAAATTCAAAACAACTCGCTCTGCAAGCGCCCTACTTTTCAATAAGGCGTATTGCGTTGCCATAAATTGAGCATCGGCCACAGCAACTGGCTCCAATCCACTCCCCTCGACAACCTGAACCTCACGTTCTTGAATTTCAACTTTATTTGTAGCCTTATAAAGTGGGGCAGAGTTAGCTATAAATAACGTTGAAAGTATCAGCCCCAAAATAGCGAATGCAGCTATTAAAAACTTTCTCTTCCAAACAATCTTTAACAGATTCAAAATATCCGTATTATTGTCTACGTGACTAGATTGGCTAGGATAAGGTGAACGTGGTTCTTCAATCCCAAAATCACGACGAACCAAGTCTCGCGAAGTTTGGTGGTCTCTCAACAAATTTTGAGGAGGTGTTGCAATATTCATTGTTAATTTATCTTTCTTTGCGCCCGAAGAACCCGTTCCATAGGGGGCCAAAACTAAATTAGCTATATCTTTGACTAAAAAGTGCGAAAGATATTTATCAATGGGAAGCTTCTAGACAATTCCCTATAATTTTTAGTCACATTATCCCCATCAACAACAACGACATCATCAACAATCAAAGTTGGATCAGGACTATTTCCATCACGAATTTCCTTTAGGTTAAAACCTGCAACATGAGTTTCACCATTGAGTTCTCTGAAAACCAATACACGTTTGGGGTTTGCGAGTTCACTCGTTCCGCCTGCCAAGGCAATTCCTCTCATAAGAGTTATTCTTCCATCAACAGGGTATTGTCCGGGGGATTTTACAGACCCATCAACTGTAATAAACTCTTCCTCCACTTCGGCGGGATTTACCAATACACTTACTGTCGCATTTTGAAGATAAGATTGCTCATATCTTTGCTCTATAGATCTTGCCAAACTCTGCGGATTTAAGCCTGCGGTTTGTACAATTCCAATCAAGGGCATCTTGATATTCCCATCATAGTCTAGTTGATAATCCCCGCTAAGGTCAGGAGCGCCAAATACATTTACGGTTACAATATCAAGCTTGTTAAGCGTTTGAGTTTCCACTTCAGCTTCCGGTAATTCTATACTCGTGATACTAGTCGGCAAAGGAAGGTCAGTTCTCAAACCCTCAATCCCTGGTGTTGCGCAAGCCGTCATAAAAACAAATAAAGATAGAAAAGCGTATTTCATTTCTAATATTTCCAAGTAAAAATTCACCGGGTCTTTTAGCACCGCTAAATATCAAAGCAATATCAAACTGCTTATTAATGTTTTTTAATACAGATGTACACGCGGCAATTGAAATTAGGAAATTTTAAAATCACGCCCCCAAAATGAAATTCCTCAATAAGTCTTTTATGTTGCATATATTTAGAAGAACTCTAATATTTTAAGATAAAGAAAAATTTATAGCCTTTGCATACAGGGATTAAGTTTTATTTTGAGGAAAGATTTCAAGAGAGCCATGAAAGCGATTATTAAAAAACTTGGCGGCCCTTATATCATGATTCCTCGGGCCCTAATTACGCTGAAAAGAAAAGTTATTAATCGCGTTGTTACCTTTCTTTATGGTAAAAGCGTAGGAAAATTTGGCAAAGGTTCGGTCTTGCAATCTGGTATTTATTTTGAAGACCCCTCTCAAGTCTTTATTGGAAACAATTGTTTTATCTGGCGAGGGGTAACCGTCACGTCTGATTTTGAGGCCAAACCTTTAGTGCTTGAAGACAAAGTGCAGATTAATCAATATTCAACAATCGACGTAACTGGAGCGCTAACTATTGGGGCTGGAACATTAGTTTCCGAACATGCTTTCATCTACACACACGACCATGGCCTAGACCCAAAATCAAAACCACAGGCCTACGACAAAGTTATTGGTAAAAAGGTTTGGGTAGGTATGCGGGCTATTATTCTTGCGAAATGCACATCTATTGGCGACCACGCCGTTATCGGAGCTTGCTCATTGATAACAAAAGACGTGCCAGCCGGTGCAATTATGGGTGGGATCCCTGCGAAAATTTTAGGATGGAAAGAAGGGTACAAACCCGAAGACTATTAAATTTTTCAAGAGGCGACCAATTGGCAACGCCATATATCTTAACTTTTTCTATAATCACAAAATTGAAGACGCCATTAGAAGTAACCACCCTGTATGCGCCGCAAATAAAGCATTATCATTGTTTTGGGACCACCATAGGAATTTATCTTTAGTCATATCGCTTAAAAAGAGGTGCTTCGGTTTTAAGATTGTTTTACCAATAATTTAAGATTGTTTTTACCAGTAAAAAGGCTAAACGACCACCATGGTTAATAGCATTTACTGCAAATATAAGTAATTCCAGGACAAGCGGTAATGGTAATAGAACATCCGGAGATTATTGTTGATTTAAACCGTAAAAATGATTGGGTTATTAAGACAATAATACACATTATCGTCATATTTTTAGCCCTTTATCTAGGCCACGCGCTTAGCTATGGCGAAGTTTGGCCCGTCGAGCATATGAAACAGGCTTGGTTGTCTTTTCCAGTACTTATTATCGCCTACCTAATTTTTAATAGGATAGTAAAAACTCCTAAAGTTTCGCAGGGGTCAATTGATCGCCAACCTATTCAAAATTTGATGTTAAGTGGCCTTCTGCTGACCATGACCGCGATGAGTTTGAGTTTTCTATTTAGCTTCTCCGTACCGAGATCTTTTCCAGTAATTTTTGGGGTATCCTTCATTTGCATATCTTTAGTTATAGAAATGATTGGGGCACTATTGAGCGGCGCTTTACATAACCCCTACAATGAAAGAGTTCCTGTCGTGATTTACGGAGCTGGTGAAGGCGGTATTCAACTCGTTTCGGTTTTAAAGAACTCTAAAAAAGTGGAACCAGTTGCCTTTATAGATGATAATAAACTCAAACAAAAATCAGTTATATTTGGACTAGCTGTTCATCCTCCGGAAGACTTAGAACAGCTCGTAAAACGCAAAAAAATCGGCAGAATTCTAGTTGCGATTGCAAAGCTATCTGAAGCTGACCGTAAAAAGATGACCAAACGTCTAGCCCATCTGCCTTGTGAAATCCGGTTTATGCCACCTGATATTGATATTATCCACGGTAAAAATATTCTCGAAAGCTTTACCCCATTTAAGCCTGAAGACTTACTAGACAGAGATAAATTTGACGTCGCGCTCCCTAACATAAGTAAGCCTTACACATCTAAAGTCGTTTTAATTTCTGGTGCAGGAGGCTCAATAGGTTTGGAGCTTTGTCGGCAACTTCTGAGGCATAATCCAAAAAAGTTGGTAATTTTTGAACAATCAGAGCTTGCTTTGTATCAAGCCGAGCGAGAATTAAGGTCAGTTGCAAAGAAACTTGGCGTAATCATCGTACCAATTTTAGGCTCAGTCTGTGACGCCAAGACACTAGCGCACGTTTTTATGGATCAAAAAATTCAAGTGGTTTTTCACGCCGCAGCCTACAAACATGTTCCCCTTGTTGAATCTAATGAAACCGCAGGGATTCACAACAATGTTCTCGGAACGCATATAATTGCTCAGCAAGCTTTGGCATCAAAAATTGAAACCTTTATTTTGATCTCAACTGATAAAGCTGTCAGGCCAACAAATATCATGGGGGCAACAAAAAGACTGGCTGAACTCATTGTCCAAGACTGTGATAATAAAAGTAAGTCCACCAAGTTTTCAATGGTCAGGTTTGGAAATGTCTTAGGCTCCTCTGGGTCCGTTATCCCTTTATTTAAAGATCAAATCGCAAAAGGAGGCCCCGTAACCTTAACTCACGAAGACGTCACGCGCTACCTTATGGCGATTTCTGAAGCTGCCTATCTTGTTATTGTAGCAGGCAGTTTTGCGCAAGGTGGCGAAGTCTTTGTCCTGGATATGGGCACCTCCGTTAAAATCAAAGACCTTGCCCGTCAGATGATTGAAAAAAGCGGATTTACGGTTCGCAGCGATAATAATCCAACGGGCGATATTGAAATCATTACAACAGGTCTGCGCCCTGGAGAAAAGCTCTATGAAGAATTGCTAATTGACGCAGAAACACTTCCAACACCACACCCCAAAGTCATGCGGGCAAAAGAAAAGAGTTTAAGTTCCAAAGACATTCAAAAACTTATCAAAGACATCAAACTAGCTGTTTCGAAAAATGATAGCGCTCGAGTCAGAAAAATAATCATAGACTCAGTGGACGGTTATCAGACCTCTCCCTAATTGGCCTAATCAAGTTAATCTATAAGCATCGGCTCAATCACTTGGGGGCGTTAACCCAATTGAAGCTACGGATTGGGTATGCGTGGTGGTTATTTAATGATGAAAGTTCGGAGATATCCTAAACGGCAGAGATATAGCCATGGGTGAGTTTTTCGAAAAACTCGCCGCTATTCGCGTTAATGGCAAGAGCGCTATGTAAGTGAAGCGTGTCTTCAACCGACAAAAATTCTGAGGCGAGTATATGTTTGCGGGTGTGTTTAGACGGTGGATTTAGCACTAAGGGGTGGAGAACCTGAAAAATTTTAGAAAGTGTAGATTTTTCCGGCTTGTTTTGCGTAAATATTGGAATGCCTGAGGAATATTTTTCTTGAAAAACCTCTTTATCGAGAACGCCCTTCAACCAACTCATGACAAAATAAATATGATAATCATCGGCAGGCGGCGCGCTTGAAAGAGTGCTTTGTGGCTTAAAGGATAAATCGATTGTCCTTAACCCATTAGCACACTCTTCTACCCAGATTAGCGGCGCTGGGCGGCCCAAAAAGATAAAGCAAAGACACACTTCAGCTAAAAGGTCGGTGTCATTATCTAGGTAAGCTAGCATCCCAATTTGATTAAGAGACTTAAAAAGCCTGTCATCATGTTCAATTTGTTTATTGCCATAATCTGTGGCAAAAAAGACCAGGTGCGTATATTCATAAAATAGAGGACGATTGAAATTTATAAATTTTTCAGGCTGCTGTAAAAACCCAGTAACCCTATTGATTAAGGCCTCATACGTGTCCGTTTTAAACTGCGGCTGCCGATCCTTTCGGTTTAAAAGATTTATAATTTCTAAGCGTCTCGTATCTGAAGTATCATAGGCATAGAGATCGCTTTTATGGACATAATCTATAAGTTTTTCCCCTTTATTCCCGGGCATTCCAAGGTCTTCTAAATCTAATGCGATGGCTAAAAAGAACCTAAAGAATGGCCTGTAGAGTGCGCATAATTTGTCGATTTTTTCGTAAAGTTCACAATAAAGCTCCAGCGTCTGATCATTCACTGATAAACCACAGCTCAGCGCAATAGATAAAAGTTCCCCGTTCTCTTTCAAAAAAGAGAAACTCAAACCTTCATGGCGCGTTACAGCGAAAGCTTTCACACAGTCATAGGAAAGAGTTTTTACGGGGAACACCATTTTAGTCTGTCACCCAGCGAACAGAAGCGACTTCAGACGCACCGCGCCCAGTGTACATATCGTCCTGACTTAGCCCCGTAAGACTTGCCTTTGCGGAAGATAAAAAATCACCTTGATAAAAATCACGCGTTTCAACCAAAGAGACTTTTGTATGGGTCACAGCCTCATGAAGTGAGTGTGTCGCCGGCATGGCTGCCTTAGGCGCTTCTGCGATTGCATTACCCGAGAGGCCACAGGCCAAGGCAATAGAGGGTGTCATTAGTAGTGTTTTCATGTGTTTTTCCTTTCATGTGGAATTACACATAAACATAAATACAACTAAAAGTATAGTAAAAACTTAATTACATTTTAAAATAAGCACTAACGCATTGTAATCGCCGCGATTAATCCCGGCTCAAATCTCATATTCTCCATAAATATTTTCTTATTTTCGTCATTTTGAAGATCAAACTTGACTAAATTATCGTCTGTTTGCTGTTCCCAATAAGGTTTCACAAACTTCTTGGCGCAAGCATTCACCAACAAATTGGAAACCTTGGAATGTTCAGAATAAGCTTTAAGGCAGTTTTCCCAAGCCTCCGCGCTCTCATCCCTCACTAGCGCATAGGCGGCATCAACATGATAAACGGAATTATTTTGCTCAGATGTAAGACGTTTAATTCTCTCCATTGTTCTCTTCGCATAATCCCAATCTCCGAGCATAAAACCCGCATAGCGAGAGACTTCCAACAAAACGTTGGCATGTGAGCTATAGGCTGTCTCCGCCCACAGCAGAGTTTGTAACAATTCCTGATCATTTCGGTCCGGCCTTACCGTATCATACATAATTTTTGCTATGGTTGTTTCTGGGCTTTGGGGCCATTGATCTCCGAGGGTATCCATAATTATCTTTGCTCGCGCGAATGGATTAGATCCATTTACAATACGATTTCCCTGCACCTGCTCGAGATAGCTCGCCGCGAGACCCCCGACATTATCTAATAAAGGAGCCTCGTTTTCATAAGATTTTTCCAAGCACTTAAGTCCGCGCAAATAATCATCTTCAGAGTCAGATATAAAAGATTCGTGCATTTGGGCGAGGCAGCCATAATCTTGTCGCGCCGTCGCGTTTTTCCACTCTTGCTGCGCCGCATGTATATGAGTCAAACCGCCAGGGGTGATTATGTCATTAGTTGTTTTGGCAACTATAAAATACATGTCAGAATTTACATCGCCCAAGAGAATATCCTGAACGCTGTCAAAAACGCCTGAAATATTTTCCGAGTTTATTATTTTTCCACCGTCTATGGATTTCGTTGTGAAATTGACGCTAAAGCTATTGTTACCGGTAGGAAAAAGCGTATATTGAATTTTATACCCTGGCACCCCTGCGAAGCCGCAAGCTTTGGCATCTTCGACAACATTAAAATTACTAAATTGAGACGCTGTCCCTTTGATAACTTGATCGATGTAATTACTCAATCCAGCATCATCTAAAGACTGTTCGGCCTTCATTTGTGAAATTTCTAAATTTGGGACTTGCCAAGAACAATCGGGAGCCTGTCTCACTTGCGGAAAAGCTCCAATAAAGATAACTCCAACTAGTCCCGCAGCCGCAGTAGACGCGAGTGCAAAAAAACCTTTTTTCTTTACGCTTGGCGTCAAAACAGGAGGTTTGACGACAACTTTTTCAATCTGCAATATATAGCTAGATTTCGGCAAAATGATTTTCAAATTTTCCGAATTTTGATTGAACATCTCTAAAGCGTCTCGCAAACGATGCATTTCAACGCGAACAATACTGTCATTTTTAGTACTGAATGTCTCGTCCCGTCCAAAAACATCAATAGCGATTTGCCGCGTTGTTAAGGCGCCCGCACCGCCTTTAAAATGTGCATCCAGAAGATATGCAAATAAGGCCTGTCTATTTTTTGAAGAGCCTAACGCCCCACTGGCGCCAATAGCCTCTATAATCTCAGGCTTTTCAACCTTAGGTACTGATTTCATTGACATTTTAAAACCCCACCGTGCCATGTCCAGCTAACTAACAAGCCTAACACATATTCCAATTTGGACAAATTAATTTACGCGGCCAAGCAAAGGATAACTGGCCTCAGTTCTGTATACATTACTGCCGCGCGCGCGGGCATGACTGGAGAAGAGAAAAAACTCATCCACTAAAAAAGGTTTGCAGTTAAAACCAGCGCGCCGTTTCTCAAAGTCAATAATACGTTCGATCGGCGCGCCGCGTCTTAAATAGGCCAGTGTCACATGTGGTTTATAATTTCGAGCTTCAATGTTTATGCCAGCTCGGCGCGCGGCATTTTTAGCATGTTGATGTAAAACCAATAGTTCATCGGAAGGCTTTACATCCAACCAAATCGAATGAGGCTCCGATTTTCCGAAATGTCCCGCCGCGCCGAGTGATAATTTAAAACTAGGATAAGGCTTTCGGGCTAACTCCATATCTAAGACCTCAACGTGATCTTCGTCCACCTCCCCATAAAAGGCGAGGGTTATATGAAGCTTTTCGGGCGCAGACCAGCGCGCGCCTGAAACACCTTTTTGGAGACGTTCAATTTGAGATGCCAAATCAGGTGGGATTTTTATGGCTGAGAAGAGCTTCACGACAGTCTCAATTATGTATTGTATAGGCCAAATGGCAGCCATAGGCTCTGTGTATCCATGCGCCTATTTTACGATCCGGACAGCTAGCTTTATTAATAGATTTTCTTTTCTATCGTATGCAAAACAAATGCCCAGACAGAGCCGTAAAAAAGCGGGCCCGCTATCAGCATTATATATTTTTGATTACCAACCATGCCATAGACATTTTCTGGGATATGCAGCACGAATGTTCCCAGTGAGGCCAGCATTAGCCCGAGGACAGCGCCAGATAAGAACATGTTTCTCCGGGTGCGGTTAATGCCTATAGCATAGATAATCGCATTAAAGGCTCCAAAAATAAGCGGCATAAAAATACCGACCATCGAAAAATCAAGATCAGCTCCGCTGCGCCGTGATGCGACAGCCAACCCAAATAATGGCCAAATCACAACAGGCAATGAGGACGCGACAATAAATGATGTGAGGGTATTTTGTTTCATGGAATATTCCTGTGAAATTTTAAAATCCTATCCACGCATTTAGTACACATATTTCAAGATGAATAAACCAATATAATTTTATCGGCCCACGGGGCAGCGGTAAGCTTTATGTATTCTATGTGCTTCTTTTTCCATCTCTTTTGTCCACGCGATGTCATGAGCGTCAATGTTTTCGATAAGTTGTTCCATCGTTGTCGCCCCAATAATGCTGGATGTCACAAATTCACGGCTTTCAACAAATTTAAGCGCGAATTGCGCCGGGCTTAATCCCAGCGCCCTAGCCGTTCTATTACACTCAAGCCACGCCGCATCAGCGCCCCAATATCCCCCCATGAAACTCTCAAACAAGGCTCCGCGTGACCCCTTAGGGGCCGTGCCGCTATCATATTTTCCCGTCAAAAACCCCATAGCCAAAGGGGAATATGCGAGCAGACCAACTTGCTCGCGCATCGCAATTTCAGCCCTGTCATAATCAAAGCGGCGCGCAATAAGGCTATAAACGCTCTGGTTAGATACAAGGCGCGGCCAGCCATTTTTTTTAGCGAGCTCCAAATATTTCATAGTCGCCCAGCCAAATTCGTTGGACACGCCTATATGGCGAATATTGCCCTTTTCAACATGACGGTGGAGGGCGCCAAGAATATCTTCAAGCGGTACCATGTCATTGGCATCATAATCTTGGTAGCTATGAAACCCAAAAGGCGGAATGGCGCGGTCCGGCCAGTGGAGCTGGTAAAGGTCAATATAATCTGTATTGAGCCTTTTGAGAGATTTTTCTACGGCCTCATTAATTTGGGACGGCGTATGGCGGGTCATCTCATCATTATCTCGGCACCAAGACATGGCTGACCGCCCTGTCAGTTTCGTGGCCAAAATAAATTTATCTCGGTTTTTACGGCTCGCAGTCCAGCTCCCAATATAACTTTCTGTACGGCCCTGTGTTTTAGGGTTTCCAGGTATAGGATACATTTCAGCCGTATCGATGAAATTAATCCCGCGGCTTACGGCATAATCAAGCTGTTCATGCGCTTCGGCCTCGCTATTCTGCCCGCCCCAAGTCATTGTCCCTAAGCACACGGAAGAGACCTTGATATCTGTTCGCCCTAGCTGTCTAAGTTCCATAAATTAAGTCCTTATCAATCCTTTTTACCCTTAATGCGCGAAGCCCTTGGTATTTCCATCAAAATGCCTTATATAGGGTGTGATGGTCCTGAAAAGGACTTAGATTTTTATGGAGCGTTTTATGAACGAGCATCTTAACCGTACAGTTGGCGTCAGCCAGGAAACCGATCTCGGTTTACGTAACTTTATGCTGGGCACTTACCGATATATGGCCGCGGCCATGACCGTAACAGCCGGCGTCGCCTATTTCGGCGGCCAAGCTATTCAAGCCAATCCTGAGCTTCTCAAGGTGCTTCGTAGCCCGTTTTTGCTTTTAGGCTTTGTCTTCGCAATCCCACTCCTTTTTGGAGCTGTCGGGCGTAAATTACCAACAATGTCCATGGGCGGCGTCCTTGCCTTCCTTTTCGGATTTGCAGCCTTTTTGGGTATTTTCATGTCAGCCATCTCGGTCTTTGTACCCGGAATGGTCATTGCTAAAATCTTCTTTATGACTGTCGCCATGTTTGGCGCGCTTAGCCTCTTTGGATATTCGACAGAACGTGACCTGGGAACATTCGTCAAATACGCCTTCGCAGCGTTTCTTGGCTATGTCGCTATTTCAGTCGCTGGCGCGTTTTTCCCAGCGCTGCGTCCAACAGGTCCTTTAGATATCATTATTAACGTCGTCGCCCTGGGCGCGATTGCCATGATTACAGCGTGGGAAACACAAATGCTTAAGCGTGTTTATTACGGGAGTGCTGGTAACGCCTCGATGATGAAGAAAATGTCCGCTTATGGCGCCGCGTCGCTATTGCTGGCCTTCGTCAATATGTTCCAAATTCTTCTGAGCCTCTTTGGCCGCGAATAGGGTATTACAAATATTAAAATTAAACCCGCCTCTTGGCGGGTTTTTTTATGTCTGAAGATTTACCTTGGCGGCCAGTTCTGGCGGAGCATTTAGCGCACACGAAATCTTTGCTTATCAAAAACTCTTAGCACCGTTTTTAGGTCATGACCGCGTTTTAAAATCAGGCCCCCTGGGGCCATCACAGAAAACTGCCCCTGCTTGTTTCGCAGGCTTGGCGTTTTTACAATCTCATACAGCGCGTGCTCTGTTGCCTTTCTGTATATGGAAAAGACAGCCTTATCTTTTAAAAAGTCCATGGCGTAATCTTTCCAATCACCATTGGAAACCATTTGGCCGTAAACGCCCATAATTAAAGACAGTTCCTGCCTATTAAAGGCAACCTGAGACGGTTGTCTGTTTTTTATATTGCCAGATCGATCTAATTGAAAAACATTTGACGCCATATCCTTGGAATTTAATGGGTTTAAGGCGTGGTGCAAGCCTATAATCTTATTCGCGCAAGGCGCTGGCCTGTCCAAAGTTTTAGGAAGGGCCTTTTTTTCGCCACAATTTCGTCAAGATTGAAACACCTTATTTAAAGAAGTTTAGGCCGTCGGGCGGGTCATACGGGTCAATCCCCCAGCTTTACCCAGTATAATAAAGCCACCCGGCATGCTCCCATGAAGCCTGTGGTTAATAATATGGGTGAAATAGATAACCACATGAACGTGCCCGCACCTTTCAGCCCGGTGTGGGCGCGTTTATTTGGTTTTAAGCGCTATAAGCTTAAGATTTAGGATAATAGACGGCGGCCGTTGTAATTTCAGCGGTTTGGGGGTCATGAAATAGGGCTGCATAAGCTTGGCCATCTTTTGCTTCAATCTCAGTTTTCAGAACTTCGCCGGACCACTGGGCGGGCATCACTTTGGTAACAACATTAGCAAGCTCCAGCTGACGCCCTCTGTTTTCACCGCGCTTAACATCAACAGATTGAATACCAGGCATATATGAAACGATAACCAGTTTACTATTCTCATTAGCTTTAGATTTAACGACCAGCTTGCCTTCGCTCAACACAATTTTTGCAGCGGCTTTCGTTTCAGGAAGAACCATAGATTCAACATCTGATCGAGAATATCTAGAACTATGCGAAGCCCCGTTTAAAACAAGCTGCGGCGTATAAATATTTTGTTCTTTAAAAGCTTTTCCATAGGTGCGTTGCCGTATCGTAAATTCTGGATCGCCGAAAGTATCTTTCCAGCCCAGATAGTCCCAATAGGTCACACCGTAAGATAAAACGAGCTTATCTTCATCCTGCGAAAGCGCCGCCGCAAATTTATTGGCTGGCGGACAAGAGGAACATCCTTGTGACGTAAACAGTTCCACCACAGATGCTGGTTGACCTGTGGTCATCGCCTTAACTTCGATAGGATTTATTGCGGGACTGGAAGACGCTTGGGAGGTTTGCTCGCTCGCGGGGCCCGCAGCACCGCATGATGCTGCGCCCATTAAAAATAGACCAGAGATAAGAACTAGCTTTTTCATGGCCAATATGTATTCAATAAAAACAGATAGCGCCATAAACAGATTTATCACAGTACCGTGAACTGAAATAATAATTTGGCCGTTAGCTCCTACATGGACGGCATAGCGTTCTTGGCTTTTTTCTCCATTTCATCCATGTCGGGTTCCCCGTCAGCGGACAAAAGCACGGCAATCCAGCGGGTTGTGGGAAATTGAGCTAATATAATCATAATCACAACGGTCAATGGCGCGGATAGGAACATGCCTACTCCGCCCCAAAGCGCGCCCCATAGGGTTAAGGATAAGACCACGACCAAGGCGGAGAGATTCATACTATCCCCCATCATTTTTGGCTGTATTGTATTTCCGATAATGAATTGAGCGCCAAATAACGCGGCGGCTAAAACCACAATCGGCGTAACACTTTCAAATTGTACAATGGCGAACATCACCGGAAGGACTATCGCCGCTAATCCGCCAACAATCGGAATATAATTTAGGATAAATATCAAAAGCGCCCAAAATAGCGCGTTATCAAGCCCCAGTGCCGTCATCGCAACATAGCTCACAAAAGTTTGCAAGAGGCTTATGATGGTTTGAACGCCCAAATATTTCTCAATGGAATGGCGGATACGTTCCCCAACTTTGACCGCTTGGGCACGCTTATTTATATCAGGGAAAAGGTCATCCATTTTTTTAGGAAAGCTTGACTGAGCCGCGAAAAGAAAAGCGACATAAATGGCAATCAGCATAAAATTTGACCCGAAGCTTTTTAGTGAGCCGACAATATCCGATAAAAATTGGGGGATGCGTTCCTCTAGGTTTATCTGGTCACTTATCGCGGCTAAATGAAAATCTTGTTTCTTAAAAACATTTGCCGCAATTTTTGATACCTTTCCATCAAGCCATTGAAAAATGACTTCCAATCTTTTGGCATAACGCGGCGACTGCTCGACAATATCAATCCCTGTTCCAGTTATGATAAGAACCACCCCTGTCAGGCTCGCTAGGACGGTAAAAACAGCGAGGGTTAACGCGAGCCAATATGGAAACTTTGCTGATAATCCGTAAAGCCAGCGCGCCAAGCCGTCTATGGTCAACCAGATAAAGAGCGCCAGAGCAAATGGCGTAATTAAATCTCGCATGAAGTACAAGCTTGTTGTCCCAGCAATAAAGGTGAGAATTAAGAGGCAAGAACGAACTGTATTATCCATATTTATATCTATGCGCATCACCGCCCTGCCCGTCAATATTGCAATCAATTTCAAAACCCCATAAGCAAGGCTGACAATGCCCCGGTAGCCTTAAACGGCACAAATGCGGCGGAAATGAAGGATTAAAACAGGGACTCTCATGAGCGATTCAATTTTTGTGGGCACTGACGCCGATGGCAATCATCAGCATCTTTTGTTTAAGCTCGCCAATCGTCATGGGCTTATTGCTGGCGCGACTGGGACAGGGAAAACGGTCACGTTACAAATTTTAACCGAAGGCTTCTCCAAAGCGGGTATTCCTGTATTTGCGGCTGATGTGAAAGGCGATTTATCTGGCCTTAGCCAAGCGGGGTCCAAGACACATAAGCTACATGACAAGCTTGTCGCCCGCGCTGAGAAAATTGGACTTATCGGTAATGATTATCAAAGCCTGCTAGGCGATGGATATAATTATGAAGCCATGCCGACAATTTTTTGGGACCTTTACGGCAAACAAGGCCACCCCATTCGGACAACCATTTCAGAAATCGGCCCAACGCTTCTCTCACGCTTAATGGAGCTAACCGAAACGCAAGAAGGTATTCTGACCATCGCATTTGAAGTCGCCGATGATAAGGAAATGCTGCTACTCGATATGAAAGACCTGCACGCGCTGCTCAATTATATCTCAGATAATAAAGAACAAATCGGACGCGAATATGGGAATGTAACCACGCAATCCGTGGCCGCTATTCGGCGAAACTTGCTCAAGCTTGAACGCGCGGGGGCCGAGCAGTTTTTCGGGGAACCCGCGCTCAAACTAGAAGACATGATGCGCGCCAATGAAGACGGGCGCGGGCAGGTCTCTATTTTAGCCGCAAATGAGCTGATTAACTCCCCCATGCTCTATTCGACATTTTTACTCTGGC